>VSNY01000023.1:29705-33974 GCA_009774535.1 Lachnospiraceae bacterium
TTTATCGAGTCGGTCATAGATCGGCTGAAATTGTAATTCCACTTTGTCAAGCTGGTCATGCATTGGCTGCAGTTTTTTGTCCATAATGTCAGAGATAGCTAATAAATCTTCCTTTGTTAATGACATCAAAACACCCTCCTTTTGTTTTCAATTTAGTATTAGTAGTATAACACATTTAAATTATAATGTCTATGATATAGTTCCATGCAAGCAACTGAATGGGATGATCATGCCATTGGTGTAAACTTTCTGTCTGACAATACCGATAACTTAAAAATAAAGCCCGTTCGGACCTTTCAGGGGGAACGGAGCAGCCCGGAATGACAGAAGGGCTGCAGAAAGGAGATTTTATGGCGTTAGGTGGAGTAGAGGCCGAAACTGCAGCAAGATATTCCGGCACGGCAAAATCGAATGCGCAGGCGGCACAGAAAAATACGGCTGGTTCTTTTGCGGAAAAATTATGGTATGGCCGTAAGGAAGCAAACGGATCAGCAACCAGTCAGGCAGCAGATCACAGAAATCGTGTCAAAGGGCAGCAGAACCTGTCTGGCGCAGGCGTTTTGGCAGACAAGGCAGATCAAACCGCCGCAGCCCACGCAGATGCGGCACAACAAACGACAGCCAAAACAGATCCGTCAGCCGCTTCCCAAACGGACAAAGACCAGAGTGCGGATACCGGGAAAGAAGCGGACAACATCATGGACTATTCGGAATTTTTCCAGGAAAAGATCAATGAGATATTTGTAAAAGTCTTAAACGGCGATACAGAGCCAAGCTATCAGATCGGTTCCCGGTCATTTACAGAAAAAGACTGGAAAAAGTTTCTGAAAAAATTTGATTCCGTACAGGACGCGGTCCGCAAGCTAATGAGGGAAGAACACGCGAAACGGGCGGCAAAAAAACTGCAAAGCCGACAGGCATTTATGGCCAGACAAAAGAAGACATCTGTTACAGATCAAAGCAGTCTGCTTTTTACAGATTCTACGTCCTGCGAATACCCGTCTACGGATGAAACGAAGGAAGACGTCCGCTATGTAACATGGTATACAAGAGAAGGGATTTTCTGCCGCAAAATGGGGCAGACGGAAGATGAATGGTCACTTACCTTCAAAGATCCGGAGCAATATGACAAAGTTATGGAACTGATCGGGCAGTTTCCGTCGGATTGGAACCTGCGTTTCGCTGCGCATGAAAATTTTTGGAACGATTTTTTAAACGGAGATATCGATACAGAGCGTTTTGTGGAATTTATGAAAGGGACGAATAAAGGTGTGCCGAATTACGCTGATACGAGGGATGGTTTCACCTATATAGACACAGATCAGATACAGTGGGCGAAATATCTGAATTCTTTTGGAAACAAATTATACACATCCGAGGAATTTCAAAAGAAATGGGAACTGGAGATCGCCGCGAATGCAGTAAACAAGATCAGGATCTTAAGCCCATATGATACAGATGATTCTATATATACATCCGGGCGGCTCTACTGTGAATATCCTGGCGGGCCTTTGTATACAGCTGCTGAAATGGCAAAGCACATGTGGGAAGACTGGCTTTTGACAGAAAACGAAAGGAGAATATTATGAATATTGGAACATCCGCCGGCATTGGGATCAACCCTTATGTAAATACAACTCATACATCCAAACAGCAAAAATCAGATACCGGATTCACAGGCAGCGTTATGAAATGCGTACAGGCAGGCCGACAGAAAGTCATGCTCTGCCAGGATGCGCTGATGTCCTATGCAAGTCCGCAGACCGGAGAATCCGTAAATATATACAAGTCTCCGGACTATTCCACGGAAAATCCGGTATATTTATTAAAAGGACTGGATCGTAACGGCAAGGAATTCGTACAGGAAGTAAATGCACATAATATCGATCCTGCGTATTGCAGTTACAACGAACTAATGGTCTTAAATCTGGAAACAGGACATACGTCCCCAGGCGACTATCTTCGTGCAGTTGCCGTACGGGATCAGGCTGATATTCAAAGCTATTTTGCATCCAAAGATTTTTTGTCTTATATTAATGCCGTTATGAGTGATCATAAAAGAATGGGAAGCTGGGATTCCTATCTGGCATATGATCGGTGGCTCCAAAGTCTGCGGTCTTATACCACAAGATAAAAGCAGGCTTGTCAGCAGTTGTAAAAACAGCCGTAGAAAACAATGACGTGTTTTCTACGGCTGTTTTATGTATGAATGATATTACAGTTAAGATTTTATTGAATCAGCAACGATAGGTAAAAACAGGTCGGGAAAAAATCTAACTTTTTCATTTTCATATTGACAAAAAGTTATCGTATATGATAACTTTTATATTGTGTGTTAAATAAAAGAGAATTATGTCGAAACATATTAAAGGATCAGTACAATATGGAAGAAGAAAAGCTTCAGCCAAGGCTTGATGTGATCAGCCAGATCCGGCAAGTCCGCAAAGAGCAGAAAATGACACAGGAAGCGCTTGCGCAGCGGGCCGGAACCAAAAAATCCAATATATCCAGGCTGGAAAGCGGCAAATATAACCCCAGTCTTGACCTTCTGATACGTGTAGCAGCATGTCTTGGAAAACGGATACATATTTGGATGGAATAAAGGGTAAAAAATAAGCAAAAAGCATTTACAGCAGGCAAAAATTGTGGTACGGTTGCAGTAAGCAATCAGGAAGAGAATAAGAAGCGGCGGTTTGGGCAGAATTGTTGGAAGAACATCAGAAACAGCAGTGTGAGATGCCTGTAAAACAGCTGCGTTTTATGACAGGAGGGGAAATGGAGATTTTAGTATTAGACAAACAGACAATCCAATGTGTCATGACAGAAGCAGAAATCGCAGATTATGGAATGGATAAAACGACCATCTGGCAAAACGGTGCGCGCGCCGAAGACTTTTTCAGGCAGATTATGAAGCGGGCGCAGCAGGAAACAGGATTTGAAAAAAACGGCGGGCAGATTGCAGTGCATGCGGCGTTTTTATCAGATGAATCCTTAGAGATCACATTTTCCGTGAATCCAAAAGAATGGGCGCAGACAGCGCAAGCAGAGCGATCTGAACAGGAAGCGCAGGCGGTGCGGACGGCTGTGGAGATGGAAGCGGCGATTTTTAAATGCAGGAGCCTGGATCATATGATCGAATTTTGCAAAAAGGCGCCTGCGGGGCTGGAAGCTTCGCTGTATAGATATCAGAATGTATATTTTATGCTGGCAGACGTGCAGACACATGGGCCGCATGAAATCGCCCGGCTATTTATTTATGCGGATGAATATATGGACGAAATCTGTTACACGAAAAGTATTGCGGCATTTATCCGGGAACATGGCAAATGCATGGTGTCCGAGCATGCGGTCCGTGTGCTGCGGGAAATCTGATAGCCTGTCAGATTTAAACAGGAAAAAATAAAGATCCTGATGTATGTCCTTCTTTCTTTTGGGAAATAGTATTTATTGTATACCAGAACGAAAAAGGAGGCTATTATGTCAGCAAGATTAGAGATTATAGATGTGTTTGCCAGGGAGATTATGGATTCCCGTGGAAATCCTACCGTTGAAGCAGAAGTGACCGTCGCGGACAGTTTGACCGGAGAAATTACCTGCGCCAGAGCGGATGTGCCTTCCGGCGCCAGTACCGGACAGTTTGAAGCGATGGAGCTTCGGGACGGCGGGAAAGAATACCATGGAAAAGGCGTGCGCAAAGCAGTGTCCAATGTGAATTACAAAATTGCGCAGCAGTTGCGCGGCAAAGACGCATTGTATCAAAACCGGATCGACGAACTGATGATCGAGCTTGACGGTACCGCCAACAAATCATTACTTGGCGCCAACGCAGTGCTTGGCGTATCCATGGCTTGTGCCAGGGCGGGCGCGGATGCGTTAAAAGTTCCGCTGTACCGCTATCTTGGCGGCTGCGGCAAGGGGACGATTCCGGTGCCGATGATGAATATTTTAAACGGCGGCGCCCATTCCAAAAACTGCATTGACTTTCAGGAATTTATGATTATGCCGGTCGGCGCCAAAGGCATCCGCCAGGGCCTGCAGTGGTGCGCCGAAGTCTATCAGGAGCTGAAAAAACTGCTGGATCAGGACGGACACAGCACGGGTGTCGGGGATGAAGGCGGGTTTGCGCCGGATTTGAAAAATACGTTTGAAGTGCTGGATTATCTGATGAAGGCGGTTACAAACGCGGGATTTACGCCAGGAACCGATATTTCCTTTGCTATGGACGCCGCTGCCAGTGAACTGTTTCAGGAAGACGCTGCGATGTATTAC
>VSNY01000230.1 GCA_009774535.1 Lachnospiraceae bacterium
GGGAAATGAAAATCATTAAAGCTGGATACGAGATTTTGACACCAATTTCAGAGGGCGGCATTGAGGAATTGCAGCACATTGAGAAAATCGGTCGTGTGTGCTATAAGTCCGAGAATAAAATCACAGAGGACGGAGAATCAGCAAAGAAGTTTGTAAAGATGATTATTGACAAAGGACATGAAGCTATGATTGAACATTCCTCTTTGTCCGTCAAATTTACGGTTGACAGAGGGGTATCACATGAACTTGTGCGGCATAGAATAGCGTCATTTGCACAGGAAAGCACACGGTACTGCAATTACAGCAAAGATAAGTTTGGAAAAGAGATTACAGTTATTGAGCCTTGTTTTTTCTCTCCGCTGTCTGATTCTTACACTTTTTGGAAACATGCAATGGAAAGCGCAGAAGCGCACTATTTCAGTCTGTTAGACAGTGGAACAACACCGCAGGAGGCACGTTCTGTATTGCCGAACAGCGCAAAGACAGAAATCACCATCACTGCAAATTACAGAGAGTGGCGCAACTTCTTCAAGTTAAGAACAGCAAAGGCGGCGCACCCTCAAATGAGAGAAGTCACGATTCCTCTTTTGGCAGAACTTAAAAAGAAACTACCTATTATCTTTGATGATATTATTGCAGAATAAAAAACGGAAACAGAAATTCAGAAACTATCAGCTATCCAGTTGGTAGTTTCTTTTTATTTGCAGAAATGGGGTAATTGCATGGGGATAGGCTATGTTGATTCAGTCGTGGTATACAACCGCTATGTAAACGGACTGATGGAAACAGAAACATATTTTGGCACGAGGTTTGACAAAGTGCGGATTGAGTTCACGCAGGAAGAAAACCAGACCAGGGCAGGAAAAGAGAATGTAAGTACTTGTCTGCTGAAAATTAAAAATGACAAAACACTTCCAAAGCCATTCAAAGACCCTAAAAAGTGGGAAAAGCTGACAACTGAAGAAATGCTTGAATACTTCACTCTGAATACTGGCGGTGATTTCTTCGTTATTGTGAAGCGAGAAGGACTGAATCTTGACATTGAAACGCCTACTGGATTGATAGAAAGCAGTACAAGTGAACTTTACAACGGCAATTTCTTTGAGTACATGAAAAAAAATTATGGCTATGTGTATTCCCTAAACAGCTTTGCACAGCTTGACTTGATTCCGCATTTCCAAGTAGGCGGATTGTAACATGGCTATGCGTTTAGCGTTGATACGGTGGACGTGCACACCTTAATACCACGATTTGAAATAGGAGGACGATAATGCAGACGATTAAAAGACTTTTGGCAGATGCAGGTGAGGAATGCGAGGTTGATGTTGACATTCTGCATGATGCACTTTCAAAGCTTCCTGCTGAAATGTATCTGGAACTGTATCACAAAATGCAGATAAAGGTTATTGGTTATTCGCCGTTTTACAATTCGTGTTGTGCTCCATTGGTGGAAAGTGAGTAGCCTATGAGCGAAGAAATCAAAGAACCAATATCTAAAGCAGAACAAAAGCGTCTAGGTGATATGTTTCTTGAGCTTATGGCGCAATGCCCTCACGTTCCAAAGGACGCAAATATTAAATACAATGCTAAAGACGTTGGAAAATGCGTGTATATTTTGACTGCCGGAGATAGTGTTAGAAAATATGATATTACTGGCGGATTTACATCGAAATTAAAAATACAGGTAGCCTATCAAAGTTTTCCGACTGGAAACGGGCAAATCATAAATGCGCAAGATGTAACAGACAGCATAACAATGTGGCTTGAAGATGTAGAGAATCTTCCAGTATTAAAAGGAGGGAGAAAAGTAACAAATTTTACAGCCTATGACAGTTTTTCGAGCGTGGAAGAAGTCGAGGGCGACAAAGCGACTGTATTTGCAGCAAATGCAGACATGGAATATAGAGTGAAAGGAGAACGATTTTGAAAAGACATGAATTACAGCATTTTGTAGACATAAGCATGAGCAAAACACTTGCGGATGCAGACTATCACCTGTTAGGCGATGGCATTGCTTCTTTGACAGAAGAATTCAATGCCGAAGAGGAAACCGAACAGTGGATTAACCAGGAAAACGGCACAACAGATATAAAATCTTATACTCCGTCAATTCCCGTTGAAATGCAGGACATTGACCAAGACGACACGGATCTTGTTGATTGGTTTAACAACTTGATTGACACATTGCCAACAGGCAGCAAGGCGGTATCATCTTATGTACGTGTAAGAATCAAAGGTTCGGGGCCGTCTTACCCGGCGGTGCAGCGCAAATGTGCAATTTCCGTTGGAAGCACAGGAGGTGATGCAGGAGCGAATGTCACGAATTCTATTACGATTGGTGGGCGCGGTGATGGCATAAAAGGAACATTTAATGTTGAAACGGGTAAGTTTACCGCAGGCGGTGCGGCGGCATCTTCTTTGGAAGTAAAGTCCGGAACAGCAAAGTCAAGCAGCAAGAGTAATTTGAGTTAGGTATTAAGGAAACTTAATATATCGGGGTGTGCGCCTTTCCATCGTGCCCCGATTTGGAAAGGATGTTAAGTATGGATAGTTTAAGAATTGACAATGGCCTGAAAAAGATTGAGGTGAATGACGCAGGGGAATGCATAGAATTTTCTGTTTTGGACAATGGCTTTTTCAGGGGATTTTCAGAATTGATGCAATGGTTTGATGGGAAAAACACCCAGGGAAACATTAAGGACATGGAGGAGCAGGCCGGGAAAGTTGTTTCTGACAATGGGGATGGAATCAACCATGAAGCACTTAGCAATGTCCTTGATATCCGGGATAAGGTAAGCAAAGAGGCCTGTGAAAAGATTGATAATATTTTCGGTGTCGGGGCATCGAAAAAGATTTTCGGCAGTATCATTCCAGATATGTATTCAATTGCGGAGTTTTTTGAAAAGATTGCTCCGTTTATTGAGAAGTATGCAAAAGAGCGAAATCAAACTATTAACAGGAAGTATAGCAAGGGCAGGAAGGGTTCTAAAAGCTGATGTTCAATATCATGCTTGACAGACTTCCAACAGAATACAAAGGTTATCCCATCAACAGCGATTTCCGTATAGGAGTACAGATGTTTCAGGCGTTAAGCGACAATGGATTAACTGACATGGAAAAGATATCTATATCCTGTGCTCTGTTGTTTGATGTGGAGAACGCCGCGGAATATCCAGATATGGCAACCATGCAAGAGGGGGTACAGTGGTTTTTGTCCGGCTGGTATACAGACAATCCTATCAAGAGTAAGGAAGAACAGAAAAAAGATGTGGATTATGATGTAGATCAATGGCGCATATTTTCCGCTTTCCTAACGCAGTTTGGAATAAATCTGAATACTGTCGATATGCACTTTTGGGTATTCATGGGGCTGTTATCTACACTGGAAGAATGTGCCTTTACCCGTATTGTGGATATCCGAACGAAAAAGATTGACCCAAAGATGAAACCGTCCGACAAGAAAGCTCTGAAAGAGGTAAAGGAGCGGTATGCGCTTGAAAACGTGGAAGATACACAGATGTCAGCACAGGAGCGAGCAGAGTATGACATATTTATGAAGTATGCAAAGAAAGGAAAGAAATGACAGACAAGGAAATCGGAAAGACTGCCCGGGAGATTGCGGAGCGGGGTAACACTGCAAAAGTCAAAAAGAATAAAGACGGAATTGTCATTTTTGAAGAAAAAGTTAAGATTGTGAAATCGGATAAAGGGCAGTAGAAATTCTGCTCTTTTAACTTGGTACGAATTCATTCTCAAACAATGTTACAATAATCATAACTAAATCAGTGCGCCCTATGAATTGGCATAGGGGAAGGACTAAAAGGTGTCATGGATGCGTGTAATGCGCGTCTGTGGCGCCTTTTTGTTTTGAGGTGGTTTTATGGCAGGATTTGACGGAAGCATAAGGATAGATACATTACTTAATACAAGAGGGTTTGAGAGAGGGGCCAGGGGACTTCTCTCCGGTATGGAAAGACTTGGAAATAGCATAAGGGGGATTATGGGTTCTCTTGGCTTTGCTATTGGCATTGCCGGGCTTGTTTCCTTGGGAAAACAGGCAATTGACACGGCCAGTGACATCCAGGAAGTACAGAATGTTGTAGATACGGCGTTTGGCAGCATGGCATATAAGATGGAGGAGTTTGCAAAAACATCCGTAAAGCAGTTTGGTATTTCCCAATTATCAGCAAAGCAGATGGGCTCCACGTTCATGGCTATGGGTGCATCTATGCTTGACAACATGGAAGAAGCCAGCGACATGGCAATCAACCTGACGGCGCGGGCGGCTGATATGTCAAGTTTTTATAACAAAAGCATAGAGGAAACTTCATATGCGCTAAAGTCCATATATACCGGGGAAACGGAAAGCCTAAAGGAATATGGTGTCGTAATGACTCAGGTAAACATGGAAGAATTTGCAAGGCAGCAGGGAATTAACAAGAGCATACAGGCCATGACGCAGGCTGAAAAAGTAGAGCTGCAATATGCATATGTGATGCAGCAGACTGCCCTTGCGGCCGGGGATTTTGCGAAGACTTCCGACAGCTGGGCAAACCAGACAAGGATACTGTCAGAGCAGTTTAAGGAACTCCTGTCTGTCATTGGTTCCGGGCTTATCGTGGTTTTTACCCCTGTCGTAAAGTTTTTGAATACAATCCTTACAGGCCTTATAGCCATTGCGAAGCAGATAGGCGCAATACTTTCAAAACTGTTTGGAATAAAAGTCCCAGTGGTGGATTCCAGCAAAATGGCATCCAATTTATCGGATGCTGCAGGCGGAGCAAATGATTTGGCAGACGGGATGGATGCAGCAGGTAAGTCAGCGGAGAAAGCCGGTAAGGCCGCAAGTAAAGCCCTTGCCCCATTTGACAAGCTGAATGTGCTAATCAAGAATCCGGAGGGATCAGCCGGTTGTGGTCGAAGTGCCGGGGGCGCCGCAAACGTGGTGGGGGATGTGCGAGTGG
>VSNY01000231.1 GCA_009774535.1 Lachnospiraceae bacterium
GACAGCTTATCCGCACCGTGCTTATTCAGCAACGCCCTCACTTCCTCCGTGTGTCCGGAGCGGGACTTCTCCGCCAGCACTGCACGGACTTCCTCCAGCGTCAGCGGCTTCTCCTCCGGCTCCTGCTTTGCCGCCTTCGCGCCTTTCTTTGCCGCATCCTTCTTTGTGGCCACCTTTCCTGCTTTCCCGGTCTCCTCCGGCTCCTTCGTGGTCGTCATCTCCGCCTCTGCCGCCTCGCTGTCCGCCACCGCATCCGCAACGGCCTGCAGGCTGTCCGCAAGGGAGCGTAAGTCCCCTATGATGTCAAGCAGCAACTTCACTTTACCCATGTACGTTTCCTCCTTCCATGACTTCACTGACTGCCAGCTCCCGGACAGAACCGCCCGGAACAATGATGGTCAACCTCTGTTTCTCCCCGAAGAGGAAGCGCAGGAAACGCTCCCTCACGGAGACATTGCGGCAGCTCACGATCCCGTCTGCCACCGGTTCTTTTGAAACACTGATCCTTAATGTGTGTCTCACCTTTCCACCTCCGATTTCTGAAGGGGCGTAATTTTCTCCCCTCACTATACGGAGATTTCAGGGCGGGTTCATACACCCCTGGATTCAAAAAATTTTTTCAGCTTCTCACGAACTCCCTTCACGCTCTTCATGACGGCATTCGGGGCGACGCCTTCCCTCCTGGCAATCTCGTTGATGGAAAGCCCGTCAGCAAGGCAGCTCACACGCTCCTTCTGCACCTCCGTCAGGCTCTCAAGTGCCTCCTGCAGTTCCCCTCTGCACTCATCCAGCACAAGGATGCTTTCCGGTGTTTCCCCGTCAGAATACTCTGCACCTTCAAACTCCACGGCATCCAGCGAGTAGCAGTGGTAGCGTTCTTTACGGGAAAGGTTGTCCTCCAGCCGCCTGTCCTCAATGATGACGGCACCGATAGATTTCTCCACCTCGACTTCCGACACCGTCCCGTCTGCAAATTCATATCTAATTTTCACTTTGCTTCCCTCCAGTCCTGAAATTTGGTTAAACAGTTTCAAGACCGGAGCGGAGGCGCACGGCACAGATAAAATGTCAGCAACAGACTTTTTCCGACAACGAAAAAACGCACCCGCCATAGGGCAGGTGCGCTCATCTTAAAAAATATGTTGCGTATTGGTGGACTATTGGGAATTGGCAGGGAATATGTCGAATAGAAAAATACCGCAATCCCCTTAAGGACTGCGGTATGTAAAAGAAACATATGCTGTTTTATGGTGAAAGACACAATGCCTGTCCCTACCCTTGCCATGTTCATGGAATCCCCTTTCCAGGGATACACAAACATAAATTCTGCGTCCCCTGACAGCTTGTCAATAGGGGAAAATTATAGAATATGCAAAGGTAGAGTCGGTGTAGCTAAAGTGTAGAATCGGTGTGGGATTTCGCAAGTTACGACATGGCAAATCGAAAAAAAACATATATAATCACAAAAAACATCTGAAACAACAGGCTCTGAAATAGACAAAAAAATAACAGCGACTCAGTTTCCCAAGCCACTGCTATATAATAACTTTTTCTTTCGCAATCACATCAAAACAATATCCGACTTCTCGCACACACCGAATTGAAAATCGGGCATCCGGATTTGCTTCCCGCAGTTTTTCACGGAGATTCCGAATGTGGCATTTAATCGCATTATTCGTACTTCCAAACGCCTCCTCTCCCCAAACCTTCTGGTATATCTGATCATAAGTGAGAACATAGCCCTCATTTGCTACAAGCAGGCATAGAAGGGTGTATTCTTTTGTTGTCAAACTCACTTCCTGATTTCCACAATAAACTTTCCTATGAGCTGGATCAATTTCCAAATCTGAAAGCAACAACACTGACTCATAATCTAACGAATAAACTTTCAATTCGGAATGTTGCTTTACCATTTCTAATATTCCATCAAAGAAATCGGAAGTATGATCGTTAAACTCAAATATAATTACACGTCCGATACCATCACCTTCCATCACTTTAAGTCGTATTATGGATTATCTAATTATTTTTCTTTATGTATCTCATCCCCTTAGAAAAATAATAGCTTATCCACATAAACAAAGTCATAACTGCTATATAATCTGCCAAAAAGAAAATCAATGGTTCCTCAAAATCAAAAAACACATATTGATTTTGTAAGAACATATAATGCCCGATTTCCCGCCGTATGAAAGCATACACGCCATACCCGGCGATAAAGGTGGCAATTCCACGAAGCACCCATTTTCTAGCAGTAGGGATTTCTTTTACAATCCGCCTTGCCATACCCATCATCATTCCCAAATGGAAGCCAAGATGAAGCGACATCAATACAAATCCACAATAGGCCGAAACCATGTGAATCTCTCTGGCAAAAGCCCGCCCGCCTTTGAATGGCAGAAACAATAATGCGTGCTTGGAAAGAATCACCCCGCCATACATGGAATCGACCATTGTAATCAGGACTCCAATGACAAGAACCGTCTGCCAGATACGAATTAATGTATACTTCCCTTTGAATACACACCGACTCCATTTTCGGTTTAAAATATGGTGGATGATGAAAAGAGCAAACATCCCGATTCCAAGCCATTCATGAGCTGCTTCACCAATCAATTCATAAGTCATAAGAAGCAGCAACATGACTGTCAATCCAATATCGACTACTATTTTCAAGATTGTTATTTGTTTCATGCTGCCCGCCTCCTATGACAATTTACTGAACGAAGCCTTTCTCTGTCAGCCATTCGATAATATCAGCTTCCGAATCCTGAACCACATTGCGCAATATGGAAAGTCCGTCAGTCACTACATCCGCATCCGGCTCCATTTCTTTGATTGTGTTAATCGAATCAGAAAAACCACTTGCACCGGATGTAACAAAAGGAACCACTGTTTTCCCCGCCAGATCATACTGGTCAAGAAAACTGTACATGATCATTGGCATATCATAATACCAGTTGGGGAACCCCAAAAAGATGGTATCATATTGCTCTATATTCTCCACAGTCCCTGCAATTTCGGGCCGGAAATTGTCTGCCTGTTCTTTCTGCGCAATATCCTCAAGCTCCGAATGATCCAGCGGATATGGTGTAACCGGCTCAATCCGGAAAATATCCGCCCCCGTATTTTCTGCAATGGTATAAGCAACATACTGGGTATTTCCCAAAACCTCGCCGTCGATCACCACGGTGCTGAGTTCTTCCTCCCTCGACATATTCTCAGGCTCCGTAGTTTCCGGCATGGAAAAATATACAACCAGATTTTTAGCCGCAGTATTTGAATCCATATTTTCAGATTCCTCCGTTTCGTTTGAAAGTGTCGTTTCTGTATTTTCCTCCGCTTGCTTCTTGCCTGATCCAGCAGCAGGATGATTGCTGGAAGGAGAAGCCCCACAGCCACTAAATATGGCAGTCACAAGCAGCATAGATAAGCATAAACCAAATAATTTTTTCACAATCATTCCTCCTAATACCAATCATGCTTTTTGCTCCGGTCGAGAGCATTAATCCGTGCCATTTCCTCCTCGGTCAGGCTGAAATGGTAAACTTCCGTATTTTCCCTGATATGATCGGGATTACTGGAACCGGGGATGACCACCACGCCCTTTTGCAGATTCCATCGTAAAATCACCTGCGCGGAAGACACGCCATGCGCCCCGGCTATTTCAGAGATTACGGAATCGCCAAGCAATTCTCCCGTATGCCCTCTTCCGCCCAGCGGATACCAGCCCTGCACCACAATCCCTAAATCCTGAATAAACGGGATCACATCATTCTCCTGAAAATACGGATGGATTTCATTCTGAACCACTGCGGGGACAGTATCCACCTGCGGCAGAAACTCCGTCAATTCCTCCACATACCAATTCGACAGCCCGATGGAACGGATTTCTCCTTCTTCCACAAACTGTTCCATCGCCTTGTACGCTTCCACATCATTCGGATCGGGATGGTGCAAAAGCATTAAGTCCACATAGCCAATATCCATCCGGTCAAGGCAGTCCTGTATCGACTGAACCGGATTTTCCATCTCGCCTCCCGGATAAATTTTTGTCGTAACGAAAATGTCCTCCCGCTTTATTATTCCTTCATCAATGGCTTCCCGGACTGCCTGCCCGATTTCCTCCTCATTGCCATAGGCAGAGGCAGTATCAATCAGGCGGACACCGTTTGATAACGCGGATTTCACGGAGTTGATACACTCATCGCCATGAAGGCTGTACGTTCCAAGACCGTTAATCGGCATCTCATATCCACTGTTTAACATGACTGTCCTTCTTTCAAAATCAAACTCTGCTCTTATAATGGTTTCTTCCTCTGCCGCCGGTTCGCTGCCTGTATCATCGGGCGCAGTCCCGGTTCCCCGTACAGTTTCAGTGGTATCTGTCGCCGGGATTGTTTCAATGCCTCCGGCTGTCCCGTTTTCCTCTGCCTTGTTCTGCCCGCACGCCGTCATGGGAAATACCAATAAGAAAACAAGGATAAAGCTGAATATTTTTCTCATTCCACAGCCTCCCCTATCGCTATTTCAGATTTTTCCCGAAATCCCGGAGTTCTTTCAGCTTTGAAGCCGAACCGTTCTCCATGCCGTAAGCTGTAAATACCCCCATATCCTCAAGGCCGAGGTATTCCAGAAAATCCCCCTTGTAGGAGAACATTGCCCCATCATACATCGCGGGATCACCGGAGCTTAATATCATGGCCACTTTTTTCAGATTCCGGGACCTGCTCGGATAAGCGGCAGAATAGAAGCGGTCGATGGTACATTTTAACTGCCCCGAAACACCATGATAGTAAATGGGCGAGGCAATGACAAGCATATCCGCCTCCCCCAGCAGGGAATAGACTTCCTGCATATCATCCTTCTGCACACAGATTCCGTTCCCCTTTGTGTGGCAGTATTCGCAGGCCAGACAACCCGCAATCTTTTCCTGCATACATC
>VSNY01000232.1 GCA_009774535.1 Lachnospiraceae bacterium
AAACTTTCATCTTTGAATATAGGAAAAAAATTTATCCTATTATTGAATACATATATTTCAGCTACTCTTGATAAATCGTCTATCATTGCTTTTCTGATATGCATCTTATATCTCCTTTACGAATTTCCATTTGTCTAATACCAGATAGCCAGTTCCCATTATATAATTTCAAAACACAAAATGCAATAACTTTAGAACATTATCCGCGCTCTGTCTGTATTAGCGGCTTTTCAAAAAAATTATTGACAAACGATAATATTATGGTATGATAA
This sequence comes from Lachnospiraceae bacterium, assembly GCA_009774535.1. GTDB lineage: Bacteria > Bacillota > Clostridia > Lachnospirales > Lachnospiraceae > Eubacterium_J. The sequence continues at coordinate 273 of VSNY01000232.1, forward strand.
ATCTATAAAATTACTGTAAAACAATAATTTGTGGAAGGAGTTGAGTTTATGAGAGACAAAAAAATATGCTTCCTTCTTCTTTTGGAAGCTGTCGCGTGCATTTTGTTCTGTGTGCTGCAAGTCGGCTATGCGGACATTTTTTCAAGGGCGGTTGCGTTCCCGTTTGAGCAGATCGGATTTGTACTTCGGCTGCTTTCCCTGTCAGGAACTATCGGAAATGCGGCCGCCATCGTCGTCTATCTAATGCTTGGATTTGCGCCGCTGCTGGCGGGCGGTGTATTGTATGTAACAGGCAAAGGAAACAGGGCCGATCTGCTGCTGGCGGGCCTTAGCATTCTGTTGTTTTTTGTCCTTTATTACATGATTAATCCCGGACTGTTGGAGATGGCTGTGCCGGAAAGCGGGAAATGGGCCTGCGGATCGGTTTTTTATTCCGCGTTTTTTGGATATCTGGTTCTGCGGGCGCTTGGCGGATCGGTTTCTTCTGATTTAAAAAGGCTGCAGAAGGGGCTGCTGCGGCTGCTCTGGCTGCTGGCTGCTGTATTTGTCTATGCTGTTTTTGGCAGCTGTTTAGAAACATTGGTATCTTCCATGCAGACGCTGCAGGGAGCCGGGCAGGCGGCGGAATATGGAATCACAATAGCCCAGGGATCTTCTTTATCTATTTCCGTGAGCCGTTCGTTTTTGATTTTGCAGTTTTTTGTGGATGCGCTGCCGTATCTTTTCAATATCCGGATTGTATTTCTGGCTGTTCGTGTGATTCGGGAATTAGCGGCGGACCGGTATTCCGACGGCGCAGTTTTGGCAGTCGCTAAACTGGCAGATTTTTGTGTACGGGCGTTGGCGTTATCTACGATTGCAGGCGTTGCTTTCCATATTCTGCAGTTTGCGTTTGCAGGGAGACTGTACCAGGTTCATATCGAAATTGTAATTCCAGTAACTTCGGTGTTGTTTGTGTTCGTGGTCTTGCTGCTTGTACGATATGTTCAGGAAGATCAGAAGCTGAAACAGGAGCATGATTTGATTATTTAATGGATGCATATGATAGTAGGAAGGAAAATTATGGGAATACGTGTTTGTCTGGAAGAAGTATTAAAAGACCGCGGAATGACCTCAAAAGAACTTTGCAAACTGGTCAATATTACCGAAGCAAATCTGTCGGTTCTGCGCAGCGGAAAAGCAAAGGGCGTCCGGTTTCATACGATCAACCGGATCTGTTATTTTCTGCAGTGTGATGTTGGTGATATTTTAAAATTTGACGGAAATTTGGAGGAGGATGAATCGTATGGCAGGAAATAGACAACTTATACAGCAAAATAGGAAGAAAAGAGCATATACAAAGCTGGCATATCGCCTGTACCTGCCGATCATGGCTGCAGCCGTACAGCTGGGCGGGTGTTCCCTGGCAGTGCCGGAAGCGGGATCAGAAGTGGGCGGCGACAGGCTGATTGGGGCGTTTATTACACAGGAATACTTGGATTTATATGATATGGAATCTTTTTTTCAGGATCATGCCAGGCAGCTGACTGGCAAAACACAGTTGTCGCATACGGATCTGGCAGGTTACCAAACGAAGCTTTTTGCATCTGTGCAAAAAAATAACAGTGATTCACCGTTTGACTGGAAAGTAACATTTCCGGGAACAGAAGGTATCTGCTTTTTTTCACCACTTTGGCAGGATGAATACGGTGGGGAATATCAGGGAAGTGTGTTTGATCCGATGATTTGTGAAGTAGATAAAGTGCTTCATACGACGGATGAAGGGGAAAGTTTGGAACTGAAAGGGACGATTTATCAGACGCCAAAGGCCGGATCAGGAGAGGGTCTGAGGTTTTATCTGAATCCGGTTTATCAGACGCCGCAAGGCGATATTTATCTGACATCTGGCACGGGATGCTCTGTCAGACAAGCAGATCATGAGATTTCCGAACAGGAGCAGATGACCTCTTCTTTGGCGGATGAAAGGAAACTCAAAGAAAATGGGAAGATCAAAACGGAGAAAAGTTCTGTTACGGTAAAACTTGGCGTTATGTATGAGGTGGTGAAAGTGACGTTCTGCCAGATGGATGCGGGACATCAGGTCTTAAAAGAAGAGACTTACGATCCGAAGGATGTGCCGGATCAGCTGGACACACAGCCGGGAACCGCATATATTTTGTCAGAAACGGAAAAAATAAGCCCGTCAGGAAAACGGATGGTTACCAGGGAAGTATATGAAAACCGGGGAGAAGGAGCGGATCAGCTGGAGAGTTTTCAGACGATGGAAAATGGAGTGGCGCTGCGGCGGGAAATAGCGGTGAAATGGAAGGATTCCTGAACTGGGTGAAGCAAAAAACAGCATTGAAGAAAGGACCGCATTTATTTGGCAATCCGGACGACACTGCGGGCGGAGGGCTGGGGCTTGCCCGGAAGATACGCCCTGGGCGGACTGGGGCAACGCTGCGGTGAACTAATCGCTCAATCCTATGCCGCCGGGCCACGATCCCTTTCCACTGGCACGGCCACGTCCGGGAAACCAAAATGTTAATTCTATATCTTTCTTAGCTTATGTAAGCATATTTAAAATCATGTCAGCCTGCTGGTTCGCCTGCGTAAGTAAAGAAGTGCCAGCTTGCAGCAGAATATTTTGCGTACTGTTTTCCAGGATTTCTTTTGCCATATCGTTGTCCCGGATTCTGCTCTCTGCCTGCTGCGTGTTTTCAGCCGCATAAACCGTGTTGGAATAGGCATATTCCAGGCGGTTCTGCCATGCCCCGAGACGGGTGCGTTCCTTGTTCAGCAGGCTTAAGGCAAGATCCGCAGAATCCATCGCCCTGTCGCAGCCGTTGCTTGTCAGAACGGAAACGGAAGTAAGCCCGAGCGTATAACGATTGATGGAAGGCAGGTCTATAAAAACAGAATCCCATTTTCTAAAACCAGTCTGAATATATAACCCTTCCTGCGGATCAGCAGGCGGATCGGCGGGTGCGGGCGGATTCAGATCAGGATCCGGGTCGGGGTCCGGAACCCAGACATTGACGCCATATGTGTAGACGCCGCAGTTAAACAGGCCGTACTCAGGAAATTGCGACGGCTTAATGACAGATCCGTCTTCTCTGGCTGTAGAAATAAGCATCAGCCTTCCGGTTCTGTTTCCATTTGCGTCAAGCTCTGCAGCAAAGCTTGAATAATGGCCGTAAGGACGGCCGGACGTAATATATTGGTTGTAGCCGTCCAGATGGAATTTATGTTCGGTCTTGCCAAACCATTGGGAGTCGCCCAATACTTTGACAATTTTATCGATCAATGCATTTGGATCTGTGATGCCATGCAGATCTACACTGTAAATATAATCCAGGCTTTTGTCTCCGGCATACCGGAAACCGTCGCCTGTTCCTCCCTGATCTACAAATTCAATACTGTAACGTTTGTCGCATTCGGTACAAGTCGTATAAAAGCCGCCTCCAACCAATTCCTGGATGTTGGAAGCGTTTACTTTGCTAAAATCAAGATAAGCGCCTGCATAAGATTGTGTCTGGTGTCTGTAAGTGATATCCGCATAGTAGGTGTTTCCATCTGCGCCCGTAAATTGTATGGTATTTTGGGATTGATCTGTTTTATCCAGGGTGTCCATTCCTGTTTCGGGATATTGGTATCCGAAACGGTCTTCGGTATAAACGGCAGCGCCAGCTCCAAAAAAGCGGCCGTCGGATGCCCGGACAATCTTGGTAACGGTATTTCCGTTTGCATCCCGTACGGAGTCACAATACATCGTCCATTTTTTGATTCCGAATGATTCCGTCAGATATCCCATAGACGTTGTCTGGCTGCTGTTTTTGATCCAGTCAGGCAGGGTGCCTTTGACATAATTACCAGTGATAAACTGTCCGCCCGAACCAGTACCGCCGCCTCCGTTAATACTGCCGCCGCTAAGATCCAGGCTGCTTTTTCCGTTTAAAACCCGGATGCCGTTAAACAGTGTTTTTTTATGTATGTCGTCGATTTCAAGCAGCAGACTGTTAACTTCCATTTGGATGCTTGTCCGGTCTTCTTGCGTATTGGTATCGTTAGCCGCCTGGATGCTTAGTTCTTTCATGCGGTGGATCATATCGCTGATTTCATGCATGGCTCCGTCTGCAACCTGGATCAGCGAGGTTCCTTCCTGAATATTTTGGGAAGCACGGTGAAGGCCGCGGATCTGTAAGCGCATGGATTCTGAAATCTTAAGCCCCGCAGCATCATCAGCTGCCCGGTTGATGCGGCAGCCGCTGGAAAGTTTTTCAGTGATTTTACTGCTTTTTCTCTTATTGAATGTAAGCTGGTTTGCTGCATTGACTGCAGGAAGGTTGTTTTTTACAGAAATCATAGGCGAGCCCTCCATAATGTAAAAAAATGTAACAGTTCATACAATCTGAACTGTTACATATCAATTGCTGTTGTATAAAATCACGATATATGGTTCCTTGTGAAAAGTATTATTACTATAGCATATGGGTAGGAAAAGTGCAACATGAATTGGATAATTTTACAATGGATGTTGGAATTTGTGTAATATTTTGTATAAAGTGAAATATATTATTTTAATCGGATTGCAAAACAACTGAAATTATGATAGGATAAAAAAGAACAAAAAACGTACTTACAAACAAAGAATCTGAGT
>VSNY01000233.1 GCA_009774535.1 Lachnospiraceae bacterium
CCAAGCTGCTGCATGCTTATATTGATTTGGACAGGCAGGAGATTGCCGGGGAAAATATCTCAGCTACAAAAAAAGAGATTGAGGATACGCTGGATACGATTAATGCTGCCTTTGAACGGCTGCTGGACGGCTTGTTTGAAGATACGGCGTGGGATATTTCATCCGATATTTCCGTGATGAAGACAATGATGGCGCAGGAGGGCCTGACCGGGGAGAGAGATTTTAAGCTGTAGGATCCTGCGCAGACATTTCTGCCAGCAGATAACGTTCTTACAGCTTTTTGGAGCTGCCGCATAAGCGTTTGCGGACAGTGTATCATATCAGCCAGATTACATATTAGGAGGAAATTACATTGACAGACCAGTTTGAAGATTTTAAAGCCAAAGCACCGACACTCGTATTTGACGCAGAGCCAAAGGAGCCGCAGCCAATACCGGAACCAGAACCAAAGGAAGTGTTGAATGAATCTGTGCTGACACAGGAAGAACGGCAGCAGGTAGACGCCTTTGCACAGCAGATTGACTTGCGCAATTCCAGCGCTATTTTGCATTACGGCGTCGGCACACAGAAAAAGCTGGCCGATTTTTCGGAGCGTGCGCTGAACAATGTACGCACCAAAGATATGGGTGAGGTTGGAAATATGATCGCCGGGCTTGTCTCAGAGCTGAAAAGCTTTGATGCGGGGGAAGAATCCAAAGGATTATTTGGATTTCTAAAAAAGGGTGAAAATAAGCTGACGATGATGAAGGTAAAGTACAATAAAGTAGAATCCAATGTCAACGAAATTGTGAAAGTGCTGGAAAATCATCAGATCCAGCTGATGAAGGACATTGATGTACTGGACCGGATGTATGAAATGAACCTGACGTATTTTAAGGAACTGACGATGTATATTTTGGCAGGCAAGCAAAAGCTGCAGGAAGTACGCACGCAGGAGCTGCCAAAGCTGCAGCTAAAGGCGCAAAGGAGCAATCTGCCGGAAGACGCGCAGGCAGCCAGGGACTTGGCGGATCTTTGCGAGCGGTTTGAGAAAAAACTGTATGATCTGGAACTGACACGCACCGTATCGATCCAGACTGCGCCGCAGATTCGTATGGTGCAGAATTCTGATACACTGATGGCGGAAAAAATCCAGTCTACGATTGTAAATACCATTCCGTTATGGAAAAGCCAGATGGTGATCGCCATTGGCGTGGAGCATTCCGCACAGGCCGCGCGGGCGCAGCGTGAAGTGACGGATATGACGAACGAACTGCTTAAGAAAAACGCGGATGCCTTAAAAATCGCGACCATAGAAAGCGCCAGGGAATCCGAACGCGGCATTGTGGATCTGGAAACGCTCAAACATACCAATGAAACACTGATTACGACGCTGGACGAAGTGATGAAAATCCAGAGCGAAGGCAGGGAAAAACGCCGCGCGGCAGAGGCGGAACTGACAGATATGGAACACCAGCTGAAACATAAAATGCTGGAATTATCCGGGCTTTGATCCGGCGGTACAAAATCGGAAACGCAGATTTCCAACAGGTGAAAACAGATGAAAAAAGCAGCATTTTTTGATATTGACGGAACGATCTTAGATCATAAAAATAACATTCCGCAAAGTACCATTGACGGTATCCACAAGCTTCAGAAAAATGGAAATTACGCATTCTTATGTACCGGAAGGACCCGCGCGTATGTGCGCAATCCGGCGCTTTTAGAGATCGGGTTTGACGGTATTATCAGCGGATGCGGGACAATGGTGGAACTGCAGGGCGAAACGCTATTTTACAAAAAGCTGGAGCATGGTCTGGTAAAAGATACCGTCGCTTTCTTAAAGGAACAGCGCTCCGCAGTAATTATGGAAGGCCGCTATCGGCTGTATGCAGATCCGGATGATTTTGAAGGGGATTTATATCTTGCAAAATTGCGGGAAGAGCTGGGAGAGAAGCTGCTGCCGCTGACCGGCAGCGAGGCGGACTGGGAAGCGAGCAAATTTTCCTGCACAACGGAAAAGATAGACATGGAATCCTGCAGGAACTATCTTTCTGCCAACTATGAACTTTTGATCCATGACATTCCGGTTATGGAGGTCGTGCCGAAGGGCTGTTCCAAAGGGACGGGCATTTTAAAAGTGTGTGAACGGCTGCAGATCCCGCTGGAACACACGTATGCGTTTGGAGACAGTGCAAATGACCTGCCGATGTTTGCCGTCGCAGGTCATAGTATCGCGATGGGCAACGCCACGCAATTGGCAAAGCAGCAGGCGTCGTATGTTACGGATGATCTGCATAACGATGGAATTTATCACGCGTTGGAGCATTTTGGATTATTTTAAACAGGGGAGACAGGAGCAGCAGATATGAAGATAATAATTGTGGGCTGCGGCAATGTAGGCGCCGCGCTTGCAGAGCAGCTAAGCTCGGAAGGGCATGATATTACTGTGATCGATACGAGGGAAAAGCTGGTAGAGAGCGTTTCGGTGTCGTGCGACGCGCTTGGAATCGTTGGAAACGGCGCCAGCTTCCAGGTGCAGTCAGAAGCCGGCGTACAGGAAGCGGATCTGATCGTGGCCGTGACAGGTTCTGATGAACTAAACCTGCTGTGCTGCCTGATTGCCAGGAAATCCGGCGGCTGCAATACGATTGCGCGCGTCAGCAATCCGGTATACAGCGAAGAGATCGCCTATATCAAAGAAGAACTGGGTCTTTCGATGATTATCAACCCGCAGCTGGCGGCGGCCAGAGAGATGGCCCGCACGCTCAAGTTTCCGTTCGCGCAGAAGGTGGACACGTTTGCCAAAAGCAGGGTGGAACTGGTCGTTTACCGGATCGAGGAACACAGCCCGCTTTGCGGTATGATGCTCAAAGAAATGCCGGGCAGGCTGCGGTGTGATGTGCTGATTCCGATTGTAGAGCGGGGCGAGCAGGTTATTATTCCGGACGGCAATTTCCGGATGCAGGAAAAGGATCATATCACGATCGTAGGCACGCAGATTAAGACGATCGAGTTCTTTAAAAAACTGGGCAAACCGACGGCGTCGGCCAGGGACGCTATGATTATCGGCGGCGGCAGGACTTCGATTTATCTGGCGAAGCAGCTGCTGCAGATGGGACTAAAGGTCAAGATTATTGAGCGGGACAGCGGCCGCTGCGAGTTTTTAAACGAAATGCTGCCAAAAGCTATGATTATCTGTGCAGACGCGACGGAAAAGGACGTGCTGCTCGAAGAGGGACTGGGGGAGACGGAGACGTTTGTCGCGAATACGAATTTTGACGAAGAGAATATTATGCTGACGCTGTTTGCTAAAAGCCTTTCCAAAGCGAAGCTGATTACGAGGGTGCATCGGATCTCTTATGATGATATTATTGACAAACTGGATCTTGGCAGTATTATTTATCCAAAATATATTACAGCGGTCAACATTATTAAATATGTCCGTGCGATGAAAAATTCGATTGGCAGCAAAGTGGAGACGATGTACCGGCTCAACGATAACCGGGTGGAGGCGCTGGAGTTTTTGATCAGCGAGCAGTCGCCGATTGTCGGTATCCCGTTAGCGGAGCTGAACCTGAAAAAAAATATGATTATCGGCTGTATTACGCACAAAGGAAAGACAACGATCGCCAAAGGACAGTCGGTGATCCGGGTCGGTGATACCGTGATTCTGATTACAACGCAGACCGGGCTGCATGATATCCGGGACGCGGTGAAGTAGGAGGAGCTGCGGGCATGAATTTTTCAGTGATTCATTATATTTTGGGAACTGTTTTGTGTTGCGAAGGGGTCTTTTTTCTTGCCCCGGTGATCGTAGCGGTATATTATGCGGAAAACGCGGGTTACTATTACGCGGCAGCGGCGGCTGTCTGTTTTTTTGTTGGTCTGCTGCTGCGTTTGAGACATTTAAAAAGCAAGGTGTTTTATTCCAGAGAAGGGTTTTTGGCAGTGACGTTCAGCTGGATCTTGCTAAGTATGGCTGGCGCAGCCCCAATGTACCTGACCGGGGAGTATCCGTCTTATATCGATGCCCTGTTTGATACGATTTCGGGATTTACGACAACCGGCGCAAGCGTCCTGTCCTCAGTGGAAGAATTGTCGCGTGCTACGGCGTTTTGGCGGTGCTTTACGCATTGGAGCGGCGGTATGGGCGTACTCGTCTTTATTATGGCGATCCTGCCGCTTTCGGGAAGTTCCAATATGCATCTGATGCGTGCGGAAAGCCCGGGGCCGTCGGTAGGAAAACTGGTGCCAAAGGTGCGCCAGACCGCGGTGATTTTATATAAAATCTATCTGGTGATTACCGTGCTGCAGGTTGTTTTGCTGATGGCTGCAGGACTAACGTTATATGAAGCGCTGACGCTGTCATTTTCCACGGTCGGGACCGGCGGGTTCGCGCTTTTAAATTCCAGCATCCAGTCTTACAACTGGGCTGTTCAGGTGATCATTATTGTATTTATGCTGCTGTGCGCGCTGAATTTTAATACCTATTACCTGCTTTTGATCCGCAGGCCAAAAGAAGCGCTTTTGCAAAACTCCGAAGTAAAGTGGTTTCTGATCATTGTCTTTGCGTCTGCGTCTGTAATTGCAGTGGATATCCGGGATAGATTTTCAGGCATTTTGGAAGCGTTTCACGTGTCCATGTTCCAGGTGGCGACGCTGGTCAGCAGTACGGGATTTGCGACTGCGGATTATAACCTGTGGCCGGAATTTTCCAAAACGATTCTGGTGCTGTTAATGTTTATGGGCGCCTGTGCGGGTAGTACCGGGGGCGGCTTTAAAGTATCCAGGCTGATGATCGTCGCGCGCGCGGCGAAAAATGAACTGCTTAGCATGATGCATCCGCGAAGCGTCCAGCAGGTGCAGATGAACGGCAGGCGCGTTCCGGATACAGTAGTAAAAACAGCGCTTTGTTATATGAC
>VSNY01000234.1 GCA_009774535.1 Lachnospiraceae bacterium
AGATCTGTGGATTAACCCCCGGGCTGCCCAAAATGGAAGTATATGCAAAAGCTTTTGCGGCATATAGCCTGTATGGCTGGGTGGAAGTGTGGTTTCAAAGGGGGATGCTGGAGTCGGCAGATGAGATCAGACAGATGTTTCAAAGCCGGAATTTATAAGGAAAGTTTTCCGCGGCAGGCATAAAATAGTAAAAACGGAACAGATGATCCATGAGGGAGGAAAATAATGACGACAGAAAACAGGACAGATTTTGACCAGGTAGTAAGAAAGATTACACAAAATTATATTTCAGATGAAGTATTCGTGACAAAGGAGAACCGCCGTCTGCCGGGCAGGAGTAATATTATTCTGTTGATCAAGCGTTTGCGGTCTTTAATGTTCCCGGGATATTTTGAGGAAAAAAACTTTGAGTATACGGACGCGCGTTATTTTGCGGGCAATACGCTCAACAGCATTCTGCGGGAATTAAGACAGCAGGTAGAAATTGCCTTATTGTATACCAATGAAAGTAAGACGAGGGAACGGATCGCAAAGGAAGCGGATGAAACGGCGCAGTACTTTATCGGAAGGCTGGCGGATATTCAAAATATGCTGCTCAAAGACGTGCAGGCTGGTTTTGACGGTGATCCTGCGGCGAAGAGCAGACAGGAGATTATTTCATCCTATCCGGGCGTATTTGCGATTTTTGTATACCGCATGGCGCATGAGCTGTATGTAAGGCAGGTGCCGTTTATCCCTCGGATTATGTCAGAATATGCGCATAGCCGTACCGGAATCGATATTAATCCGGGCGCTTCCATCGGGGAATACTTTTTTATTGACCATGGTACCGGAGTTGTAATTGGGGAAACGACACAAATCGGGGACAATGTCAAGCTCTACCAGGGAGTCACGCTGGGGGCGCTGTCAACCAGGAAGGGGCAGCTGCTCGCCGATGTCAAGCGGCATCCGACGATTGAAAACAATGTGACGATTTATTCCGGAGCAACGATACTGGGCGGGGAGACTGTGATTGGCGCAAATTCGATTATTGGCGGCAATACATTTATTACAGAGTCCGTCCCGGCGTATACCAAGGTGTCGTTAAAAGCGCCGGAAATGGTATTTCAGGCAGATCCGCCAGATCATAAAAAACAGGAATGCGTATGGGACTGGGTAATCTGAGACTGCATTGCGGATGCTGGGATCAACGTCGGGAAAGCGCTCATTCGATTTGACGTACCAGAATTCTATAAGAGCATGGTTAACTGGACAAATAATTACAAAAAAGAATTAGAAGTTTGAAAGCCGGCTGCCTGTGACTATTCTTCAGGCTCATTGACGGTTACCGCACAGCTTGCCTTAATGCCATCTTCACGTGCATAGACATAGGCGCGTCCCTTCTTAAGTGCGGTGACATTGCCGTTTTGATCGACAGAAAGCACGTTGCTGTTGCTGGTGCTCCATTCCGGGCGGTTGCCGGAAGAGACGGCAGCAGTCAGCGTGCGTGTGCTGCCTGCTTCCATAGAAAGTTTTGTTGCAGAAAGTTTGACTTTTGGCTGCTTAACGGTAACCGTACAGTATTGGGACACACCATCTACGGTTGCGGTAATCTTAGCGGTGCCGTGTTTGACTGCGGTGATTCGTCCGTTTTCATCTACAGTGGCAACACTGCTTTTGCTGGATTTCCAGGTCGGGGTATGTCCGGTGGACACGGAGACGTTCAGCTGCTTTGTACCCTGACGGTACAGAACAACACTGGCAGGCTGAATCGTCAGCGTGGTTGGCTTTACGGTGATTTTGCACGATGCTTCAGCGCCTTTTACCTTTGCTGTAATCTTGCAGACGCCAGCTTTTTTTGCGGTAATCAGACCGTAAGTATTCACAGATGCGATCGAAGATTTGCTGCTTTTAAATGTGGGCTGTTTTCCGTTAGAAGCGACTGCAATCAGTCCGAATTCCTCACCTATTGCCATGGTTTTGGAATATTTGGTCAAAACGATCAAAGGTGGGAGCTGCAGTGTTCTGGCACTGACTGTCATCCGTGTAAATGGGGTGAACAGAAACAGGATCGTTAATAGTAGTATAGATATTATAGAATATTTAGATCTGCGTGTCATAATGGTTCCTCCTATAAAAAACTGCTCTTACAGAAGTATCTGGCACGCCTCATCGATAGAGTGATCGTAACATGAAAATAGACGGTTGTAAATGGGAGTTTTTCACAAAGATTTTTGGATGCTGGATGGAAAAAGTCTGTGGAGGCTTGTAAATGCCGGGATTTGGGTGTCAAAGTGATATGGGCTTTTTTTGCTCAGATCAGATGCGCTCTGGGACGAATTTTAAATTTTGACAATAAAAGAAAAGAGGATATATAAAATATGGGAAAGGTCGTTATTTTAGAGGAAACAACCAGGGACCCGATTACCCTGATGGGGAGCCGCGCTGGTATTTGCTGGGGGTCGGACATTACAGACCGGGATAAAAATTATAAGCGTGGGTTGGACTGCCTGTTATCTGGCCACGGCAGAGTTATGGAATATGTCAATGTGGAAATGGTGTTAGACGGCTATTCCGCACGTGTGATCCGCGAATGGTATACGCATCTTGGCGGTTCGCCGACGCGCCTGCAGGCAAGCACGCGGTATATAAACTATGACCAATTTGCTTATGTGATCCCGCCAGCGGTGGAGCAGCATAAGGAAGCATGTAAGCGATATCAGGAAATGATGGATCAGATTCGTGAGACATGCACATATTTGGAGCAGTCATGCGGGATCAAAAGAGAAGATGCTGCGATGCTTCTGCCGCTTGGCATGGAAACTAAGATCGTGGACAAGCGCAATTTGCGGAACCTGATGGATATGAGCCGCCAGCGGATGTGCAGCCGGGCTTATCATGAATATCGCGTCATGTTTGATGATATTTGCAGAGCGCTGTCCGCATGGTCTGAGGAATGGGCGTATCTGGCGGGACATTATTTTTTGCCTAAGTGCCAGGTTCTCGGGTATTGCCCGGAAACGCGTTCCTGCGGCAGAATGCCTCAAAAGCAGTAGAGGGGTTCCATAAACAAGCATTCCTTTTTTACAGGAATTTTTGTCTGTGATTAGCTGAAAAATGTTAGAAACCAAGTGAACAGGATAGCGGTTAAGCGGCAAGCTGAAAGATGTGATTCGGGGAAGGAGCGAAGTATGCATAAATTGACCATTCATAAATTGGGTCCTGTAGAACAATGTGAATTGGAATGTGTTCCATTTTTGACATTGACAGGATTTCAGGCATCCGGAAAAAGTACAATAGCAAAGGCGATTTATTTTTTTCGGACAATTAAGGAAGATTTTATTGAGCTTGCACAAAGACAGGTTTTTCATTTGATTCCAATTGGCGGATTGGATGATGACTATGATCTGGGCTATGGATTATCTCTGGAGAAGGGACTGCAGAGATTTCTGCGTGAAAAATTCTTCCGGGTATTTGGCCCTATGTATGGGGTATCTTCTGAAATGCGGATGCAGTACTATTTTACAAAAGCCTGTAGCGTTGCGGTTTCCTGTACACAGGATTATGAACAGGCAAATTGCAGGGCAGAAAAGATAAAAGTTACTTTTAGTGATGCATTAAAAAGGTTTTTGCGGGAAAAAAATCAAAGTTTTTCTGCAACTCCGGCAGGCATTCCTGATCAGGAGAAGAAGCTGCTGGAGTCGGAACTGCAGCAGATGTTTGATGATCGCTGCGGCGTTGTCTATATTCCGGCGGGACGCAGTATGCTTACACTGCTTTCGCAGCAGTTCAGCTATATTTATGCTACTATGCACGATGCTCAGAAAGAATCTCTGGATTTATGTACCAGAGATTACCTGGAACGGATTCTGCGTCTGCGGCCGGAATTTCAGGAAGGTCTTTTGGGGCTGCAGCAATATACTACGGTACGAGGGGAACGATTGGCGGCTGACATTACACAGCAGGCTTTGGACTTGATATCTCTAATACTGCGCGGCACATATCAATATAAGAGCGGGGAAGAACAGATTCGGCTGAAAAGTGGAAATTACGTGAAAATTAATTTTTCTTCTTCCGGGCAGCAGGAATGTGTCTGGATACTGAACCTGTTATTTTATTATCTGCTGCAGAAAAAACCGATGCTGTTTATTATAGAAGAGCCGGAATCACATTTGTTTCCGGAATCACAAAAGTTAATCACAGAACTGATTGCACTGGTGAATCATTGCGGGAACGAGATCTTACTGACAACACATAGCCCATATGTACTTGGGACGCTGAATAATTTGTTATATGCGCACACATTAAAGCCGTGTTTCTGTAAAAAGGCTGCCGGGGTAATTCCGGAATCTTTTTGGCTGGATGATGCAAAGTTTGATGCATGGTTTGTTCAGGAAGGGGCGATTGAAAACTGTATGGACGAGGAGATTCAGATGATCCAAAACGAACGGATTGATGAGATTTCAAAGGTGATTAACAATGATTTTGACAGGCTTTTGGAGCTGCAGAATGCAGGTGTGGAAGGTGGGGGAAAGGAATGCCGCTGAAAGGTTTTACATCTTTATGCAGTAAATATGCGATGCAGATTGTATCCAAGGATAAAGGAAATCCGCAATATCACAGAGCGAAGAATCCGGCAGGGGACTATGTAACACATTATAAGATTGATGGGAATGTTATAAAAGCAGGAAGCAGATGTGATTATTTGCTGCTGAATGAGGAAAGCAGGATGGCATATCTGATCGAATTAAAAGGCTCAGATTTGGTAAAGGCCGCAGAGGATATCCTTTGTAATTTTTCCGCAAGGACAGAGATTTCGCTTTTAGATGTGAAAAAGAGTAAAGATTACCGGATTTTTAATAGATATAGAAATAGGGACAGA
>VSNY01000235.1 GCA_009774535.1 Lachnospiraceae bacterium
TCTTATCCGCACCTTCCCGAAGCAGCGCCCGGAAATCATCCACGGTACGAATGCCGCCGCCGACTGTAAACGGGATAAAGACACGCTGCGCCACTCTGCGAACCATATCTGCAACGGTCGCACGAGCATCGGACGAAGCGGTAATATCCAAAAATACAATCTCATCCGCTCCAGCGGCGTCATAAGCAGCCGCAATCTCTACCGGGTCCCCGGCATCTTTCAGTTGTACAAAATTCACGCCTTTGACCACGCGGCCGTCTTTGACATCCAGGCATGGGATGATTCGTTTTGTAAACATGGACTGTTCCTCTTTTTCTTATGATAAACGCTGTCTGTAATGTAACGTTTGGCAGAACCGCGCATCATCAGATTTTTGTAAAGTTCTCTAAAATCTTAAGTCCGACGGCGCTGCTTTTCTCTGGGTGAAACTGGCAGGCGAATACCTGATCGCACTCTACGGATGCGTGGATCTGCACGCCATATTCCGTTTTGGCCTTTACGATTTGTTCTTCTTGCGCCTGTAAGTAATACGAATGCACAAAATAAACAAATGCCTGATCGGCAATCCCCTGAAACAACTTTCCCTGATGCTGCAGTGACAGGGAATTCCATCCGATATGCGGGATTTTCAATCCATCGGCTTCCGGAATTTTTAAAATACGGCCTTTTAAAATGCCCAGGCCCTCCACGCCGCCGCTTTCCTCGCTGCTTTCAAATAACAGCTGCAGCCCCAGACAGATGCCAAGAAATGGAATCTGCTTTTGCGCCGCTTCCCGGATCGTCTTGTCCAACTCGTATTTTTTCAGCTGCTGCATTGCAGTTCCAAAGGAACCGACGCCTGGCAGCACGACCCGGTCAGCAGACAAAATCGTCTTGCAGTCTCTTGTAATAACTGCTTCTTCCCCAAGCCGTTCCAGCGCCTTACTGACACTTTTTAAATTTCCTGCATCATAATCAATAATTGCTATCATGCTGACCCTCTCTGCCAACTTCTGTCTCCGGTTTACTTGTGTTCCAGTCCCAGCCGATCCAAAATCTCATGCAATTCCAGTGTATACTGGCTGCGCTTTTTAATCGCGTACAGCTTTTTAGCTGAACGCTTGCTGATATCAAACTGCTCTTTCAACAGCTGGTCAAACTGATCCTCCAGCTCTTTCACCTTATCGGCAACGCCCCACTCTTCTGCTTTTGCAGAATGCAGCAGGCATCGGTTATAACCGCGTACAAGGGAATCAAGCGCCATTTCGTACTGTTTTTGCTCCATCAGCCCTTTGTACGCGTCCATCTCTGTCTGGATTGCGGCTAATATGGTTGCTGATTCCAGCAGTTCATTGTCTGCGTCACGGATTTTCATACCCTGCAGCTTCGCGTAAGCGGCGACATAATCCCCGTTTTCAAAAGCTTCCCGCGCAGCGTTCACCGGCGTCGAATAGCCAACCAGGAAAGTACCTAGAAATACAAGCACCATGACAGACAAAGCCAGAGTCCACATCATCATCACCGGAACCTTTGGCAGCGGCGGCTCTTTTGGCCCTTTATTTTTTTGCTTTGGCTTTTTCTCTTTTTTCGGCTTGCTTGCCTTTTGTGCCGCTTTTGCTGCTTTTTCCGCTTCTTTTTCCTGTTTCTTTAGTGCGGCTTCCTCTTTCTTCTGCTGCTTTTTCAGTTCTTTTTCCTGTTTTTTCTTTTCTTTTGCAGCTTTTGGATCTTCCTGCGGGCCCATAGCAGCTTTTGCAGCCTCATATTCTGCAGCCGCTTCAGGATCAAGTTCTTCCGGCGTGCCAAACAGCACGCGTGACAGCTTCCCGAACAAGCCGTTTTTGTTCCGCTCTTTTTTCTTCTTTTCTTCCGGTTCCTCTCCCAGCGCGGACTCGCCAAAGGAAAAATCCGGCCCCATAGGAATCGTTTCCTCCGCGCCCTGTGTTTCCTGACCGCCGTCATCGGCATCCAGCAGACGGTCAATTTCGGAAAGCGCCTCTTCATCCGATCCGTTCAAAATATCTGTCAGGCTCTCACTGTCATCCATTTCCGGTTCCTCCGGCTGCGAGATACCGACACCGCCGCTGGACTGTGCGATTCCACTTTCCAGTTCACTTAACAGGCTGTCCGCATCTTCGTCCAGAATATCCCCAAAAATATCCTCCAGCCCTTCCATGCCTTTTGGCGCTTCCATTGCCTGATCTTCCTTTGCCATTTTGGACACCACATCCTCTCCCAAATCCGGTGCCGGGGAATCCAAAGCTCCCGCACTGTCGCTGACTGCCATCGTTGGCGGCTCTGTGTCCATCGCCATCGTCACTGCGTCCAGGCCATCCATCCCCATTGCCGCCGGTTCTGTATCATCTATTGCCATTGTTACAGAGTCTGAATCATCCATCGCCATTGTCACTGGATCTAAGTCATCCATTGTCATCGTCACCGGATCTAAGTCATTCATGGACATCGTCACCGGATCATCCATCGATACTGAATCATTCATGGACATCGTCACCGGATCATCCATCGATACTGAATCATTCATGGACATCGTCACCGGATCGTCCATCGCAGCCGGACCAAAATCGGTCATCGGCTCCGGAGCAGCGGAATTTTGCGGGAAATCATTGCCCGAACCAACGCCAGGATCCGCAAACAAATCATCTGCCATATCGTCCTTAAAGAAATCTTCCAAGTCTGCATCCATTTCAGACAAAGGCACTTCTTCCCGGTTCAGACGCTGAGTAAAATTATCATCCGGCTCTCCGTTCAGTTCCCTTTCAAATTCTGACAAAAAATCATCGTCAGTTCTTCCTTTGTTAATTTCATCCTCAAATTCACGCAGAAAGTTTTCCTCACGGATTTCATCCAGCGCACTCTGCGTTTTTGACGGAAGATCGTTCTGTGTCTGGTAGGATTCTCTTAAAGATTCCCTGTTCTGCTCGAATTCATCATCAAATTCATCTAATTTGTCAGTGACCGAAGTCAGCAGATTGTCCAGATAATCTTCACTCCTGCTCATGCAAACCTCTCCTTCGTTTATTGTCCCGATATGAACTGCGCGCGAAAAGTGAGAGTGCCGTTATGACTCCTACACGGCCGCTCTCACTCCTTAACAACATCGTAGCCTTAAGACCTGATCTTCTTATCGATCAGCCCATCGATTGCTTCTACTAACGAACCGATCTCCGGCTTGGTAAGCTGTGCATCCGCGCCAAGCGCTTCTCCTTTTCTCCTCATTTCATCGTTGACCAGAGACGAGAAAATAATTAACGGAATCTGTTTTAATATATCATCTGTTTTTGCCAGTTTGGTCAGACGGTGACCGTCCATAATCGGCATTTCAATATCAGTAATAATACAGTGTACTTTCTCAAATAAATTGCCGCTGTTTTTGTATTGTACGAGCTTATCCCAGGCTTCTTTGCCGTTCATGCACATAATAATATTCGTATAGCCCGCTTTCTTTAAGCTGTCTGTAATCAGTTTGCCGAGCAGCGGAGAATCCTCTGCTACCAGAATCGGCGAATCGTTCCGGTTGCGCTCTCCCAGCGCCTCGATATCCGATACTTTCAGGCCCGTTTCCGGACTGATATCCGTAACGATCTTTTCAAAGTCCAAAATCACGACCAGCTTATCCTCCAGCTTGATCACACCTGTAGAAACACCGCCGTTGGATTCTTCGCCGCGTTCTGTATTAATCGTGGAATCCGGCTTAATAATATCTGCCCAGGAAACCCTGTGGATGCCAATGACCTGATCCACATGAAACGCAATATTCAGCTTGTTAAAATTGGTAATAATAAATAATCCTTCATTATCAGTTACCGGAAGGCCCAGACATTTCTTTAAGCTGATGACTGTAATCATTGTATCACGCGGCATAAAAATCCCTTCGACACTCGTATGCGCATTTGGAATCGGTGTGATCGGCTGATATGTAAGGATCTCACGGATTTTTGCAACATTGATCCCATAATGATTTCCATTCAATGTAAATTCCAGTACTTCCAGCTCATTCGTTCCGTTCTCTAACAGAATGTTTGTATCCATAGCTAATTTCCTCCCAAAGCCATTCTCTAATTATTTTAAGTATACCACACTATTGGCCAAATGGACATGTATTTTTTTAATTTTTTTCAAAATACATGTCAGCCTTCAAGCTGCACCTGTGAACTTGTCCCGCCGGTCTTTACTTCCAGCTCCATGCTGTCCGCCGATTTGACAGACCCTTTCTTTACCTGGAAGATCAGCACCGCCTTTTTCGTCTTCCCTGCCCGGATCTTTCCCTGATAGGTGCCGAGATCGTTTAACAGGATCGTCGTATCTGCGGATACACTCGTTTCACCGTTGATTGTCAGCCTGAATGAAGGCATTTTGGAGAGAATATCACATTCTGTCGTTTTGTTTCCGCTGTTTTTCAGATTCACATGCAAAACCAAAAGCTCATTCCCGCTGTTTGCCCTGACCATATAGCTCTGCGATGCCTGATAAGCAGAGGTAAGCTCATACTTGCGATAAGAAGCATCGACTCCGTCCAGCTGCAGCGCCTTTGTTAAGGACACATACGTCTTTTGCGGCTGCTCCTGCTGCCCTTCCGACGGTGTTTCCTGTTGCTGATTGCCGGAAGTATCCGGTTTTTGATCCGGTTTTTCTTCTTCCTGCTGCTCCTCTTCCTGCTGTTTGCGCCGTTTTTCGGCTTCTTCTTCCCGAATCTTCATCAACGCTTTGAGCACCGCGACATTTTCAATTCCTTCTGACTGTTTCCGATTGAATTTTGAAACAACGTGTGCTGCGTACTGCACTACTGCCGTTTCGTCCTCATCTGTCATTTCATAAATCTGATCACCTCAGCCGCAGGCTGTGATAGAAACCG
>VSNY01000236.1 GCA_009774535.1 Lachnospiraceae bacterium
ATCCTACATCTATATCAAAAAAGAATAAGTCTATAGCCTGTTCTGACTGGCTATAAACTTATTATACGAGGGGGATGAGGACAGTTAATGGCAGAAAAGAAAAGGAAGAAAAAACAGGATACCGCTTACCGTAAAGAAGCAAATACAGAGTTCCATAAGGGAGCTGACAATGCTTTTACGGGCGGCGGCAATGCTGCCTATCAGCCGAGGGATTCCGGTACAGGGAAGCCGGGGCATAGTTCGGGCGGCAAAAGGCAGACGGAAAAGAGTATGCAGGCACAGCAGGAAACTTTTGGACGAAAAGTCCAGAAGTCCAAAGAGAGTCAGCCGGGAAAAAACAGCACGTTTACAGAGAATAAAAGCATGGATTTCCGAAACGGAGATGCCGGACAGCGTAAACCGAACCATGCTTCAAAGGTTCAGGCAAGAAAGCAGATGTACCGGAACACTTCTGGACAAAAAGTCCAAAAGTCCGAAGCGAAGCCGGGGCAGGAAGAAAAACCGGATTTTGTAAAGGAAAGCGGTGGATTTACCGGGCAGGAGGATTTTAACCAGACGGAGGATACAGAGAAGAAACAGCCGGATGCGGAAGATTACCACCGGAGGGACACTTACAGGCAGTCGCAGAAAAAAGGGAAATACCATAAAAAGCGGGTGCAGAGGGAACACCGGAATAAAGGCGGCACGAAGGAAAATAAAACCTTTACGGAGGAATCTTTTACGGAGAATACCGGAAATCTGTTTCAAGGAGAAGGAGGTTCTGAATTTACCGGAAGTAAAAAGCTGAAAAAGAAACAGCGGCGGGCGGAAAAAGCCGCAAAAAAGGTACAGAAAGCAAGGGCGAAGCTGCCAAAGACAAGGGAATACACCTTGCAGAGAGTGTTTGACGAGAAAACCGGAAAGGGAAAATATGTGGCTGTCCCTCTGGATAAGGAGAAGCCTTTCAAGCAGGAGGGCATACCCAAGACCACCATGCGCCGGATGCAGAATGAGGGCAGGAATTTTGTGCATGGGAAAATCTCTGAAACGGAGAAAGAAAATTCAGCGGTGGAGGGCGCACATAAATCGGAGCAGAAAGGGGAAGCGGTTTATTCTTTCGTCAAAAGGCAGATAAAAGGGAAAGAGCAGAAACAGCGGGCGAAAGTGGCAAAGCTGGAAAAGAAGCAGTTTAAAAAGGAAGTCAGTTTCCAGTACCAGAAGTTTCTGGAAGAAAACCCGCAGATGCAGAAAAAGGCATTGCAGAAGCGGTTACAGAAACAGCGCATCAAACGGGAGTACATCAAGGCGAGGAAGAAAGCGGCAGCGGGAAAAACAGCGGAGCAGGCATTTCAAAAGACAAAAAACGGTGCGGTCACTGTGGCGAGGAAGTTACAGGAGTTTGCAAGGAAAAATGCGGGCTTGCTTGTGACAGTGGGCATTATGGCTCTGCTCCTTATGATGATTATGGTTTCCGTATCGTCCTGTGGGGCGATGTTTGTGGATACACAGTCCACGATTTTAGCGGCAAGCTATTTAAGCAAGCCGAAAGAGATTGATGCCGCTGATTTACAGCTTACCCGACTGGAGCTTGATTTGCAGAATGAGATTGACCGGGTGGAAACGGATTATCCGGGGTATGATGAATATTCCTACAATCTTGGGGCAATCGGGCATAACCCGTTTACCCTTATCAGCTACCTGTCCGCAGTCCATACGGAATTTACCGCAAGCGGGGTGGAAAGTGAAATACAGGCTCTTTTTGATGAGATGTATACGCTGACACTCACGCCGGATACGGAAACGAGGACAAGGCAGGTGCAGTCCACTGATGCAGCGGGCAATCCCCTGTATGATGAAAACGGGGATGCGGTCATGGAGGATGAGGAATACGAGGTCAGTATCCTCCGGGTGACGCTTACGGTCATACCGCTTGAAAGCCTTGTTTCCGGGAAAATGGATACCGAGCAGGCGGAGATTTTTGCCATGTACCGGGAAACAAACGGTCTGCTTCAGGAGTTCGCTTCGCCGCTTAACCTTTACTGGTATTATTATGTGTCAAGCTATTACGGATACCGGAAAAACCCGGTCACAGGGAACGAGGAATTTCACCGGGGCGTGGATATAGCAGTCCCCACAGGCACAACCGTATATGCTGCCCATGACGGTACGGTGACAGCGGCGGCATATGACAGCCATTACGGGAATTATGTTGTGATTGAGGTTGACGGTTACACAACCAAGTATGCCCATATGGACAGCATCAGTGTGAGTGCGGGGCAGACAGTGGAAAAAGGTACGGTGATCGGCACAACGGGCAGTACCGGGAGCAGCACAGGAAGCCATTTGCATATCGAGTGTTTGTATGACGGGGAGTATTATAACCCGTTATTTTATTTCGATGTGGGCGAGGGTACGCTTTACGGGGAAACACCGGGCGGTCTGCCGGGGAACGCCATACCGCCGGATGCCTACGATGACGCATCGGTGCAGGCTCTTATGGAGGAAGCCGCTAAATATCTCGGCTACCCTTATGTGTGGGGCGGCTCAAACCCTTCCACAAGTTTTGACTGTTCCGGCTTTGTCTGTTGGGTATTTACTAACAGCGGGGTGCATAACCTTCCACGAACAACCGCACAGGGGATTTATGACCAGTGTACGCCTGTTTCCGCATCGGACGCAAAGGCGGGGGACATTATCTTTTTTACCGGGACTTACAATTCTGCCGGGGCGGTGAGCCATGTGGGGATTTACTGTGGTAACGGGACAATGATACACTGCGGAGATCCAATCAGCTACGCAAGCATCAACTCGTCCTACTGGCAGAGCCATTTTTACAGTTTTGGAAGATTAAATTAAGGAGGATTTATGACAAAGGAACGCATTGAAAAGGAGCTTTCCAAAGTGGATGCGCAGCTTGAATCCTTACAGGCAAAAAAGAAGGATTTGGAAGAACAGAAACGCATGGCGGAAAGAGCTGAAAAAATGGATATTATCGAAAAGCATAAAATCTCGTCCGAGAAGCTGCAATTACTCATCAAATTCAGCGAGGACGAGATTTTGAAGTTATTGGAAGAAAAAGAAAACGCAAAGGAGATGGCAGGAAATGAAGAAAAAGTTATCAGCTAGGGCGGCGGTGTCGCTGCTCTTGTCGGCATTATTGTTCTGTATGCCCGTAGGGGCGTTTATGGCGAACAACGGGAATACGGTAGATGTCTATGCGGAGGTTGCGCTTACAGAGGAAAGCGGCGAAACGTCAGAGAAAGGCAGTACCGAAGCGGAAACAGAGGAAAGCACTGAAACAGAGGAAAATACGGAAACCGGAGAAAGTGAAACTGGGGAAACAGAATCCGAATCCGGCGAGAATGAAGGCGAAGCAGAATCCGGTGGCAGTGGGGAAGGTACGGAAGGCGGAACAGTATCCGGGAATGAAGTTCCGGAGCCGGAATGTACCTGCAAAGAAAAATGCACACAGTATTCCGCTGATAAAGATTGTGAGGTCTGCAAGGGGGATTTCAGCTTATGCGAATATGTGAACCCGAATGTAAAAATCACAATCTCCACTCCCTCCGGCTGGCACAATGACACCACAAAGGTACATATCTCCGTTGAAGATGTGGCACATTCCGGCAACTTCTCCATAAAGACGGTGCAGGCGAAAGTGGCGCAGAATGGGAGCTGGACGGACATCACAGAGGATATGTATGTGGAGATTTCAGAAAATGCCACCGTCTATGTGCTTGTGACAGACCAGAGGGGCAAGACCTATGAGAAAAACCGCTATATCAGGTGCTTTGACTTCACGAAGCCTACCTTAAACGCTGCGGTCAGTGACGGATTGTTAAGCGTACAGGCGCACGATATGGATTCCGGCATCAAGGCGGTGTATGTGAACGGGTATGAATTTACGGAGCTTACCAATGGCGTGTTGAATATCCGCCTGCAGCAGTTTGACGCAGGCTACCAGTATTTCACCATTTCCGCAATGGACAATGCCGGGAATATGTCAGAGGTTTATAAAACCGCCAATCCTTATTACACCGATCCGGAAAAAACGGACGGGAATGAGAAGAACCCGGCAGAGCAGCTCCCGGTAAACGCACAGGCAACCAAGCCTTCCTCTGCTACCGCACAGGTGACAGAACATACCAAAACGGACAGTGACGGGAACACTGTTTCCGAGAACACCCTTGCACAGCAGAAGAAGCAGGCAATGGCGGAAGCGGCAGAATCGGAGAAAAAAGAGGAATCCGGGGAAAAGGAGAAAAGCGAAACAGGGAAGGAATTTTATACAATCCAGACCGCATCGGAAAAAGTGTTTTACCTTATCATTGACCGGGACGGGGAGGAAGAAGTGGTTTATTTCCTGACGGAAGTTACGGAAAATGACCTGCTGAACGTGACGGCGGACAACAGCGATACCTTGCCGCAAAATTCCGCCGTACTGGAATCCGCAATCCCTGTGACGGAGGGCGCACTTCCCAACAATAACGGGGAACAGGAAACGGAAGAAGAACCTGCGGAAGAAGCGGCAGAGGATGGGGAGGAAAACACCGAAGAACCCGAACCGGAGCCGGAGCCGGAGAAAACAGGGGAAAACCCGGCGGCAACCTATATCATTCTTGGGATTGTGGCAGTTGCAGCGATTGGCGGCAGCTATTATTTCAAGGTAGTAAAGAAAAAGAAAGAGGAATTTCTTGACGAGGACGATGATGAGGAGGATGAGGAAGAAGAATACGATGATGACGAGGAAAACGAGGACACAGAGGATGATTTTTTTGAGGATAAGGAAGGGGAGGACGAATAAATGCAATAACTCGAAATTTTTGAACAAATCCGTAG
>VSNY01000237.1 GCA_009774535.1 Lachnospiraceae bacterium
AAGATAACTGAATAACTGCCAGTATTGAATTTTCAAGGTGCATAGGCTAAATCTATGTGCGAAGTTTGAGTTTATAAAAATATGGAAGAAGGATATTGGGAGCATACTGACAGCAGTCTTTCTGTTCTCGCTTCATTTTTAAAAGAGGAAACAGAAGAACAAGAGATTTCGTCTGAAAAGCAAAAAAGCAGTTGCATTTTCACAAAAATCTGAATATAATATAGATGAAGCAGATCTGCTGCTTTCTTAAAGAACTCTGCTGCTTTGAGTGCAGACCTTTAATTTAAGTGCTTCACTGCTTTGAATGTGAACCTTTAATTAAGTGCTTCGCAGCTTGAAATGCGAACCGTTATTTTGGGGAGATAAGCTTCTTATCTCCCTTTTTCTACATATGGAGGAGCGGATGGACTTTTACAGAATAAATGAGGAATATGTTCAGTTTCTTCAAAAATATGAAAAGAACAGGCGCGGCCTGACGAAAGTTCCCAATATTCATTATATGGACCGTAACAAATTTGCATTTGGGGCAGTATTGGAAGTAAACGGCATCAAATATTATGTGTCAGTATCATCATTTGATAAGAAACAGGAGGCGAATATTCTGATCCGGATTCCGGGAGATAAAAAAGAAGTAAAAGGTTCATTGCGGTTTAATTACATGGTGCCGGTTCCTGATGCCTGTCTGGAAAAACTCGTGATCAAAGATATTCAGGATGAAAAGTACCGGTTTCTGTTGAATAAAGAATATCAGTTTTGTGTAAATAATGCTGCAAGAATACAGAAGAAAGCAAATAAGATTTATGAGATGGTTACAGAAAACCGTAAGCAGATTTTAACGGATAACAGTTGTGATTTTAAAATTCTGGAACAAGGATATCAAGAATACATAAATGAACAATCTTTAGACGGATAGACAGATTTGTGGCTGCAAAATGCTTGCAAAAAATACAAAAACCATAAAGAATAAGTAGAATATTAAGAATTATTATACAACATAGGGTATTTGAGATACAAATTAGATACAATATATAGATGATAATATCGAGTTCGTATAAGGTGGGAAGTTAAAGAAACCCAGTGTTTAAGCGGGTTTGCTGGCTTTCAAGAGGACTCTTGATAACAATTTGATAACAGTCGTTTGAGTGCGATTATTCTTACTGTCAAGTGGTTTGTTGGTGGGAGAATGATTGAGAAGTGGTTTGGATGGCTGGCATAAATCCATATTAGAAACGCCCTTAGCTGTGGGTAGGAATTCATAGTTAAGGGCGTTTTGTCGTGCTTGTCAATCGGTTTTAAGTTTGCCATTGAATACTTCAGCTAGGGAATCGCTCAATTCCTTAGAGGGAGTTTTCGCCCAATGCTGCGAATTATCAAACTTCGGATAATTGAACCGCCATTGGTCGTAATCTTCCCTGCTGATTACCTCGGCAGAGAGCTTGTCCGCCTGCTCCTTCCAAGCACAGAGCATTTTCAGCAGTTCGGCGGCATCCAGTTTGCGGATGAAATGATGGATAAGCCTGTTTCTTTTTACGCTTTTGAAATGCTTTACTGGTGCGGAATCCGAGAGGGAGATGCTTACGGTAAAATAAGACTAAAGTTAGACAAACCCAGTAAATACAAGGGTTTGAGCTGATTTAGTCCTTTCTCAAACTTGCAACGAAACAAGGTTTTGATGGAGGCAGCGCTGTTTTACCAATCAAATATCTCACGAATGCCTGTGGCGCATCAGAGTTCCGGCAGGGATATATGCCATATGGTTTTAAAGGGGTGAAGATTGTTTTTCTGATGCAAAAAAATATAGAAATTATTTAGGTAGGACTAAATTAGCTCTTAAAACGGATATTCCGTTTGTGTATCGCTAATCTGTTCCTGCCTTTTTATTTTGGGAGAAGGAGGATTAACAGATGGGTTTTACAAAGAGAGAGCTAGTTGAGTTCCTAGACGGACTGGTGGAGTTAGCCAGTGAGGAAAACAAGGCAAATGCAGTCTTGGTAAAAGAACAGTTTTTAAGTGACTTTGAAAAGAGTTACGGATATGAAAAGGAGGTAATGACAGAAGTTTCAAAGCTGCCGCCACACTATATAGCAGCAATGCCGGATTCTGTACAGGAAGAAATCAGGCAGAAAGTAATAGCAGCATTGACAGAACATGGCGAATACACTCCTGAAAATGTTGACCGTGCTATGTGTTCCAAAATCTATGACTTAGAGGATCTGATTGACATTCGTGAGTATGTCAGGCGGATGGAGGCGGAACAGAGAAAAAAGACGGAGCAGAAAAGGAGGGGCGGCAGATGATAGGGACAGTAATTATAGTAGGAATGGTGCTTTTGCTATATTATTCCCTTGCAAGATCAGCAGGGACAGCAGACAGAAAGATGGAGGAACTGTACAGGCTTTCCGCCGGGGGAAAGGCGGGTGGCGTGGATGGGAATTAACGTAAGGATGCAGAACGCTCCAAAACCGGATGGAATTATTGCGGCACAGGTAAAGCTGGAAGATGATTTAAGAAGCTGTATGCGCTGTCAATTCTTTTACGGAAACAACCGTCAGTGTCTCGCTAAGAAATGTGTTAAGGAAGAAAGCAAGCCTGAAATCACGGGGCAGGACAAAGAAGATATGTGCTTTGGATGCCCGTACAGACAGTCAGATAAGTACTGCTTTCCCTGCATGAAAAAGATATTAAGGAGATAAGTCTGCATGAATAAATTATGGAGGAAGAACAGAATGGAAAAACATATTGAGGTAATCGGGATTGACCACGGCTGGTCAAACATGAAAACAGCAACGCAGATTTTTACGACAGGCGTAAAGGAGATTACGACAGAACCCGCATTTTATGATGATGTGGTGGAGCTGGATGGAAAGTATTACAAGGTAGGCGGGAAACGTCTTGAGGTCAGGGACACAAAAGTTGAGAATGACAACTTCTACCTGCTTACCCTTGCAGCAGTCGCAAAGGAACTGAAACAGCGGGGAATGAAGAATACAGATATCCTTTTATCAGTAGGGCTTCCGCTGACAAGGTTCGGTGCAGAGAAGCAGGACTTCATTGATTATCTGTCAAAGAACAAAGAAGTCAGTTACTTCTTTGAGAAAGAGAAATATACGGCAAGGATAGCGAGGGTATCCGTGTTCCCGCAATGTTATGCGGCGGTTGCAGAACAGTTGAAAACCCTGCCGGAGCGTGTGGTGGTGGTAGATATAGGCAGTTGGACGATTGACATCATGCCGATACAGAACGGCAAGCCGAATGAGGCAGAGTGTATCACAAGCCAGCAGGGGCTTATCCGCTGCATGAGGACAATCAATGAGGAATGTAACAGGCAGATCGGACAGGAGCTTGAAGAAAACGTGATACAGCAGGTCATGGCAACCGGAGAAGCGGCGCTGCCGGATAAGTACATGAACATTGTAAGGGACTGCCTGCGTGATTTTGCACAGAAAGTCTACAACACCCTGAAAGAACATGGCTACAACCTTGATGTGATACCGATTGTGTTCGTGGGCGGGGGTGCGGCGGTCATGCGGCTGTTCGGCTCGCATGACGGCGGTAATATCCGCTACATTGAGGACATCAAGGCAAATGCAAAGGGGTATGAACAGCTTGGCAGGGTTTTCCTTGCAAAGCACCGCAGCCGGATAGGTTAGGGGTGGGCATATGGGAAAGTCAAATATAGTTTTCCGAAGTTACCGCCTCAACCTTGACAATGAGCAGCAGCGCAGGGTGAACAAGGTGCTTGCGGAACTGAATACAGACATTCACAAGTCTGTAAACCAGTTCATTACGGATGCCATAGACTTCTATGCTAACAGCTTTGAGAATGAAAATCTGTTAAAAGACGCAGGGGAACGGAAGAAAAAGGAAGAACAGTATATTTCAAAGAGTGACCTTGACGGTATTCGTGAAGAACTAAAGAATGATGTCAAGAATGAGATTATCATGCTGCTCGGCGCTGCCCTCGGAGGCGGGGCAGTACGGGCGGCAGAGGGCGGCATGGGAAGAATGGTCATGGAAACGGTGGCAAAGGAAACAGAGGAACATAGGAGAGAGGAACCCGTAGATCCAACCATGA
Organism: Lachnospiraceae bacterium; assembly: GCA_009774535.1. Lineage (GTDB taxonomy): Bacteria > Bacillota > Clostridia > Lachnospirales > Lachnospiraceae > Eubacterium_J. The sequence continues at coordinate 4,076 of VSNY01000237.1, forward strand.
TGGAACTGGTTGAGGACTGGGGATAGCAGGAGGAATGACATATGGCAGGAATCGTTTTAAGAAAGACAATGGTGGCATTGCTTACCATACTGAAATGGATATTGCAGGCGGCGCTTGTGGCGTTGAAGCTGGTGCTTGGGATGGCGAAACTGTTCCTGCTGCTCCTTGCCCTTGTTATGAGGATTGTACTGACGATGATGGGAATTGCAGCAGTCAGGCGGTGAAAGGAGTCTGTAAATGAAAAGGGCGAAACTGACGGAAGAAGAAAGAAAAAAACACAGGCATGAAATGTCAGAGGCATACCGAAAGAAAGTATTGAGGTTCACGCTGCAATTCAACCCAACCACAGATAAAGAAGCGAGGGAATGGTTTGAGAGGAATGGCAAAAGCGGAGCTTACCTGAAACGGCTGATCCTTGAGGATAAAGCAAGGAGAACCGGAGAAAAAGGGCAGCATGGAAAGGAGGTGATGGGTATGTGGAGGCTGAAATTCTATAAGGCATATGCAAATGACAAAAGACTCAAAAGGATGCTTGCTTACCTGGGTAAGTTTAACAAAGCAGTGCCATAGGAGGAAAAAATGAACAGAATACGGGACAGTCCGGAGTTGATCAGGTATCATGCTTTTTGCCGGATGCGGCAATAAGGGCAGTCTTACAATCACGGTAAACGCAAGCTTTTATGTATTCCCAAGTTTCAAATTTTCTGTTATATTGAATTTAGCCAAAGACAATCTT
>VSNY01000238.1 GCA_009774535.1 Lachnospiraceae bacterium
GGCAGTAAGTTTCCGCTGGAAGAAGGAACAGGAGCGAATGATATTCAGTTTTCGGTGGAAGAGGGAGCAGGGGTGAGCAGCAGTCAGTTTCCGCAGAATAAAGGTGTGATCCGGTCTCAGGGACTGACGGTTTTTTACCAGACAAATGGTGTGGTGCAGCGTTTTTCACAGAATTTTACTGAAGGGCTGTATTATGCGTATGATGCGTGTGACGGCAGGATGTGTGAAGGGAATACGCATACGAATCATTGTATTTTAAAGAAAATACCGAAGCATGCGTGCCAGGAGCTGGAGATTGTGTTTAGTATGGAAGATATCTGTGTTTCGGCAGACCAGGTGCTGCGGGAGGCGGCTGCGTATCGCGGGGAGCTGGTGCGTGTTTCGGGGATGAAGCAGGAAGCGGCGGAAATGCTTGTAAAGAGTGCGGCACAGTTTGTTGTAAAACGGGTGTCTACGGGCGGGAAAACGATTTTAGCCGGATACCCGTTTTTTGAAGACTGGGGGAGGGATACGATGATTGCGCTGGCTGGGTGTTGTATTACGACCAGGCAGTTTGAGACGGCTAAGAGTATACTGCGTACGTTTGCGTCTTACTGCAGGGATGGGCTGATGCCGAACTTGTTTCCGGAAGGCAAAGATGAGCCGCAGTATAATACGGCCGATGCGGCGCTGCTGTATATTCAGGCTGTGTATCTGTATGTGCAGAAATCGGATGATATGGATTTTTTGGAGGAAATCTGGCCTGTGATGGAGGAAATCATTCGCTGTTATAAAAATGGGACGTCTTATGGTATTCGTATGGATACGGATGGCCTGCTGTTTGCCGGGCAGGATTTGGATCAAGTGACATGGATGGATGTGCGCATTGGGGAAATTCTGCCTACGCCGCGTCATGGTAAGCCGGTGGAGATTAATGATTATTGGTATAATGCGCTTTGTATTATGGATGTGTTTGCAAAGAGACTGCAGCGGGGAGGGGCGGATGATTATGCACGGCTGGCTGAGAAAACGAAGCAGAGTTTTCGGGCTAAATTTTGGAGTGAGAAAAATCAGTGCCTGAAAGATGTATTGTCCGGAACAGAAGCGGACGAGCAAATTCGCTGCAATCAGATCTGGGCTGTGTCAATGCCGTTTACGATGCTTGAGGAAGCGCAGGAGCGGCAGGTGGTGGATACGGTGTACGAAAAATTGTATACGCCGTATGGGCTGCGCACGCTGGATATGCAGGATAGCCAATTTTCGGCGAGCTATGGCGGGAGTCAGATGGAGCGTGATCTGGCGTACCATCAGGGGACGGTGTGGGTATTTCCGCTGGGGGCGTATTATCTGGCTTATGTAAAGACGCGCAAATATGCAGAAGATGCGGTCAGGAAAGTGAAGCGTCAGCTGGAAGTGCTGGAAAGCGCGATGGGCGAGGGGTGTATCGGGCAGCTGCCGGAGATTTATGATGGGAAAAATCCTGCTTTTTCCAGGGGGTGTTTTGCTCAGGCATGGAGCGTGGGAGAAATCCTGCGGGTATATGAGATGCTGGAGACGTGCGGGGAGTGAGTCTGGTACTCTGCCGGGGGTAGTGTATATAATTTTGTGTTTTTGCCCTTACCAGCCGAAACACCATCGTATTCTGCAGACAAAACCAGTTCCTATGCACCGTCATTTTTTTTTGGTGTATTTCCTGCATGGCAGGCATGCTTTTACGATTCAGTCGCTGTATGATACGGACGATGTAATTTACTCTCCGGGCAGTGTTTTAAACTGGCTGGAAATCGGCCGTCAGGGGAATGTGTTTACCAAAAAAGTTTTCGGGCTTTTGTGATTTAATCCGTATTTTACTGGGGCGCTGTGCCTGGTTTTATTCCCGGTTACGGTTATTTTTCTGTGCAGGCTGTTTTGGGCGGCAGGGTGCAGAAAGAACAGGCTGGCATTGTGGATGTTTGCACTGGTATTTATTGCAAGTCCGGTATGGGTTTATCAGTTTTATTTTACGGTACAGTGGTTTGAAATTGTCTGGGCGTTGTTTCTGGCATTATGCGCTGGGATTTACCTGATCTGGCTGTCAGCGGAGGCAGGCAGTTTTGCGGCGGGAGAAGCGCTGCGCAGGCTGGCATGGATGGCGGGGGTGTTTCTTGCCGCTTTTGTTTGAGTTATTTCCCAGGTGGACCGGCTGGGGCTTGGCGCGCAGCCGCAGCTTCCGGTGGTGGTTGTCGGGGATTATTCGCCGCGGATCAACGGAGCGTGTTTTGATACGAATGCAGATTTGAGTATCGGCGTATCGTGCTGGGAACGGGTGAACGAGCAGCCGAACCGTTTAGTCAGGATGATAGAGAATCATTTTGGGGTGTCCTATCAACGTGCGGATTGGGACAGCATCGTCCATGCGAGGGAAATTTCGCGGGATATGCCGTCGTATCCGGTGGAAGGCTATGTGCAGGTGCGGGATGGTGTGATTATCATTAAAATGTCAGATCTTTATTAAAGACAGGAACCGACAGTAGATCCAAAGGCAGTAAGAAGGGCCGATAGGCAGGACGGGGAACTGTGCGCATGCAAGGATCTGGAAACACTCAGAAAAATCAATAGTCATATCCGTAAACCTATGATATGATAATAATGATGAGAAGGTGGAATCATTGTTGAAATATAGTGTAGTCGGAGGTATCCTTATGGCGAGAACAGTGGCGGTCGGCGTCCAGGATTTTAGCAAAATGGTAGAAAATAATTGTTTTTATGTGGATAAAACTGATTTTATAAAAGAATGGTGGGAAAGTAAAGACGATGCCACTTTGATTACACGTCCCAGAAGGTTTGGAAAAACCTTGACCATGAGTATGGTAGATTATTTTTTTTCCATCCGGCATGCGGGAAGGCAGGATTTATTTGAAGGGCTGTCCGTCTGGAAAGATAAAAAGTACCAGGTTTTACAGGGTACTTACCCAGTGATTTTTTTAAGCTTTGCCGATATTAAGCGAGACAGCTGTAAGAAAACATGCAGGGAAATCGGGAAGCTGATGATTTGGGAATATCAAAAGCATGCTTTTTTAACAGAAGGCGAATGTTTGCTGCAGGCTGAAAAAAATGAATTTTATCGGATTATGTCCGGGGATTTGGATGAGGATGATATTGGTTCTTCTATGAAAAAATTAGCCCAATATCTCTCGCGCTACTATGGAAAAAGGGTCATTATTTTGTTGGATGAATATGATACTCCGCTGCAGGAAGCTTATGTGCATGGATACTGGGATGAGATGGTTAATTTTATAAGCGGTTTTTTTAATTCCACGTTCAAAACAAATCCCTATTTAGAGCGGGGGCTTATGACGGGTATTACAAGAGTAAGTAAAGAATCTATTTTTTCGGACTTGAATAATATCAAAGTTGTAACAACGACGTCCCGGAAATATGAAACTTCTTTTGGATTTACAGAAAAAGAAGTGTATCTTGCATTGGAAGAGTTTGAGATGGTCAGCCAGATGCAGGAGGTGAAGAGATGGTACGATGGATTTAGGTTCGGCGGATGTGACAGTATTTATAATCCGTGGTCCATCACACAGTTTTTAGACGCAAAGGAATTTCAATCATATTGGGCAAATACAAGTTCTAATACTTTGATCGGCCAACTGATCCAGGGGAGCAGTTCTGATGTGAAAATGGCAATGGAAGATTTGCTGAATGGACGCAGTTTCCGCACGCAGATGGATGAAGAGATTGTTTTTAAAAATCTGAAAAAGAGGAAATCAGCGCTTTGGAGCCTGCTTTTAGCTGGTGGTTATCTCAAAGTGTCAGATCTCGTTCAAAACAGGATGGGTAAAACGGAGTATGTACTTTCTATCACAAATGCCGAGGTGTTTTCTGTATTTGAGAATTTATTTACCGGATGGTTTTCAAATGATATCTTTGAGTATAGTGAGTTTTGTAATGCGCTGCTTTCTGGTGATAAGAAGTTTATGAATCAATACTTGTGTACAATTATGGAACATACCGTTAGTTTCTTTGACACAGGAACGAAGGCTTCCTGTTATACGCTTCCGGAGAACTTTTATCATGGTTTTGTACTTGGATTGATCGCAAGTCTTAGAAAGATCTATCATATTACTTCAAATAGGGAAAGCGGGCTTGGCAGATATGACGTATTATTAGAGCCTTGCGATCCAAGTCAGGATGATGCGATGCTCCTTGAATTTAAAGTGATCAATCCGGATCAGGAGAAATCGTTGAAAGATACTGTTCAGATGGCCTTAGAGCAGATTGTCCGTAAGAGATACGCTGCTGCATTGGAAGCAAAGGGAATCCATAAAAATCGTATCAGAATCTATGGATTTGCTTTTAGCGGAAAGCGTGTGCTGATCGACGGAGGATATTTGGATGAATATTCTTTTTCTTACAGCAGAAATGGATTTGCAGAATTGTGAGTTGTTGGATCAGGCAGAGAAAGTGGTTATAGTTAGGTTGCCTAATGGAATGGTTGCGTATCCAGCTATTAGAAATCGCTGCGACTGCTGTTCCCCTCTTTGCCTGGTCACAAATCATCCGTTCATCCAGCGCCAGCGGCGTATCATTCTGAATTTATGGAAGGCAGGTCAAAAAGATGTTTGTAAAGTTATATAAATGCAGCTTATCGAATTGGAAAAGTTTTTCTTTTTACTGATTCAGGTAGGAAAATTATGAATTCTGTAGATTTTGCTCTTAGTAAATAGTAGAATATTCTTTTGGACTTCTTATTATTAACATTTTCTTATAAAATGTTATCTTTAAGTATTCTATACCAAAATTCGATTTTTTGCAATACCAATGAAAAAATTGGCA
>VSNY01000239.1 GCA_009774535.1 Lachnospiraceae bacterium
ACACATCCGTATAATTGCAACCACCCCAAATATAAGCTTCAATTTCCCAACAAAAAAATAAAAAAAAGAGATGTAAACCTTTCCCATATATGTTAGAATAATTCCATTAGCGCATTACAAAGGAGTGTCTTGATATGAGAAAGTTTCATACAATCAAACAAAAGATTATTTTTTATGTCATGGCAGTGGCAATCTTCCAGGTTGTCACAATTTCGGTAGTCATGTCCATCGGCAATATCCGTTCCACAAACGCCACGCTGCTGGACAATATGCAGACCACCGCAAGAATTGCCTCGCAAAGCATCAGCTCCAATCTGCACCTTTTGACCGAACGCATGTATAACCTTTCCAGAGAAACCGTCTTCACGGATACTGCTTCCTCAGACCGTGAAAAGCAAGACTGTCTGGATCAGACAAAGCTGCAGATTGAATTTGTCTGGCTGGCTGCTTATGGAACGGACGGCAGCAAACAATTTGGAGACAGCAACGCACCAGAAAGTATTGCGGATCAGAAATATTATTCGCATTTAACAAATACTGGTAATCTGGTAATTGGCGATCCTTATGATGACAACGGTCAATTGCAACTTAGCGTTGGTATTCCTTATACGGTAAACGATGAAACGGCTGGATATCTGGTCGGAAGCTACAAATACGACCTCTTAAATGATGTACTCAGTATGTTAATTGTTGGCAGCACCGGAAGTGCCTGTATTCTGAATGAAGAAGGTGTCATAATCGGCGACCGCAATACCGCAAATGTGGCCGCACGTAATAATATTTACGATTCGGCCTCCCCCGCTGCCAGGGAAACATTTGATAAAGCGCTTGCCTACCAGACGGGCTCGGATCTAATCCAGTTTGAGGGCAAAAAAAGTTACGTCGGCTATGCGCCAATTCCCGGCACCAACTGGACGCTGCTGATCCATGCTCCGCAGGTAGAATTTATGGATACCGTAATTTCATCGATTTCATTGTCTGCGCTGCTGTCTGCACTATTTTTAACGATTGGAGCAATTTGGATTTTTACGGTTTCGCAAAGAATCTCAAGATCTCTGACATCTGCCACCAGACGTCTGCAGGATCTGGCAAACGGAAACCTGACTGACCCGGTCGTATCGTCAGAAAGTAATGATGAGACGGCAATTTTAACGGATGCATTGTCTAAAACAATTGCCAGTCTCAACAAATACATACAGGATATCCGCGTATGCCTGAATACACTGTCACAGGGGGATTATACGGTCGAAATCCCGGATAACTTTGACGGGGACTTTTCCTCGATTCGGGATTCTTTGGAACACATTTCTATTTCCCTGAACCAGACTATGATCCGTATGAACCAGTCTTCCCAGGCAGTTACGCAAAATTCCATGAAAGTATCCAACCATGCAGGACAGCTGCAGGATGCCTCCCTGCGGCAGACGGAATTGTTAAATCAGCTGGAAGACAGCGCGGCATCCATTACAGAAGCGATCGGAAAAAACAAAGAACAGGTGCTGCAGATGGAAGCTTGTTCGGAAAATGCCAGCGAAAAAACCTCTGTTGGCGATCAGTCTATGCAGAGTCTGCTGATATTAATGACAGATATCAATAATTCTGTTGAAGAGATTTCCAAAATCAGTAAGCTGATTGGCGATATTTCTTTCCAGACAAATCTGCTTTCCTTAAACGCTTCCATTGAAGCAGCCCGCGCGGGTGAAGCCGGCCGCGGATTTGCAGTTGTAGCAGCGCAGATCGGGCAGCTGTCCGGCAAGACTTCAGAAGCGCTGCGGCAAACAGATGATATTATTATGCAGTCTGCGGATATGATTCAAAAAGGCGTGGAAGCAGCCAATCATACAGCCGCTGCTTTCCGGGAAATCCAGGAAGTAGCCAGACAATACCGTGAAATCTCTGCCCGGCTTTCCAGTACGGCAGAGGAACAGACGACAGTCGTATCCTGCGTAACCGGACAGTTAGGCTCGATTCACCATATCGCGGATGAAAACCGCAGGATGGCAGAGGAAACAGCAGAAATGGCCGAAAATTCATTAAAACAAGCCGAGAGCCTGCAAAATTACGTTTCACAAGTAAAATTAAAAAATCTATAAACAAGTGCAGCAGGTATCATCCCCTGCTGTCACTTACAAATAAGCATAACAATGATTTGAAAGGAGTTTTATGCTATGAACCAAAGATTTCGCCTTCGCTGTCTGGTTCTCCTGGTTCTATTCTGTGCCTGGATGCTGGGCGGCTGCAGTTCAGAAAAGTTAAAAGACGGTTTTTATACTGCCCAGATGTCTGATTATTCACATGGTTGGAAAGAATATCTGTGCATTATGGTAAAAGACGACAAAATCGTATACGCAGAGTTCAACGCCAAAGACCCAAGCGGTTATATCAAAGCATGGGATAATGCGTATATGCAGAATATGGCTGCCGTAGAAGAGACTTACCCAAATGACTATACCAGAAAATATGTCGCGCAGCTGATTGAAGTACAAGGTACCAACGGGCTGGACACTGTCAGCGGCGCTTCTCATTCGGGAAGCAACTTTTTCAGACTGGCGGCCGCCGCAATCGCACAGGCAGCAGACGGAAATCCAGATATTGTAACCGTAGAAAGCGAAGCGGAATAAATATCTGCATACACCTCGTAAATTACAAAATGCTGACTTAACAATTATGTATGGAGATTCACGCAAAGGAGCCGGTACTTATGAATATTTCAGAATATGAAAATTACCAGGAAAAGAAAAAACACTTCGATGCAGCATTTCCATACAACACCTATCTGTGCTGCATCCCGCAGGATTTTTTATCCGTGCCGCTGCACTGGCATCTGGAAATGGAGATGATCTATATCAAAAAAGGATGCGGAAATGTATCCATTGACCTTTCTTCCACTAAGGTAAAGGAAGGTGATATTATCCTGGTCACGCCAGGGCAGCTGCATGGCATATTCCAGCAGGATCAGATCCGGCTGGAATATGAAACGATTCTGTTTGACTTACATATGCTGGAAGCAAAAAGCAACGACAGCTGCACAACAGACTTCTTCGGGCCGCTGCAGCACTCCCATATGCTGTCTCAGAATATCTATACACCCCAGGACCCCAAATACCAAAAAATCGCCCGCTGTCTGGACCAGGCCGACGAAGTCTGCAAAACCTTCCCTCACGCTTACCAGCTGGCAGTCAAAAGCTGCCTGTTCGGCCTATTCTATGAACTTTTTACAGACTGGGAGATTGCATCTGCCAAAAAAAAGCCTCTCCCTTCTCTGGAAAAGCTGAAAATCATTCTCAAATATGTAGAAAACCATTACCAGGAACGCATAACCATCCAGGAAATCGCGGCTTATTGCGATTACAGCCCATCACATTTTATGAAGTATTTCAAACACGCGATGGGTATGCCTTTTATCACCTATTTAAATGACTACCGTCTAATGATGGCAGCCAGACTACTGCTCGCTTCCGACTGCAGCGTATTGTCCATCTCACAGGAAGTCGGTTTTGAAAATCTGTCTCACTTTAACCGCTGCTTCAAAAAAAAATTCGCGGTAACGCCAGGCGCTTACCGCAATACCGGAAAACCAGCTGAAACAAACTCACAAAAAACTATAAACACCGCACATTAGAAAGGAAAACGCACCATGCATCAAAACAATCTTCTTTTTGACTTATACGGCACGTTAGCCAATATCCACACCAATGAATCCAAAAAAGAACTCTGGAAACTGCTTGCAGTCTGGTATAAATCCCACGGCGCCTTATATTCCCCATGGGAACTGCAAAAAACATACCACCAACTGATCAAAGAAGAAAAGAAACAAGCAGCTTTACGCCACCCGGATTACACCTTCCTGGACATCCAGCAGGAACGGGTCTTTGAAAAATTATATATAAATAAAAACATCAGCGCATCCCCTGTCCTTATCTCAGAAACAGCACTATTTTTCCGTACCGTATCAAGAACACATTTAAACTTGTATCCAGGCGTCCGCTCAATGCTGCAGGAACTTCACACACACAACAAACACTGCTTTTTACTAACCAACGCACAAGCCATCTTCACCATACCAGAATTAAAACTACTTAGAATTATCGATTGTTTTGACGGAATCATAATATCTTCTACAGAAGAATGCGCAAAACCCGACCCACATTTTTTTCAAACCGCCTGTATACGGTACAACCTTGAAAAAAACGATACACTAATGATCGGAAATGATCCAGTTACAGATATCGAAGGAGCAAACGCTTATGGAATAGATTCGATCTATATCCATTCCAACCTGTCCCCAAAATGGACCAGTGCGCCAAAAAGCACCCGTCTGATCCAAAACGGAAGCATTGACCAGTTAAAAAAACTCCTCTTATCATAGTATATCAGACATCTGCACATGTTCCGTACGTATCCAGCACAGTGACCAGATAACTATATAGCTATACGAGCTACGTAACCTGAATTTGGCTCAAATATCACACAAAATAGGAAATACAACTGGCAAAAATGATTATTAAGACACGCTCTAACACAATAACTGGATTACTGTACATATACTTCCCATACATGTCCAGCACAATGGCTAAATTACTATACATTTACTTACATACATGTCCCAAACAGTGAAAAAAACAAAAATATCCTAAAGCCTGCCATAACCAGACGCTGCGGGCGACGGGGTGGAACCAGGCTGGGAGATACACCCTGGAAGGACGTTGAGGGGGCGTTCTTAGCGGAGGTGAAATCCAGCGCTTACGGAGACTTAGACAGGAGGCCCACACGCCGACTGTCTTAGTCGCAGTTAGC
>VSNY01000024.1 GCA_009774535.1 Lachnospiraceae bacterium
GCTGGCGACAAAAGAGAAAGAGCAGGTAAAAAGCTTAGTTTCCAATATGTCCCATCAGTTAAAGACGCCTCTTAGCAATGTAGTAATGTATCAGGAGATGCTGGAGGGAACGCTGGATAAGGAGCAGCGGCAGATCTTTCTCCAAAAGATGAAGATACAGATTCGCAAGCTGGACTGGATGCTGCAGTCTTTGTTTCGTATGGTCATGCTGGAACAAGGCGCTATGGCGTTTGAAGCAGGCGCGCTTCCGATCAAAGATACGCTGCTGCTGGCAGTGAATACTGTCTATGAAAAGGCAGAACAAAAAAAGATCCGTATTTGTATGGAACCGTTTACAGATTTTCCATTGTATCATGACCGCAAATGGACAGCGGAAGTGTTCAGCAATGTATTGGAAAATGCGGTGAAATATTCTCCGGCTGAAAGCCGGATTGAAATTTGTGTTTGCCCGATGGAACTTTTTACGCAAATCCGGTTTACGGATTATGGCATTGGGATACGCAGGGAGGAGTTCACGCAAATTTTTCAGCGGTTTTACCGGAGCGAAGAAGTGGCAGAGATCGAAGGCTCCGGCATCGGTCTGTATTTGTCGCGTCTGATTTTAGAACAGGAAAAAGGATATCTGACAGTAGAATCGGAATATGGAACAGGCAGCGTTTTTTCTGTGTTCCTTCAAAATGGATGATTGGAAACCAGCGTTATGTGAGCGGCTGTGACTTTTAGAAAGAGGTGCTGTTATTTAATGGAAGAAACTGGAATCAGGCCAATTGTAATACAGCAGATCCGTCAGTTAGCGGAGAAATATGGAATAGAAAAAGTAATTTTGTTCGGTTCCAGAGCACGTGGGGATTATAGTCGGGTCAGTGATATCGATCTGGCTATTTGCGGCGGAGACCGGGTGCGTTTTGCATTGGATGTGGATGAGGAAACTTTTACTTTACTAAAATATGACGTTGTTGATCTTGACGCAAGTGTGCAGAAGGAATTAAGAGATTCTATTGCACAGGAAGGAATCGTAATTTATGAAAAAATATGATAATTTTTGTGCTGCATTTCAGAATCTGCAGGATATTTACAATTATCAGGAACCATATAATAATGTGGTTATTACAGGACTGGTTGGATTGTATGAAATTTGTTTTGAACAGGCGTGGAAAATGATGAAGGCTATTTTAGAAGTACATGGTTATGAAGGCGCGGCAACCGGGTCTCCAAGGTGGATTATTAAAACCGCGTATCAGGCGTCTATGATTACAGATGAAATGTTATGGCTTTCAGCTTTGCAGGCAAGAAACAATGTGTCCCATTCTTACAATCAAGCTGTGGCGTATGATATTATTAGAAAGACAAGAGAAGATTTTTATGGGATGTTCGGAGAATTGAAGAAAAATATTGAAGAAAGCTGGCTGTGATTCTTACAAATTTGTCAGAACTTAATATGCATTTTGTTATCGTTTTGAAAGATATTTCTGGTATGCTGTCTGTATCAAGTATAAAGGAGTGAATGGATTTGGACGTATTACAGGTCAAAAATATCAGTAAACAATATGGGACAAAAGAGCATACCGTGCAGGCATTAAAAAATGTTACGTTTTCTGTTTCTCAGGGAGAATTTGTCGCGGTGGTTGGTACGTCAGGCTCCGGGAAGAGTACGCTGCTGCATCTGATCGGCGGGCTGGATGTGCCGACAAAAGGAGATATTTATATACGCAGCCATCATATGGCAGGGTTAAACCGTAAGGAACTGACTATTTTCCGGCGCAGGAATATTGGGTTTGTATTTCAAAATTACAGCTTAATGCCAGTGCTGAATGTCTATGATAATGTGGCGCTGCCAGTGACATTTGATAAAGGCAGGCATGTGGATCACCATTGGATTGCAAAGCTGCTGAAAGAACTGGGGCTTTGGGATAAACGCAACAGGTATCCGCAGGAACTGTCCGGTGGCCAGCAGCAAAGGGCCGCGCTGGCACGGGCGCTGGCCAATAAGCCTGCAATGATTCTGGCGGATGAGCCGACCGGGAACCTGGATTCTAAGACAACGATAGAAGTGACAGGACTGTTAAGAAACAGCAGCAGAAAGTATAACCAAACCATTATTATGGTCACGCATAATGAAAGCCTCGCACAAAATTGTGACCGTATTCTGCAGATCGAAGACGGGATGCTGCAGCCGGAAAAGAAAGACAAAGACGATCTGTCCGGACAGCTGGAAACCGGGAAAGAAGGTGTATGGTTATGAGAGGTTCTATGCGTCTTGTATGTGCATACATCAGATTTTATAAAAAACAGACATTTACACTATTTCTTGGTGTGTTACTGTCTTCGGCCCTGCTGGCTGGGATGGGCGGGCTTTTAGGAAGCGGAAAGCACGCGGCGCTGCAGCAGGCTTACAAAGAATACGGCGGCTGGCATTATTGCGTAAATGGTGACAGAAGATTGGCGGCGGAATCAGAAAAATATCAGGATCGAGCCGGATATCGGCTGGAAGGGACTGGAAGTATTTTGATCCGGGAAGAACTGAAAAATCCGCTGCCCATGCGTCTGGTTTCTGCGGATGACGCATATCTGCGGATGATGGGGTATGAAATTCTGGAAGGGCATTACCCTCAGAATCCGCAGGAAGCGGCAATGGATCATCAGATGCTTCACAGCCTTGGCATAAATCCCGAAATAGGAACGAAGGTGATGCTGGGGCAGGATACTTATACCTTATGCGGCGTTCTGTCAGATCCTCCGGAAAAATTCAGCCAGGTAATGTGGGATGATCCTGTCGTATTTACAGGCGGTTTATCAAATAATGGAAACGTTAACGGCTTTGTATTTTTAAAATTTGATGAAAACCGAAGTATTTACCATCAGATGGACAGATTTTGCAGGCGCTTTGGCATCGAACGGTCGGGGATCAGAAGAAATAATGGCGTGGTAGACTTTTTGGATCTGCAGCCGCCTGGCTGGATATTGGATATTATCCGTACCGGAATCACGGAGCCGCAGGCTGGCCTGCCGTATATTTGGGCGATGCTGAATGTGGAAGGAAAACTGACGCAGACTGCTATGCTTGCTGTATTTGCTGTTTTCGGAGCGTTTATTGTCTACAGTCTGTTCCGGATCTCCGTAGTCCGCAGAATGTCGCAATACAGTATGATGCAGGCGATCGGGCTGACAGACGGCGGCGTCTGCGCAGTTCTTTTGCTGGAACTGGGTATGATTTGTCTGGCAGGATATCCGGTTGGATGTCTGGCGGGCAATTTCTTTGCTTATCACATCTATCAAAACGCTGGCCGTATCTTTGTTGCACAAAAGCAGTCATTCCATACAGGAAGCTCTGATCAGCTCCGTCAGAGTATGGCCGGCAGTCTGCCGGATGCAGGGGATTATCAAATCGGCTGGCGGATCATGCTGTACGGCGCAGTGTTTATGGCTGTGGTCGTCGTATGGATCAGTGTGCGTTTGCTGCGCCGGATGCAGCGGCTTTCCATTCGCCAGATGATGGCGCAAAATACGAAAAAGCATGTTAACCGCAGAATTTACAGCACCTGCCGCAGTGATATGGCAGGAGTTCTGGCGAAGAAATTTATGTATGACCGCAAAGGAACGTTTATGGGAATTCTGCTATCGTTATCCGTAGGCAGCGTGATTTTCCTTGGGGCGTTTTACGTGACGGAAAATACAAAAATCCACAATGCGCTTACCTTTAAGGCGGACGACGGGCTGGGGTCGGATATTCAGGTGCTAAAATGCTCAGAGGAACTCACAGATCTCATACCGCAGGAATCCGTGGCGCAGATGACAAAAATCCCAGGTATCCAAAGCATTCATCCGGTGCGCTATCTGCTTGGGGAGATCCCGTTAGAAAACGGCAGACTGGTATGGACAGAATATTTTGCAGAAATAGCAAATAACCCCGCCAATCCGCCGGACCCGGAATTGCTCGAAAAGTATCATGGGATTGCAGTGCAGACCGGAGATCATGATTATACATTAAAAGTCAATATTTACGGATATGACGATGAAATGTTACAGGAAATGGGGGATTATCTTCTGGAAGGCAGCGTTGACCCTGATCAGATGCGCCGGGAAAACAGTGTGATTTTTAAAACAATTATGGACGGGCAGGGAACATACGAAGGTATTGATCTTCATGCCGGAGAAACGATCCGGCTGAAAACGCCTGATTTATTAAAAGAAGATTTATCAAAAAAAGCTTTATTAAAGGAAGCGCTGCGTTTTCAAGGGGACAGCAGCTGGTATCAGAATCTGGACTTAAAAGTGGCAGCAGTTGCCAGCAGGCCATTGGCCAAGGTGGATACGTTTATTGGTGATCCTGGCGATAGTGTTGTGGATCTGATTATGACCAATGAACAGATGGAAAAAAATTTTGGCGTTACGGATTACCGGACGCTTAGTATTTCCCTGCAGCAGTCTTCAGACGCAGACCAGGTATCCGCCGCACTTGGAAAACTGACAGCTTCTTTAGGAAGTTGTGCGGTAAAGGATTACACCGGACAAATTCGTATGCAGAACCAGTATTTGTCCCAAAAGATGTTTTTTTATTATGGCATTGCGGCTGTGCTGCTTGGTATTAGTCTGCTGCACATTATGAACAGTATGCAGTATCTGGTATGTGCAAGAAAGCGGGAATTCGGGATCCTGCGGGCTATGGGGATTACAGACGCCGGATTTCGCCGGATGCTGGCAAAGGAAGGTCTGCGGTATGGGATTTCTTCCAGCCTGGTAGTGTTTGGATTTTATTTGATCGTGCAGAAAATACTATATTATTTTATGGTACGTGTGTACCGGTATCTGCATCCCAAATGGTGTATTTCCTGGCAGGCGCTGGCAGGCGTGGCAGTGGTGGATGTATTGCTCTGCGCAGGAGTGACACTGGCTGCGGGACAGCAGATTTTGCGGGAGCAGATCTTAGAAGAAATCAGGGAGTGAGAGATGGACAGAACCAGGTTAGCCTGGTTCTGTTTTTTATGATCCTGGATGCAGCTGTGCTTTTTATGAAGATCACCGGCTAAAGAACATCTGAATCCAAACAGTTACGATTTTTATATTGAATGCTTACAACAGAAGCGTTATAATATTGACAAATGATTTCTGCTACAGAATAAAGATAGGAGAAATATGAAAACTGAAAAAACAAAGCAGCCTTATCCGCTCCCCGGGCTGACCAGGGAGGAGGAAGAACAGCAGCTGGCCGTCATTCTTAAGGTAGCGCAGGAAAATCTTACAAGGACGGAAACGTATATCCGCCAGCTGACCGACGAGCTGGATGATTTGATGGAGGTCTATGGGACAAAAGATAAGGAAGCGCTGGCGCTGTTTCATAACGCGCATTCCCAGATCCGGGAAAACAGGCGCGACCTGCTGCGCTGTCAGAAAGCGAGGAAAAAGCCGTATTTTGGGCGGATTGATTTTAAAGATCCCAAGCAGCCTGTAGAAGAGTCTTATTATGTAGGCCGCGTCGGTATTTCTGATAGTGACGCCAGGCCGCTGGTGATTGACTGGCGTGCGCCGGTAGCGTCGGTTTATTACGAAAACGCGATTGGGCCATGTACCTATCAGGTAAAAAACGAAGGAAGGTTTGAAATTGACCTGAAACGCAAACGGACGTATGAGATCGAACAGGACAGACTGAAAGATTTTTATGATTCGGATGTAGTAGCAAATGACGAACTGCTGACACAGTATCTGGCAAAGAGCAAAAAAGCGGTGCTGGGAGAAATTATTGCCACGATCCAAAAAGAGCAGAATGCAATGATCCGCCACTCCCCAAAGACCAACCTGATTGTGCAGGGAGTTGCCGGTTCCGGGAAGACGACGGTGGCGATGCACCGTATTTCCTATATTCTTTATAATTATGACGACCAGTTTCGGCCGGAAGATTTTTACATTATTGGGAGCAACCGGATCTTACTGGATTATATTACAAGCGTATTGCCGGATCTGGATGTGTACGGCATTCTGCAGATGACAATGGAGCAGCTGTTTACAAGGCTTCTGTATGAAGACTGGGACCCGCTTCTGCATAAGATCCGCCCGGTGGATCAAACGCCTGGCGTCTGCATCAAAGGAAACGCTGCATGGTTTGCGGATCTGGAACAGTTTTGCGAAGCGTTTGAACAGGCGGAGATTCCGCGTACGGATATCCGCCTTCCTGAAAATGGGAAACTGCTGCTGTCCGGCTCTGAGATCAGCGGCTATCTGAAAACGATGCGTTTCGTTTCTATGCAGGCCAGGATCAATATGCTCAATGAAATCCTGCTGTCCAGGCTGGAAACAGAGCTGTCCGGGAAAAATGTCTCTTATCCTGCAGCTGAGAAAAAGGAACTGCACCGTAAGTACCGTTGGCATTTCGGCAAAGATGTTTTTAAAGGATCGATATTTGAACTATATACACAATTCCTGCGGGATCAGCAGCAGAAGGGCAAATCAGTACCGTTTACGGAACACGCCTTTGATGTATATGATCTGGCCGCGCTTGCATATCTTTACAAACGCATTAAAGAGACAGACGGTATCCGTGAGGCGTCGCATGTGATTATTGATGAAGCACAGGATTATGGTATGATGGCTTATCATGCCCTGGCCTATTGTCTGCGCGGCTGTACGTATACCATTATGGGCGATGTATCTCAGAATATCCATTTTGGCTATGGGCTGAACGACTGGCGCGAACTGCAGCAGCTGATCCTTACCGGAACGTATGACCATTTTGGCTTGTTGAAAAAAAGTTATCGCAACACCGTAGAGATTTCAGAATTTGCAACCGAAATCCTGCGCCACGGGAATTTTCCGATCTATCCGGTCGAACCGATCAGCCGCCATGGTTCGGCGGTAAATGTGACCGCCTGCGCCAGCAAAAAAGCTATAGTACAGGAAATGGCAGCCATAATTCAAAAGTGGCAAAACGAAGGACGCGGGACAATCGCGGTGATCTGCCGGGATGAAGCCGAAGCCGAAACCGTCGGCCAAAGTCTTAGCGCATACCTTCCGGTTGCCGACAGCTGTCTTGAGACGGCGGAATTTGGCAGCGGCGTAATGACGCTTCCGGTCGAATATACCAAAGGGCTGGAATTTGACGCCGTAGTCTTGTACAATCCTTCTGCAGTACATTATCCTGCACAGGACGCTTGTGTAAAGCTGCTGTACGTAGCCGCGACCCGCGCCCTTCACGAACTGGCGGTGATCCATGAGGGAGATCTGACGGATCTGATCGCAAAGCCGGTATCCGCGCAAAAACGAATGCAGTCTTTGGAAAACGAACTGCGCAGGGAACCAGAACGTTACACAAAAAAAGAAACAACCGCCAGGGAACAACAGCTGCTCAAAGCCCGTCAGGGCGAGAAAGAACGCGCCGCACGCAGTTACTTTGGCCCAAAGCCTATCTGCGTGCAGCAGCCAGCCGCAAAAAGCCGGACACCTGGAGCAGGAAATGATTCGTCAGCGGCAAACGGATCATCCGTCAGGACAGGCCGCCAGACAGAAGCCGGCGGTTATTCTGCCGCGCGGAACAATCGGCCAGCCAAAGCGGGCAGTTCATCATCAGCCGGAAAGGATACCCGCACACAAACGGATTTCCAGAAACTGGCCAGACTGCGGCCATCCGGAGAAAAGAAGCCGCAAGTCGCGCCGTTAAACACTTCGCCATACCGTTTTGGCGCATGTCCGGATAGCAGCCTGCTGCGTCCGAAAGGACATGCCCGGATTGACAATTCCGTACGTATCGTAAAAAAGGCAAAAACTTACATCGAGCTGATCAGCGGCTACGGCGTTTTGCGTATCACTCCGATACAGAATACGGTCATACGGATACAGTTCCAAAAAAACGGCAGCGGCGGCTTTATGCCTTGTTACTGGGACCGTACCCCGCAGACGTCTGGATTTTGGAAAGTAAAAGAAGGAAAACAGCTGGCAGAAATTACAACCGGCAGTCTTAGCATCCGCGTAGAACGCAAAACAGGCGCAGTGCAGTTTTTCGATCCGCAGGGAAAACAGCTTCTTACAGAAAAAGCCGACCTGCCAAGACAGACAGAGACTGGCGGCTTGCCGCAGCATTGGGTTTATTTTGACTGGGCAAAAAGCGAACCGCTGTTTGTCAAAGGAATTTTGGCGGATGATCTGGAACGTATCAATCAAAAGGCAAGATATATCAGCTTTGGCGGTAAAAAAATGCGGCTGCCGCTGCTCGTCTCAGGATACGGATACGGAATCGCACCAGCTGCAGAACAGACGGCTATGTGCTGTACGATTCCGATGTATGGGACGTATCTGTATACCGAAGGCAGTACGCAGATCGATTATTATTTCCTTTATGGAGGAAGTCTTAAGGGTGTATTGGAGTTATACCGGGATTTTATCTTGTAAAACGGAATTTAGCTGGAAGTTTTCTGTTACAGGTTGACAATCCCGAGGAAAAAGGTTAACATTGTTAAATAGGGATGATATGATTATTAGGAGAAATTGCGAGGCAGATATGGAAGAGCAACAGATTCTGATTGTAGACGACGAAGCGATCAATCGGGAAATACTCAAGTCAATGTTTGAAGAATACGACATGCTGGAGGCAGAAAACGGGGAAGAGGCCATCCGAAAAATATCCGGCAGCCGCAACCTGGTACTGATCCTGCTGGATATTTCCATGCCGGTCATGTCCGGGTTCGATGTGTTAGATTATATGCACGAACGGGGACTGGCAGAAAAGATCCCTGTCATTCTGATTACAGGGGAAACCGTGATCGACAGCGAGGACCGGGCTTATTCCTACGGCGCGGCTGACGTCATACACAAACCATTTTATCCTCATATTGTAAAAAAGAGGAGCCGGAATATTATTGATTTGTACCAGCATAAGCTGGAAATGGAACTGCGTCTCAAGCAGCAGGAGATCGAGATCAAAAATAAGGAACAGGAAATCCGCCAGAATAACGAAGTGATGCTTGAAGCGCTAAGTTCTCTGGTAGAATTCCGTAATATAGAGATCGGGGAACACACGCAGCGGATCAAATATTTTACGAAAATTATACTAGAATATATGCAGGAATATTTTCCAAAATACGGTCTGGACAAAGACAGGATTGATGGGATCGTACGCGCATGCGTCCTGCATGATATCGGAAAGATTGGTATCCCGGACGCGATTTTATTAAAGCCCGGACGGCTGACAGAGGAAGAATTTGAAATTATGAAGACACATACGACGATAGGGTGTGAGATTTTAAAACGGTCCTACCGTGATAAAGATAGTCAGTTTTACCAGGATAGTTATGATATCTGCCGTCATCACCATGAACGGTGGGACGGGAGCGGATATCCGGATCATTTGAAGGGGGATGAACTTTCCGTCGGCGCACAGGTCGTAGCGGTCGCGGATGTGTTTGACGCGCTGACCAGGCCAAGAATTTACAGCCATCCGGTATCCAGGGAAAAAGCTTATGATATGATCTTAAACGGGGAGTGCGGCCAGTTCTCCCCGGATGTGCTGAAATGTCTTGCCGTCGCAAAAGAAGATGTTTTTCAATGCGAAGTAGTCAAAATGTTAAAATTTGTATGATTTTCTACAAATGCAGGCAGCAAAGAAAGCATGGTTTGCTGCCTTTGTTTCGTGTATCTTAAGGAGGCAGTGAGCAAATGGAACAGACAGGATCAACAAATGAATCCAGCCAGAGCCGGAATGCAGCGGGCATGTTTTCGACGTACGAAAAGCAAGAAAACGCATGCCTGTTTCCGGTGGAAAGGGAACTGGAACAAACAGGGCTGTTCCCGATGGAAAAAGCGCTGGAGATGGTGCTGATCTTTGATGCGTCGGGAAAGATTCTGTATACAAATGATGCCGCGAAGAAAAAACTGGAATTTGAAGACGGCCTGAAAGGCAGGCATATCAGCGAAGTATTCCCAAATACCTTCCAGGTATCAAACGGCGGATTTACGACGGAATACATATTTGGAGATGAACCGCAAAATTTGGTGGCATACCGCAAAAATCTGACGTGTTTTCCGGTTGAAGCGCGCATTATGAACCGGGAGGATGACACCGGGGTTTATATCTGTATGGCCAATGATATTTTGGAAAAAGAGTTTTTAGGCAGAGAGATCGGGCAGGTGCGCCAGGAAGCGCAGCAGGCGATGAAAGTAAAGTCCGAATTTGTCGCAAATGTCACGCACGAGCTGCGTACACCCGTAAACGGGATTCTTGGCAACGTCCGGGAAATGTTTGATTTTGTAACGGATGAAAAGACGTTAAAATCGCTGCGTCTGATTGAACGCTGCTGCGGCGATATGAATAAGATTATCAATAATATCCTGGATTTTTCCAAATTGGAAGCCGGAAAGTTTACTCTGGAGCCGAGACGGTTTCATTTCCGGAATATGCTGGACTATATCCGGTCGCAGCATATGAATAAAATTACAGAAAAAGGGCTTGGCTTTTTTATGACGGTATCCCCGCAGGTGCCGGAATATATGATCGGAGATGAACTGCGTGTCGGTCAGATTTTAAACAATCTGCTGTCCAACGCGCTGAAATTTACGTCTGTCGGCAAAATTACGGTAGAGATCGTGCGTACGGCGCAGGTAAATGATAAAATCGAGTTGTTTTTTATTGTAAAGGACACCGGCATCGGCATTGACAATGCGGATAAGGAAAAGCTGTTTCAGAGTTTTTCCCAGGCGGACGCGTCTATTTCCAGAAAATACGGCGGCACGGGCCTTGGATTAAATATCTGTAAACAGCTGGCGGAGCTGATGGGCGGCAGAATCGAAGTCGAAGGAGAAAAGGGCAGGGGAAGTACATTTTCTTTTTCGATCTGGCTGGGCGTCAGCAAAGAAGACGCTGTGCCGCAGCAGGCGGAAGAAGGAGCAGGCGGCGCCATTTATACACCTTTTACGCCGTCACAGTCTGCGGAAGACGACGGGGAATTCGACCGGGTCAGGGAGTTTGGCACGCCGGAGAATCTGGACAGCTTAAAACGAAATTTGTCAAAACTGATTCTGTGCGTGGAGATGGAGAACTGGGAAAAGGCGGAAATGTTTATGGAGACAATTCGTCAGCTGACCGAAAGCGCGCCGCGTGAGTTCGGCCGCGGGATTTTAAGGCTGAAAATGGCAGTACAAAAAGCCAATTATGAAAAGGCTGTGGCACAATATCAGGAACTGGAAACCGCGCTGGAAGAGGCCGGTATGCAGCCTCAGTAACAGAAAGCAGGTGGAAGGATGATTTATAATAAAAAAGACGCTGCAGCAGCAAAAATCCTGATTGTAGATGATGTGGAGATTAACCGGATGGTGCTGGAAGAGATTATCCGCAATATGGGCTGTGAACCGCTGCTTGCCGAAGGCGGACAGCAGGCGCTTGACCTGGCCTTGGAATGTCTGCCGAAGCTGATTTTAAGCGATATTTCCATGCCTGGCATGGACGGCTTTGAGTTATGCAAAAGTTTAAAATCAAATGTAAAGACAAAAGAGATTCCGGTTATTTTTATTTCCGCTTTTGATGAAGCGGAAGATATTGTCAAAGGACTAAAGCTTGGCGGTGAAGATTATATTACCAAGCCGTTTATTACAGAAGTCGTGCAGGCGCGCGTAGCTGTGCATCTGCATTTGTACGCGGTCAAGCACGAACTGATGGAGACCAACCGCAAGCTGCAGATCTCCGTAGACGCGCAGCTTCGCCAGATGGAAGAAGAGAAAAAGAATATCCTGTATGCGCTTGCGAATATCGCAGCGAAAAATTCCGGGTTTGAGCAAGGGCATATGCAGCGTCTGCGTCGTAACTGCCGCATTCTGGCGCAGGCTATGCAGCTGTCTCCGAAGTTTGAAGACCAGATCTCAGACGCTTACATCGATACGATTGAAGTGTCCGCCTGCCTTTGCGATATTGGAAATATCGGGATCCCGAAGGAACTGCTGCGCCGGGAATCAGATTTTACACAGGAAGAAACGGAAATCCTGCACAGCCATACGGATCTTGGCGCCCAGCTTTTGTCTGATTTGTATGTGAACCGGGATTATAATGATTTTTTGCGTATTTCTATTGATATTTCCCATTATCATCATGAGAACTGGGACGGCACCGGATATCCCGAAGGCCGGAAAGGGGAGCAGATTCCGGTGGCGGCGCAGATTGTTTCCATTATGGAGGCATACTGCATTCTGACAGGTGAAAAAAAATACAGCCGGGAAGACGCGCTTAAGATGATGGAAAAAGATGCAGGCACAAAATTTAACCCGGATATTTATCAGCTCTGCTGCAGAATCTCGCGGCAGTTCTGTTAACGGGCAGGCTGTAACAATGACCAGTAATCAGTAAACGGGGTGATAAAGTTGATAACAGATGAGGAGTTTACCAGAATCTCCACTTACATGAAGAGACATTACGGCATTGATATGAGCCAGAAAAAGGTAATTGTCAACGGCCGGCTGGAAAACTATATCCGTTCCGGCGGCTTTCAGTCTTTCGATGAGTTTATGAACGATGTGGAGCATGACCGTTCCGGCAAGCAGGAAAAAATGCTGGTCAACCTGCTGACGACGAACCACACGTATTTTATGAGGGAATTTGAGCAGTTTGATTTTTTTCGCAAAGAAATCCTGCCATGGATCAGACAAAAGGAATTACATACAAAGGATGTGCGCGTTTGGTGCGGAGCCGCGTCGTCCGGGGAAGAACCATACATGATCGCCATGGTGCTGGCGGATTTCTTCGGCATGGAACGTAAGCAGTGGGATCTGCGGGTGCTGGCTACGGATGTATCGACCGGGATTTTAAAGCAGGCGGTCGCGGGCGTGTATACGGCGCAGCAGCTGGAAAATGTGCCGCAGCAATGGAAACGGCAGTTTTTCAAGCAGACAAAGGACGGCAAATATATGGCGACAGACGATTTAAAAAACGGCGTTTTGTTCCGCCAGTTTAATCTGATGTCTCCGTTTCCATTCAAGCGGAAAATGCATACGGTATTTTTACGGAATGTCATGATCTATTTTGATGACGCAACCAAAAAGGAACTGGTTCAGAAAGTGTATGATTTTCTGGAGCCGGGAGGATATCTGCTCATAGGCA
Source organism: Lachnospiraceae bacterium (assembly GCA_009774535.1). GTDB lineage: Bacteria > Bacillota > Clostridia > Lachnospirales > Lachnospiraceae > Eubacterium_J. Next base: position 13,067 of record VSNY01000024.1, read on the forward strand.
CGACGGAGACGGTGGACCGCAGCGCAACGCCGTTTGAGATTGTCCAGCCGTCTATATTCAGAAAAAAGGAAGGAAGATAAGCGTATGCGGTCGATTAAGGTATTAGTTGTGGATGATTCGCTTGTATTCCGAGAGCTTTTGATCCAGAATTTAAGCAGGGACCCTGCGATTACAGTGGTAGCCGCCGCCAGGGACCCATATGAAGCGCGTGATGCGATTATCCGGCATAAGCCGGATGTAATGACGCTGGATGTGGAGCTTCCGCGCATGAACGGGATTGAGTTTTTGCGGAAGCTGATGCCGCAGTATCCGCTTCCGGTCGTGGTCATCAGCGCATTAAGTGATAAAGTGTTCGACGCTATGAACGCGGGAGCGGTGGACTTCGTCGGAAAGCCTGCGATTACGAACCGGGCGCAGTTAGAAGACTTTATCCGCAATGAGCTGCTTGTCAAGATCAAGATAGCGTCTACGGCAAAAATTGGAAACATCAAAAAGAAAGTATATACGCCGCAGCATCCGGGCGCGCCTGCAAACAGCAACCTGCTTGTGGCAATCGGCGCGTCAACCGGAGGGACGGAAGCGATCTTTGAGGTCGTCAAAGGATTCGGGACGGATATTCCCGGCGTTGTGATCGTGCAGCATATGCCGCCGGGATTTACGGGGATGTATGCCAAAAGGCTGAACGATCAGTGCCGGGTGCGGGTAAAGGAAGCGCAGACCGGCGATCAGGTACGTCCGGGGCATGTGCTGATTGCCCCCGGAGGCGACCAGCATATGCGGGTCGTAAAAGTAAATGGTGTTTATCAGGTAGAGTGCCGCAACGGGCCGCGGGTCAACGGACACTGTCCGTCCGTGGATGTGCTGTTTGAGTCCGTCGCAAAGACAGCGAAAAAAGATGCCGTCGGCATTATTCTGACCGGAATGGGCGGAGACGGCGCCAAGGGGCTGCTTGCGATGCGCAACGCGGGTGCGCACACGATCGGTCAGGACGAATCCACATGCATTGTGTACGGAATGCCAAAAGTCGCATATGATATCGGAGCGGTGCAGCAGCAGGTAAAGCTGTCGGATATTGCCGCACGTACTTATATGATACTCAATAAAATGTAAAGGAGAATAGATGATGAAAATTTTACTGGCAGAAGATGATTTTGTAACACGCAAATTCATGGTAAACTTTCTCTCGAAATACGGAGAGTGCGACGTTACCGTTGACGGTATGGAAGCAGTGGACGCATTTATGATGGCGCTTGAAGATGAAGAGCCGTATGACCTTGTCTGCCTGGATATTATGATGCCGGTTATGGACGGCTATCAGGCGCTGGTAGCGATCCGCAAACTGGAAAAAGAAAAAAACATACCAGATGACAAGGCAGTGAAGGTAATTATGACAACTGCTTTAAATGAAGAAAGAAATGTCAAAATGGCATTTGAGCTTGGCTGCACGATCTATTCCGGAAAGCCGATCAACCAGGACCGGTTTGAACAGGCGCTCAAAAAGCTGAACCTGATCTGACAGCAGGTATAGGAAAATATAACAAAAAGGAGAAGAATATGGCTGAAGGATTTAATACGGAAGACATGCTGGATATGTATCTGTTTGAGAACGGGCAGCTTCTGGAACAGCTTCAGGATACTGTCCTGGAACAAAAAGATGCAGACTGCTTTGACGAAGACAGCATCAACGAAATATTCCGGACCATGCATACGATCAAAGGCTCGTCAGGCATTATGATGTTCGATAATATTACGGCTGTGTCGCATAAGCTGGAGGATATCTTCTTTTATCTGAGAGAATCCCATCCCGACAATGTCCCGCATTTGGAACTGGTGGAACATGTGCTGCATGTGGAGGATTTTATCTCGAATGAAATGGAAAAAATCCGCAACGGAGACCCGGTAGACGGGGATTCCAGTGATATTATCAAAGAACTGGATAGGTTCCTGAATAAGATTAAGGGTGAAGATGGCGGAGAAGTACAGCAGCCGGAGAATAAGAGTGAAGAGCCAAAGCAGTTTTATATTGCTCCTGTTGCGACAAGTGACAGCCATTTTTACAAAATATTTATTGCGTTTTATTCAGATACCGAAATGGCGAATATCCATGCCTATAAGACGGTATATGCTTTAAAAGAAATTGCGGAAGATCTGTTGTATACGCCGGAAAATATTATTTCGGACGAGACCAGTTCAGAGGTCATCATTAAAGAAGGGTTTAAGATGCTCTTGCAGACGCAGGCAGACCCTGCAGAGATCCGTGCCATCGTTTCCGAAGGCTATTCGGTGGAAAAAGTAGATGTCAGCGAGTGCAGCCCGGAAGAATACCAGCGCGGTTTCAGCGGCGGGGACGGGGAAGTGCAGATTGACCTGGATTCCAGTGTAGAGACGATTCAGGCGCGGACACAGAATCTGGTACCGGTTGATACGAAAGATAAGGCCAAAATCGCGCCTGGTGATTTCGTGATCAAGTCCAAGGAACCAGGCAAGCAGAAAAAACTGGCAAAGGATAAGCCGAAGCAGGAAAAGGCGTCGTTTATCAGCGTGAATGTCAGCAAGATGAACCAGCTGATGGAACTGATCGGGGAACTGGTCATTTCCGAATCCGTCGTGCTGCAAAGCTCCGATTTAAAAGTGCCGGGGCTGAACCTGGATAACTTTAACAAAGCAGCGGCACAGCTTGCCAAGATCTCGACAGATCTGCAGAATGTCATTATGTCAATGCGAATGGTGCCTTTGACAAATACGTTCCAGAAGATGAACCGTATTGTATTTGACGTCTCCCGTAAACTCGGCAAAGATATCGAGTTTGAGATGGTCGGGGATACGACGGAAGTAGATAAGAATATTATTGAACATATCTCTGATCCGCTGATGCATCTGGTTAGAAACGCGGTAGACCACGGCATCGAGACTAATGAAGAACGCGCCGCCAGCGGAAAGACGGAGAAAGGAAAAGTAACGTTATCCGCAAAGACCGAGGCCGGAAAAGTATGGATAACGGTACAGGATAACGGAACCGGGTTAAACCGGGAAAAAATTCTTGCCAAAGCAAGAAAGCAGGGTATTTTGGACGATACCAGGCCGGACAGTTCTTATTCGGATAAGGAAGTATACCAGTTTATTACACTGCCCGGTTTTTCAACGAATGAGCAGGTGACCGAGTATTCCGGCCGCGGCGTAGGTATGGACGTCGTTGTCCGTAACATCCAGGAGATCGGCGGGATGCTGGATATCGAAAGCGACCCGGGCAACGGCAGTACCATGAGCTTAAAGATTCCGCTGACGCTGGCGATTATCGACGGCATTGTCATGGAGACCGGCGGTTCCTCTTTTGTCATGGAGTCAGGCGTTATTAAAGAATTTGTACGGGTGCGTGAAGATATGATGATTCATGAGCCGAACGGGGACGAATATATTATGATCCGCGGCGAGTGTTTTTCTGTCATCCGTCTTGGCGAATGGTATGGTCTGAGCGGATACCAGCAAGCTGTGGAAGACGGTATGATGGTGATCATCGAAGTTGATGATAAGCGCATCGGGCTGTTTGTCGATACGCTGGTAGGCAAGCAGGAAATCGTTGTAAAGCCGATTCCTTCCTATATTAAGAAGGTCAAGGGCCTGACCGGATGTACGCAGCTTGGCGATGGCAGCATCGCTCTGATCCTGGACCCGGGCGGACTGATCGTATAAAATCAAGAGAAAGGAATGTAGACCATATGAGCGAAATAAGCACTATGACAGATCCGGATGATCTTCTGGATCTTGGATACAACGAGGTGGAAGAGCATAAGAGCAAATATATGACCTTTAAGTCCGGCAACGAATACTTTGGGCTTAAGATCCAATATGTCAATGAAATCATTCAGATCCAGGCGATCACATCCGTTCCGGAAACAGAGGATTATATCAAGGGCCTGATTAACCTGCGCGGCAAGATCATTCCGGTGATTGATGTCCGCCTGCGCTTTGGCCAGGAGCCGTTTACGTATAATGACCGTACGTGTATCATTGTGATTCAGTATAACGAAATGATGGTTGGTCTGATTGTAGAAAAGATCGCGGATGTGGTAGAAATCAAAGACAGCGATATTCTGCCTCCGCCGACCATTTCACGGGCCGACCAGGGAAACCGCAAATATATCTATGGAATCGGCAAGATCGGGGATATGGTCAAATTACTGTTAGACCCGGATAAGCTGCTGCGGGATGTAGATCTTACGTCTGTGGAACAGTCGAATAAGTTAATGGAAGAAGAATGAGAGGTAGTGGGAGAATGAAAAACTGGACGATAAGGGCAAAATTAATGCTGGGTTTTTTTATCAGTATTGTAATGACAGCGCTGAATATTGTATTCAGCGAACTTACAACCAGGATGGCAGCGAATTATGATGGAGAAGAATTAGTAAAATATAACCGCAATGCATCCATCTTTACGTATACAGTCGGAATCGTATCCGTGATTATTATTTTATGGGTAGCAACAATATTGATCCGCCAGATCCGTTTGTCGGTGGAAGAACTGTCCAACGCGGCAAAACAGATCTCAAAAGGGCATGTGGACATCCAGATTAAAAAATACAGCAATGATGAACTGGGGCAGTTAGTAGACGAATATGAAAAAGTGATCCAGAATATCAAATATCAGGCGCATGTAGCCGAAGAAGTAGCAAATGGAAACCTGACCATTTCCGTAAATCCGTCTTCCTCAGAAGATTTGCTTGGCAATTCCTTAAAGAAGCTTGTAGATGATAATTACCATGCATTGTCGAACATCAGTGATTCAGGCACACAGGTAACGATCAGTTCTTCCCAGGTGGCAAGCGCAAGCCAGGCGCTGGCGCAGGGTTCCACACAGCAGGCAAGCGCTATTGAGCAGATCACCGCTTCAATTGACGAGATTGCGGAAAAGACCAAGGAAAATGCGGAACAGGCAAATTCAGCTGCTAATCTGATCGAACAGGCAATCGAAGACGTGAAACATGGAAATATGCGGATGAAAGATATGACAGACGCAATGGCGCAGATCAATCAGTCTTCCGAAAGCATTTCCAAGATTATTAAGACGATTGACGATATTGCGTTCCAGACGAATATCCTTGCGTTAAACGCAGCCGTAGAAGCAGCCAGGGCAGGCGAAGCAGGGAAAGGCTTTGCAGTTGTAGCAGAAGAAGTCCGCAGCCTTGCGGCAAAGAGTGCGGCTGCAGCCGCAGAAACAGCGGAATTGATTGAAGATTCCATTACGAAGGTCAGCGCAGGTTCTCAGATCGCTGAAGAGACGGCAAGCGCGCTGGAGACAATAACTGATGTAGTTCAAAAAAGCGAAGGAATTATTAACGGCATCGCGGATTCTTCCAACTACCAAGCTACGGCGGTCGCACAGATTGAACAGGCGATTTCGCAGGTATCGCAGGTAGTGCAGACAAACTCCGCGACCAGCCAGCAGTGTGCGGCAGCCAGTGAGGAACTTTCCAACCAGGCGGCCAAAATGAGAGATATGCTTTCCATTTATAATCTGGGAGCGGGCAGACAAAGTACGAGTCAGGGATTTGATTATCGAAGCGTGGAAACAACCAGCAGTGATGACAGAAATGAACCGGTAATTTCTCTGGAAGACGATTTTGGGAAATACTAGGAGGTAAATATGAAAAATCTGAAAATAGGAACAAAATTGCTGCTGACATTTATGATTATTATCGTGTTATTCTGCAGTACGGTATATGTAGCGACATCCGGATTAAATCAGTGTTCAGATAAATATTCAGAGTTCTACAATCAGGAATATCAGATCACGCAGAGGGTTATGAGTATGCGCCGCGGTCTGCAGATTATTGTCAAAGACCTTACGTTTATGACAATTGATACGGATACCGCAAGATATGAGTCTTATCAGCAGGATATGAACAAAGAAATGGAACTGCTGGAAACAAATGCGGGCTGGGTAGCAGAGCATTTAAGCGGCAGTTCGGATGCATTTGACATTTTTGCAGAGGATATCCGTAATGCTGTCGAAATGCAGGAAAATGTAGTTGCGCTTTCTAAGACAAATAAAGATCAGGCACAGAGGATATTAATTGAGGACTATCAGCCGCTGGTTGTTAGTTCTGTGAATGCACTGACACAGATCAGCGACGAAGTAGAAGCCGGTGTGGATCAAAACTTTAACAAAACATTATCCACACAAAAGTCTATTACTTATTCTCTGCTGGGACTGGCTGCAGCGGCATTGCTGATTACGATTGTACTCTGCCTGTATCTGACCAGGATGATTACGAAGCCGATTCATGAGCTGGTAGCATCTGCAGGCAAGATTGTAGCAGGTAATTTTGATTTTCAGATTGCGTACCATTCCAAAGACGAACTTGGGGGGCTGGCTAACGCATTCCGGGATATGGCGTCCATCCTTGGTGATATTATTACGGACGCGTCCCGTCTGTTAAGTGAGATGGCAAACGGCAATTTCGATGTACGTACAAAAGCAGAAGAACGCTATGTTGGAGATTTCCAGGGGCTGTTGTCTTCCATCCGCAGACAGAACCGTGATTTAAGTTCTACGCTGTCGCAGATCAATTCCAGCGCGGACCAGGTATCATCCGGCGCGAACCAGGTCTCTTACGGCGCACAGGCGCTTTCTCAGGGCGCTACCGAACAGGCTGCATCTGTAGAAGAGCTGGCTGCAACGATTGCAGGCATTTCCCAGCAGGTAAAAGAAACAGCGGAAAATGCGGCAACTGCAAGAAGCCAGTCCAATTCCGCAGGCAACCGTGTGGAAGAGTGCAACCGGCAGATGAAAGATATGACAAAGGCGATGGAAGAAATCACTCGTACATCCAACGAAATTGGCAAGATCATCAAGACGATCGAAGATATCGCGTTCCAGACCAATATTCTGGCGCTGAACGCAGCGGTGGAAGCGTCCCGTGCGGGTACCGCAGGCAAAGGCTTTGCCGTTGTTGCGGACGAAGTGCGTAACCTTGCCAGCAAGAGCGCGGAAGCATCCAAAGACACTTCCGACCTGATTGAAAGTGTGATCGGGGCAGTGTCTCAGGGTACACAGATTACGAATGCAACCGCAAAATCCTTGTTGCAGGTAGTAGATGAAGTGCGCGAAGCAACTACTACGGTAGAGAAGATTGCAAACGCGGCAGAAGGCCAGGCAGGGGCGGTGGAACAGGTATCCGTTGGCGTCGACCAGATTTCCAGTGTTGTACAAACCAATTCCGCAACTGCAGTACAGAGCGCGGCAGCCAGCGAAGAGCTCTCCAGCCAGGCTGAGGTGTTAAAGAACCTGGTAGCAAAATTTATTTTGCGGGAAGAGTTTGCACAGAATCAAAGCGGTTTTCATTCGGATTTTGAATAAGCAGCCTTTGATTCATATCTGTTTACAGCAATAAGAAAGAGACGAGGTGATTTTTATGGATTTGTTAGAAGAATTAAAAGGGCTGGGCGTTGATGTGGACGGCGGCTTAAAGCGGATCGGAGGCAATGAGGCGCTTTATAAACGGCTGCTGAATACTTTTGTCAAAGCAATGAGAGGACAGCAGATTTCGCCGGACTTTGATCCTGCTGATTTTGAGGAAGTCAAAGAAAAAGCCCATGCGATCAAAGGGACGTCGGGCAATTTGTCTATCACGCCTGTATTTGAAGCATATTCTAAAATTATGGAACTGCTGCGGGCGGACCAGCTGCAGGAAGCAAAAGAAGTCCTTTTAAAGATTATACCGGTGCAGGAAGAGATCGTTGCCTGCATCGAAAGACATGCAGGGCAGTAACATGGCTTTTGTGTAAAAATACAGATGCTTTGTTAAGTTCGTAAAATTTGGCAAAAGGCGCGGAGCGTGTTTGGAAATTGCAGGGAGCGGTTTTTCAAACACGTTTTTGCGGTGTATGGGAAATCATATGGATAAAAAGACAAAAAGATTTTTTATGCGGAGTGTTGTCAGTATTTTCTTTATATGTATTGGCGTATTCTGTTTTCTGACTTATTATATGGGAGAGAAAACGGGACAAGCGATTAAGAATACGACAAGTATCTATATGTCAGAGATGAGTCTGCAGGTGCAGGAGAAGTTTACCGCTGTGATTAATCTTCGGATGCAGCAGGTGGAGACGATGATTCAGATCCATCCGCCGCAGGAAGCCGTATATGGCGAAGAAATGATAAACGGCTTGGTGGAAAATGCACGGATACGGAATTTTACCTATGTCGGGCTGTATGCAGCAGACGGAAAGCTGGAAGATTTGTATGGCGCTGCGATTGAACTTGGACAAAAGAGCGGCATAGCAAAGACGATTCAGCCGGGCGCTTATGCAGTCGGAGAGGCCAGAGACGAATATGGACAGAAATTGCTGATGATCGGTATGAACGCGGATTATCCGATGGCGGACGGCGGCAGGAGCCGGGCGCTGTTCGTTGGGCTGCCAATGGAATATCTGCGTGATACCCTGTTTCTGGATCAGAATAATTCGCTGCTGTATTATCATATTATTGATACCCAGGGGGACTTTGTAATACGCAGCGGCGATGCTTACCGGGAAAGTTATTTTGAACGTATCAGAGAACGGTTTGATACTTTAAATGGGAAAACGCCGGAAATATATGTACGAGAACTGTCCGACGCCATGCAGGATCAGGCGGTCTATGCGACGTCCATATTGATGGACGGCCAGGAAATTTATATGTACTGTTCTCCTCTGATTTCAAACAGCAGCTGGTATCTGATCGCGGCTATGCCGAACAATATACTGATGGAATCCATTCGGGAGCTGGACGGCATACGCAACGTCGTGATTGTTACTTCTGCTGCGACGATTCTGATCGCTATGGGCGTGATCTTTATTCTGTATTACCGGCTGTCCCAGCAGCAAATGCGGGAACTTGTAAAGGCACGCAATGAAGCGGATTATTCCAATGCGGCAAAGAGCAATTTTTTGTCCAGCATGAGCCACGAGATCCGCACGCCGATGAATGCGATTATCGGTATGACAGAGATCGCCCAGCGCAATATCCAAGACCCCGGACGGGTCAGCGACTGTTTAAAGAAAGTGCGTCTTTCCAGTAAGCATCTGCTCGGACTGATCAACGACGTACTTGATATGTCCAAAATTGAAAGCCGGAAAATGACGCTGAATATGGCGCCGGTGTCGCTGCGTGATACGATGGATGATCTTGTGAATATTATCCAGCCGCAGATTAAGGCGAAAAAACAGCATTTTGATATCTTTATCCAGAATATTTGTTCTGAAGGAGTGTTCTGCGACGATGTGCGTCTGAACCAGGCGCTGATCAATATTTTGTCAAACGCTGTGAAATATACGCCGGAGGAAGGCAATATTTATATTTATCTGGATCAGGAACAATCAGCGCTGGGGGAGACTTATGTACGTACCAATTTTTATGTTGTGGATTCAGGAATCGGTATGTCTTCGGAATTTTTGGAGAAAATATGGGATACTTTTTCCAGGGAAGAGACGGACCAGGTACGCCATATTTTAGGGACAGGTCTTGGCATGTCCATTACGAAGAGCCTGGTGGATCTGATGGGCGGTACGATCGAGGTGGAAAGCGAGCTTGGGAAAGGCAGTACCTTTTGCATTACGCTGGATCTGATGAAGGCGGAAGGCAAAGACCTGACACAGATGGAGCTGCCTGCATGGAACGTGCTTGTCGTGGATGACGACGAGCAGCTGTGTTCCAGCGCGGTATCGAATCTGGAATCATTAGGCGTGCAGTGTGAATGGGCGTTAAGCGGCGTACAAGCGGTCTCTATGGTCAGGGAACGCCACGCGCAGGGCAAGGATTATGATTTTGTACTGATTGATTGGAAAATGCCTGGACAGAATGGGATACAGACGATACACATGATCCGTGAAGAGATCAGTACGCAGCTGCCGATCTTTTTAATGTCCGCGGACGACCTTGGTGAAATGGAAGAGGAGGCGTCGAAAGCCGGTATTGAAGGATTTATTGCAAAACCGCTCTTTGCTTCCCGGCTGTATGAAAGGCTGCGCAAATATGTGGACGGTTACGAGGAACAGCCGGAACCTGCGGACAGTAAAAAAGAAGATATCACGTTTGAGGGCAGAAAAGTGCTGCTTGCAGAGGATATGGAAATTAACTGGGAAGTGGCAAACGAGATCCTCTCCAGTACCGGTATGCAGCTGGAGCATGCAGAAGACGGAAGGGAATGCTTAAAAATGTTTGAAGCGTCCGAGCCTGGATATTACGATGCGGTGCTGATGGATATCCGCATGCCGGGCATGGATGGTTATGAAGCCGCCCAGGCGATCCGTGCGCTGGACCGTCCGGACAGGAGCATTCCGATTATTGCCATGACAGCGGACGCCTTTGCGGGTGATATTCAAAAATGTCTGGATGCAGGCATGGATGATCATATTGCAAAGCCATTAGACATCGGAGAGTGTATGCGCGTGCTGCAAAACCATCTGGGGTAGCGGTGATCCGGCGCAAAACTGTGCATCCTGCAGATTTGTGTCATGCACTTTTGCGCGGCCTTCGTCATATGATAATAAAAAATGCAGGACTGCGTATCTATGGACAGGGTTCGGAACTTAATCAACTGCGACCAAATGCACCGCCTTGGCTTAACCGGGCGGGGCGTCGGTGTCGCGATCCTGGATACAGGGATATTTATGCACCCGGATTATGTAGAGCGTATCCGGGTGTTTCGGGATTTCTGCAACGGAAAACACCAGCCATATGACGATAACGGGCATGGTTCCCATATCGCGGGCATTATCGCCGGAAACGGGCGCATGAGCAAAGGACGCTACCGTGGCGTCGCGCCGTTGGCGTCCCTGATTGTTTTAAAAGTGCTTGACCGCACAGGCAACGGAAATACAAAAGATGTCATTGAAGCGATGAAATGGATGATTGACAACCGCGAACGGTATCAGATCCGCATCGCCAATATTTCTGTCGGGATGCTGCCGCAGTCCCGGTCAAAAGAACGTGACCAGATGCTGGAATGGGTGGACCGTATGTGGGACAGCGGGATATTTACCGTAGCGGCGGCAGGAAACGGCGGCCCTTCCTATAACAGCGTAACGATTCCCGGCGCCAGCAGCACCGTATTGACCGTAGGCAGCAGCGACGACAGGGACCAGCTGGTGCGCAGGCGCGGGCTGTATCCAGGATACAGCGGTATGGGGCCGACAGACTACTGTGTATGCAAACCGGAAATTTTAGCGCCCGGCACAGAGATCCACAGCTGTCATTCTTCCAATTATGGGTATACTGTAAAGAGCGGGACGTCCATGGCTACAGCTGTCGTATCCGGTGCGTGTGCGCTTGTCTATGACAGATACCCGTATCTGACCCCGGCGGGCCTGAAACTGCGGTTTTATGAAAAGCTGGCGGCAGACCGGGATGCATCCTGCTGGGGAACACTGGACGTCAGGAAGCTGTTGGGGTGTCATTAAAACAGGATAAAAGGAATAAAACGCGGTTTTTATGCGGATACAGGATGATCCGTGTTATGGAAAGGGAGCATTGATTTGAGGTTATTATTAAAGGCGCTTCGGGTTATCAGGAAAGCAGTGCAAAAACTGTTCAGCAGGCTGTTCGTTGTAGCGCTTGGAATCCTGCTGCAGTTTACCTGGCTGTTTGTCGTGCTGTATCAGTTCAGCGCCAAACACACATTTGCAAATATTGTCGTTACAGCGCTCGGAATCCTGACCGCATTTTATGTGATCAGCAGGCCCTACCATCCGGCGGCAAAGCTGGCATGGACGACTGTGCTGCTGACCGTGCCGCTGCTTGGCATTCTGATTTATTTTGTATTCGGAAGGCCGGAGCTGACGAAGCGTACCAGAGAAGGCATGGAAGCAGTTAACATTAGAATCGAAACGCATTTAAAGCAGGATGAAGAAGTCATAAAGCATCTGAAAAAGACCGACGGAAGTGTACAGCTCCAGTCTGCCTATATTTTGCGCCAGGCCAGATTCCCGGTCTACGAGCATACGCAGACAAAGTATTATCCATGCGGTGAACAGATGTTTGAAGACATGCTGGAAGCCATCCGTAAAGCGGAGAAGTTTATTTTTCTGGAATATTTTATAATCAGCCCTGGTATGATGTTTGACCGGCTGTTAGCGGAGCTGGAGAAAAAAGCACTGCTGGGTGTAGATGTGCGCCTGATTTATGATGATATCGGCTGCGTGGCGACTCTCCCAGTCGATTTTGTGCGGGATATGGAAAGAATCGGTATCCGGTGCGCCGTATTTAACCGTTTCTGGCCAGTACTCAGCATCGTGATGAATCACCGGGACCACCGCAAGATTTTAGTTGTAGACGGCATCTGGGGATTTACAGGCGGGATCAATATCGCGGACGAATACATCAACGAAAAGAAGCGGTTCGGCTACTGGAAGGATACCGGGATCCGCATCGAAGGGGAAGCGGTATGGAATTTTACCGCGATGTTTTTGGAAATGTGGGATTATATCCGCCACGAAGAAGACGACTGTCTGAAATACCGCCCGAGACTGCCCCAATACGAGACACAGGAGCATGGATTTGTCCAGCCTTACGGCGACACACCGTTAGACCGGGAAAATGTCGGAGAGAACGTATATCTGAATATGATTACGAAGGCAAAGAACTATCTGTATATCTATACGCCTTATTTAATCATCGACCAGGAAATGCAGACGGCTCTTTGCAACGCGGCGAAAAGCGGTGTGGATGTGCGTCTGGTGACGCCTGGGATACCGGATAAAAAGATCATATTTTTAATGACCCGGTCCAATTATAAGGTGTTACTGGAAAGTGGTATTAAAATCTATGAGTATACGCCCGGTTTTATTCATGCCAAGTGTTTTCTTTGCGATGATGAGACAGCTGCGGTAGGGAGCATTAACCTGGATTACCGCAGTTTGTATCTGCATTTTGAATGCGGCGTCTGGATACACCGCAGCGAAGCGGTGATGCAGCTGAAAGAGGATATGGAACAGACGTTTGCTTGTTCCCGTCAGATCAAAAAGGAGGAGTGGAAGGAGCCGGGGGTTTGCTTGCGGGTTGTACAGACGGTGCTGCGATTGTTTGCGCCGTTGTTGTGAGGGGTATTGGATAGGATAGAGGTATGTGGCTGTCTTTACGTGAACAGGATAGGCTATCCATATAGTTAAATTTTTTATCTTAGAAAAAACAGGCATATTTTTTCATTATTTTGACTAGATTATATAAAAGTATTTTCAGGTACCGCAATTATGAAGCGTATGATCACCGCATTTTTGGCGCTAATCTTATGTTTGACTGTGCTTTGTCCGGCACAGGCCAAAAAGAAATCACAGCCATCCCAGCCTTCCCTGGATCTTTCCGCTCCAAGCGTTTTATTAATGGAAGCGGAGACGGGAACCATCCTTTATCAGAAAAAAGAACACACAGCGCGTCCGCCAGCCAGTGTCACCAAAGTCATGACACTTTGTCTGATTTTTGACGCGATCGAAAAAAATCAGATTTCCCTAACGGATGAAGTCACCGTTTCCGAATATGCTGCTAGTATGGGAGGTTCCCAGGTGTTTTTAGAAGCCGGGGAAGTGCAGACGGTCGAGACGATGATCAAATGTATCAGCATTGCAAGCGCGAATGACGCATGCGTTGCGATGGCAGAGTTTGTCAGTGGAAGTGAGGAAGAATTTGTTGCGCAGATGAACAAAAAAGCTGCGGATCTTGGTATGGAAGATACCCATTTTGTAAACTGCTGCGGCCTGTCGGCAGACGGACATGTGACAAGCGCGTATGATATTGCGCTGATGGCACGGGAATTAAGCGTCCGACATCCGCAGATTCATGATTACTGCACGATCTGGATGGAAAATATCATACATCGTACCCAAAAAGGCGATAAGGAATTTGGCCTGGCCAATACCAATAAGCTATTAAAACAATATCCCTATGCCACCGGATTAAAAACCGGCTACACAGCCGCCGCAAAATATTGCCTGGCTGCAACTGCCGAAAAAGACGGCGTAAAGCTGATCGCGGTGCTGATGGCTGCGCCCGATATCAAATCACGTACGGCAGACGCCCAGACACTATTTAATTACGGATTTTCCGTCTGCCGCGTCTTCCAGGACAATAATCTTCCAAAGCTAAGGGACATTGCCGTAAAAAAGGGTGAAAAAGACGAAGTTGCGCTTGCTTACGAATCCAGCATGAACTATGTAAGCACAAGCGGAGAAGACCTGAGTAAAATTACCAGAAAAATAAAAATTCCAAAATCAGTGACAGCCCCTGTCAAAAAAGGAGATACTGCCGGAAAGGTAATCTATTACCTGGACAAAAAAGAAATTGGTCATATTAATATCCTATATGACGACAGCGTGGAGCATGCTGCGTTTGCAGATTATTTTCTGGGACTGGTTGGGAAGTTATTCTTTTTATCCTGAGAAAGAAGGAATGTCATCAGACGCTGCGGGCGGTGGCGGGAACCAGGCCGCAGCGTCGTTTCGAGTAGCCGAAGATATCACCCCGCGAATCCAAAAAAATGCACCGATATCCTGTTGACATTCTCAACGAATGTGCTAGAATAAATGCTGTATGAATATATCGATTCAAAAAAGGATGGCATCCGCAATGAGAAGACAAGCATTATCACTAATTGTAGAAAATACGTCCAGCGTTTTAAGCCATGTATCCGGCCTGTTCAGCCGCCGCGGCTATAATATCGACAGTATCTCCGCCGGCGTGACCGCAGATTCCAGATATACAAGGATTACGATCGTATCCAGCGGAGACAAGCTGATTTTAGAGCAAATCGAGAACCAGCTTGCAAAACTCGAAGACGTCCTGGACATCAAAAAACTGGAGGCAGGGAGTTCCGTAACAAGAGAGCTGATCCTGGTCAAGCTGCGTGTGCAGGAATCCAGCCGTCAGGAAATTCTGAGCGTGATTGAGATTTTCCGCGGAAAAGTGGTAGATGTTACGCGGGATTCGATGGTCATTGAATTAACCGGGAATCAGGACAAGCTGGGCGCGTTCTTAGATCTGGTATCCGGCTTTGAGATCCTTGAACTGGCAAGAACCGGAATAACTGGCTTAACCAGAGGTTCTTCCGATGTTACATATTTTGAATAATTTTAGGAGGCTTTAAAAAATGTCAAACAAAATCTATTATCAGGAAGACTGCAACCTTTCTTTAATGGAAGGCAAGACGATTGCGATTATCGGCTACGGCAGTCAGGGACATGCACATGCGCTGAATCTGAAAGATTCTGGCTGCAACGTGATTATCGGCTTATATGAAGGCAGCAAATCCAAAGCAAAAGCAGAGGCGCAGGGATTAAAAGTATATAATACCGCAGAAGCTGCAAAACTGGCAGATATTATTATGATCCTGATCAACGATGAAAAGCAGGCAGATCTGTACAAAAACGAGATTGAGCCGAATCTGGAAGCAGGCAATATGCTGATGTTTGCACATGGTTTTAATATTAATTACGGCACCATTGTACCGCCGAAGGATGTGGACGTTACAATGATCGCTCCGAAAGGACCTGGCCATACGGTACGTTCCGAATATCAGGAAGGAAAAGGCGTTCCGTGTCTCGTTGCCGTAGAGCAGGACGCGACAGGGAAAGCGCTGGATCTGGCTCTTGCTTATGCGCTCGGTATCGGCGGCGCAAGGGCAGGCGTTTTGGAGACGACCTTCCGTGTAGAGACAGAGACAGATCTTTTTGGTGAACAGGCAGTGCTTTGCGGCGGTGTATGCGCATTGATGCAGGCTGGATTTGAGACATTATGTGAGGCTGGCTATGATCCGAGAAATGCGTATTTTGAATGTATTCATGAAATGAAGCTGATCGTAGATTTGATTTACCAGTCTGGTTTTGAAGGCATGCGCTATTCTATTTCCAATACGGCCGAATATGGTGATTATGTAACCGGGCCGAAGATTATTACCGAAGAGACAAAGGCGACAATGAAAAAGATTCTTTCCGATATTCAGGACGGTTCTTTTGCAAAAGAATTTCTACTGGATATGTCGCCGGCAGGCCGTCAGGTGCATTTTAACATGATGCGCAAGAAAGCCGCAGAGCATATGTCTGAAGAAGTAGGTAAGGAAGTGCGCAAGTTATACAGCTGGAATGATGAAAACAGCAAATTGATCAATAATTAAATAACACTGCTGTCAGATTACAGACAATCATCAGCAATGACTGACAACATGCAGTAATCAAAGAACTTTACCAGGCAGACCGGATCTTTATTAAATATGCGCAACAGGAACAAGATTTGCTGCTCCTGCAGGAACAACCTGCGGGTTGCTGCAGGTAGGTTGTTCCTGTGCGTGATCGGATCACAGGTGCCGGGGTAAAGTTTTTTGTATTTTTTTGGAAATATTTTCCTGATTTCATGTATATTTCATATTTGAATACTAGAATTTAAACATTAGAAAAAATGTGTGAAAGCAAGCAGGAAACCGGGAAAACAGACAGGAAGTATTTAAAAGTATGCTGCATTCTTTTTTTATATTTTTTTTGATAAAGTTAACAATTATTCCTATTTTTTAAGAAATACTCTTGCAAATACCTGGTTTTATGCTAAGATATTATTATATTTATTCTGTTGTGCAAAAATTGAGGGGGGGGGTATTTCAATTGTCGTAAAATTTAAACAAAAATCTCAAGTCACAGAATGAAAGCACAGAAATAGGAGAATTGGAGTCATGTTGAAAAAAGGAAATATTGAGAAGAGGCTCGTAAGGGCTTTTTTTAACGTAACATCGATAACAGCGCTTGCGGCGGTGATTGCATTTATAGCAATTTTATTTATATCAGCAAGATATAATTATGCACTACATAATTTTGGGTTTGCTCAGGGAGATATCGGAAAGGCAATGTTTGAGTTTGCGGATCTGCGGTCTTCTTTGCGGGCAGCAATCGGTTATGATAATCAGGAAGCGATCGATGCTGTGGTAAGTCAGCATGATGAATTAAAGACGTCATTCAAAGAAAGCTTTGCAACCGTAAAGGATACGATTGTCTCTGAGGATGGCAGGCAGACGTATGAAGAGATTGAAGCCGAATTGGAAGCATATATGGAACTGGACGCGCAGATTATGGCGATTGGCGCTACTACAGACCGGGAACTTTGTAAGCAGGCACAGGAATTGGCGCTCAATGGACTGGCAGATATGTATAACAGCATTTATGATAAGCTGAGCTGGCTGTTGTCTGTAAAGGTAAGCGAGGGAAACCGCTTGTCCAGACAGCTGAACATTGCAAAGTGGGTATTGGCAGTACTGATACTGGCAGCAATTGGACTTGCATTTGCAAGTTCCATGGAGATTGGAAGAAGGATTGCAAAGAGTATTTCGGGGCCGCTTAAGAGCCTGGGAGACCGGCTGCTGACATTTTCAGCGGGAGATATGACGTCTCCATTCCCGGAGATCCATACGGGTGACGAAGTGGAAGAGATGGGAAAACATATTATCGATACATCTGAAAAACTGACAGCGATTATTTTTGATATGGAAGACGCGCTTGGAAAAATGGCTGGAGGAGATTATACAGGAAAGTCCAGGTTCCCTGAAAAATATACAGGTGATTTGGAAAAATTATATCTGTCTATCCGCGGGCTGCGCGAACAGATGGCGGATACACTCAGCTCCATCGGTGAGACGTCCAGTCATGTCAATTCCGGTTCTAATGATATGGCAATGGCGTCCCAAAGCCTTGCAGAAGGCGCAACAGATCAGGCGGGCGCTGTACAGCAGCTGCATGCAACGATCAGTGATATTACCGAAACAATGCAAAAGAGCGCACAGAATGCAGAAGAAGCCTATGCGCAGGCACAGTATTATGCAGATGAAGCCGACAACAGCAGGGAAGAGATGGACACGCTTATGGGTGCGATGGAGCGGATCAACGAAGCTTCCACAAGAATCGGGGATATTATTTCCGAGATTGAGTCGATTGCTTCACAGACGAACCTGCTGTCCTTAAATGCTTCCATCGAGGCAGCGCGGGCTGGGGAATCCGGCCGTGGTTTTGCCGTTGTAGCGGCACAGATCCGGGAACTGGCAGACCAGAGTGCAAAGGCGGCCGTTGATACAAGGAAGCTGATCGAAGGATCACTGCATGAAGTAGAACAGGGCAACCAGGCGGCGCAGCGTGCTTCGGGGGCAATTGAAGCAGTTGTAGACGGCATTAAACAGATCGCGGATTTTTCCAAAAATCTGAAAGTTATGGTAGAAGACCAGGCGGAAGCGATGCGCCAGGCCGAAATCGGGGTCAACAAGATCTCGGAAGTCGTACAAAGCAATGCGGCGACCGCGGAAGAAGCAGCGGCGACAAGCGAGGAACTGTCTTCCCAGTCTATTGTCTTAGACGAGCTAATTGGGCAGTTTATATTAAAACGCAATGAAAACGAGATGGCAGCCCAGCCAGTATAACGTACCTGTATGCAGTCTGGTATTGCAGGAAAGGCTGTATGCCTCTCACGCGGAAAGGGGGAATTTAATATGAAAAAGAAACTTTTATATGCATTGTCCGGTGCAGCGCTGTCAGTCGTTATACTGTCCGGATGCGGCAAAGCCAGTGAGAAGACAACCTCAGATCAGGTCAACCCGCCGAAGCAGTCCACAGCCGATGATGCACAGCAAAATACGGACGATGAGAAGCAGCAGCCAGATCAGAAACCAGACAACACGAATGCGGAACAGGATACCGCAACAGATCAGTCCGGTACAAACGGAAACATTACGATTGCACTGCCGCAGCAGGATGACCCGCGCTGGACATCGGATGCGCAGGTGATGCGTACAGAACTGGAAGCAAAAGGCTATACGGTTAACGTGCAGTTTGCAGAGACAGGCAGCCAGCAGGCAGAACAGATCGAGGCATCCGTAAAAAGTCAGACGGACTGCATCGTAGTCGCGGCAATTGATTCCGGACAGCTTACAGATGCTGCCCAATCCGCCAAAGACGCTAAAATTCCCGTGATCGCTTATGACAGGCTGCTGATGGATACAGACGCCGTATACTATTATACCGCGTTTGACAAAAAAGGAACCGGACAGGCAATCGGCAGAAGGATTGCAGAAAAAGCAAAACTGGAAGAACTGGCGGATGACGCGTATCAGACGATCGAGTTTTTTATGGGAAGCCCGGACGATCCGGAGGCAGAACTGGTCTATGATGGTCTGATGGAAGTTCTGCAGCCATATCTGGACTGCGGCAAGCTTGTATGCAAGACAGGCAGGACGTCATTTGTAGATACAAGTATCAATGAATGCTCGCAGGAAACGGCACAGGAGCGGTGTAAAAACTATCTGGCAGGATATTACGCGGATGAAGAGCTGGATATCTGCGCAGCTGCGTATGACACGCTTGCATATGGCTGCAAAGACGCCCTGCAGTCCGCAGGATATATCGCAGATAACTGGCCAATCATCTCAGGGCAGGGCTGTGAGATCAAAGCCTGCAAGAATATCCTGGACGGAACACAGGCTTTTTCCATCTATAAGGATACCAGTATACTTGCAAAACAGTGTGCAGCCATGACAGACGCTGTTGTATCCGGTACCGAACAGCCAGAAATCAATGATACGGAACAATCCGACAATCATAAGCTGCTGGTTCCGGCTTACCTTTGCGCACCAGTTACCATTGACGCGGACAATCTGCAGAAAGTGCTGGTCGACAGCGGGTACTATACAAAAGAGCAGCTGGATACAGCGGAATAAAAATCAAGAAATTGTTTCATTGGCCTGGAAGCGTTTCGCTGAGATTTGTATACAAATCCAACGGAACGCTTTTGGACAGGCGCTGGCAGCGGGATTTCGATGAGCGTCCCGTCTGCAAGTTCCGGTTCGACAAACTGGCGGATTACACAGGCGACGCCAAGGCTGATTTTGGCAAATTCAATTAAAAGATCCATGGAAGAAGCTTCAATGCATTCTTGCACTGTGATCTTATTTTTTTGCAGATATTCATCAATAAACTGTCTGGAAATATTATGTTTATCCAGCATCATCAGAGAACAGTTTGGCAGCACGTCATCTCTGGCAATGCCGCGCTGCTGCAGATGGTACAGGTACTGTTCGGAGGCGGCGAACACATCCTGGATTTCCATGATCGGATCAAATGTCAGCGTATGCGGAAGTTCATAAGAACCAAGTCCCACCAAACCGATATCCAGCTGGTCTTCCTGCAGCAGATGCAGTGTTTCATTTGTGGACTGGCAGGTGATGGAGATGCTGACATGCGGGTACTGTCTGGTAAATTCTTTCAGATATCCAAGCAGTACATATCGGCACAGCGTTGAACTGACGCCTATTTTCAAATGTCCGACTCCTAGCCCGGCTGCGTGCCGGACTTTTTTTTCGCCCATCGTTAAGGTATCGATCGCTGTTTTGACGTGTTCAAAGAGCAGGCTTCCTTCTTCAGTCAGCGTAACGCCGCGGGAGCTGCGTAAAAACAGCTGGCATCCGAGGCTGGATTCCAGTTTTTTTACGGAATTACTGACGGCGGGCTGGCTGATAAACAGTTTGGCGGCGGCTTTTGAGATGTTTTTACATTGTGCGACAGTATAAAAAATATAATAGGATGATAAGGTCTGCTCCATGGAGGGTCTCCTTTTACTAGTAGTGATTGTTTCCGTAGTGCGAAAGGGCGTGGATCGGGTGATATCTAGAGGGCTAAAGGGGTGGATACGCGGATGATATCTGTAGGTCTAAGGGGGGGGGTAGGTGGATA
>VSNY01000240.1 GCA_009774535.1 Lachnospiraceae bacterium
GGTGAGGGTAAAGCAGGAAGGGAAAAACTTATCCGAATATTTTGAAAAAAATAATTATAAAAAAATTGCGATTTACGGAATGAGTTATGCCGGTGAGACACTGGTTGAGGAATTGAAGGGCACAAAAACAGAGGTAGTATATGGCATAGACAGGAATGCGGATAGTATCTATTCGGATGTAGATATTGTTTCTTTGGAGGATAATTTGGAGGAAGTGGACGCGGTTGTTGTGACGGCGATTACCTTTTTTGATGAATTAGAGGAAAAGATTTTGAAGAAAGTGAACTGCCCGATTCTTTCATTAGAAGATATTCTTTATGAAGTATAGTTGATCGCTTATTTCATAATGGTGAAAAAAGGGATTAGCGTAAAAGCGTTACCATAAGGCGGAGGATAAATGGATGGAGTTAATCTTATTCGGAGCAGGGCATTACGGACAAGAGGCGCTTTCCTTTTTTGGAGCAGAAGGAGTGTTCTGTTTCTGCGATAATTCTGTTAAAAAGGGGGAAGAAAAGGAAGTCTGTGGCAAGAGGGTGGTCTCTTTTGCCGCATTGCAGGAAATCTGCCAGGACTATATTGTCGTCCTGTGTATCAAGCTGGAATTTAGCCTGGAAATATGCAGGCAGATGGAAGAGGCGGGCATCATAGACTATGTGGTATTTGAAATGCTCCGCAGTGAGGGAAAGTCGGCTAATGAATGGATGGAACGGCTTCAAGACAGGGAAGAGAGGAGTAACATCCAGAGACAGTCTTATCTATTCCTGCTGGATAAGGCAATGGCGCAGCTTAAGTATTTGAAGCACCACTCTGAAATTACGGCATTAAAGCCAGCAGAAGGGAAGTTGCGGGAATACCAGTTCAGGCTGATAGAGCGAGGAAAAGAATTTTTCCGTTTTGTGGAAGAGTTAAGTATTAAGCCATTTCTGGTATTTGGCAACTTGATAGGGGCATTTAGGCACCGGGGGTTTGTCCCTTGGGACGATGATCTGGATTTCGGGCTTGTGAGGGATGACTATGAAAGGCTGTTGGCATTTGCATACGAAAAATGTGTTGTCCTGACTTATGAGCCAGAAGAAGATGTCTGGGTGGATTTGGAAGGGAACACAATCAGGAACGATATGCTCTGCCAGACATACCCGGGCAGATACATATTAAATCACCGTCCGGAATTCATACAGGTCTCGAAATGTATGGAGACGACCAACGAGTATATCATGGATCTTTGGGGATTTGATTTTTATAAGGCTGAATACGATTTTGAGGATTATAAAAAATGGGCTGCGGGGGTTAGCAAAGTGGCGGGAGAAAAAAAGACAAGGAGAGAGCAAATGCTCTTTATTAGAGAAGCGCAAAGGAATAATCCTATGATAAGCAGCGAAATGACAGACCATTTTTATCCGGGAATAGACAATTTTTTCGGTAAGAACAGAGACTCGGATATAGACGACTGGATTATGTCAGAGGATATTTTCCCATTGCGGGAAGTGGCATATGAAAATACCACATTTTTAGCGCCGCGCAATATGGAAGTGCTGTTAAGACGTGAATATGCGGACTATATGGAGTTCCCGGATGAAGTGGGCATGCTGGTCCATGGGGAAGGAGCGGCGATTTGAAAATTTGCAAGGCTTCTGTCATAACGGTATGTCTGAATAGTGGGGCAACGGTTCGCCAGACAATAGAAAGTGTTCTGCGCCAAACCTACAGAGATATAGAATACATTATCATTGACGGTGGTTCGACAGACGGGACTCTGGATATCATTAAGGAGTATGTTCCGCAATTTTGTGGAAGGATGAAGTATGTCAGCGAAAAGGATCGTGGTATTTATGATGCCATGAATAAAGCTATCACTCTCGCAACTGGTGACGTGATTGGTATTATCAATAGTGATGATTGGTATGAATCCGACGCAGTGGAGCGGGCTGCAAAATGCTTTGAGGAGACAGAAGCAGAGGTAGTGTATGGAGAGATGTGGTTGGTTGATCAAAATGGGAAACGGGAATACCATACCTGTCATTCTACATTTCCGCCGCATCCGGGTACATTTATCAGTCGGGAAGTATACCAAAAGCATGGACTGTTTGATTTGCATTATAAAATAGCGTCGGACCGGGATCTGCTTTTACGGTTTATGGCGGAAGGAGTTCACTTCACGCGTATTGATGCGATACTTGTAAATTTTAGGAGAACCGGAATCAGTAACAGAAGGATTTTGGAATGTGCGGAGGAAACTTATGAAATTGATCGGAAATATTTTGGAAGATGTCCTGAGTGTATGGACAGAGATGCAATAGAAGAAAAATATGAAAGAGAAAAGCTGCTGTACATAAGTCAAAATCAGCCGTTGATAGTTCGGAAAATATTTGAAGAGAAAAATTGGGGTTCAGATGGCATTGCGATTTTTGGAGCGGGTAACTGCGGAAAAGAAATAGCGGTCATTTTGAAAAGGTGTAATGTTTCGGTTCATTTGTTTGTAGACAATGACATGAGTAAGTGGGGGTTGGAATATCATGGGATTAAAATTTATTCTCCGGAAATATTACGAAGTTTTAAGGGATATGTAATCATTACAGTTACTAGGTTTCAGCAGGATATTTGCAGACAGTTACAGGGTTATGAGAATCCGGCGTTGAGTTGGAGGGTTTTAGAGGAAATACGGAAAAAGGTAATCTGTGACTGTAGCAAATTTAAGTGAAATTGAGCAAAATATAGAAGGAGAACAAAATTTCCCGAGGAGGATGCCAGAAGTGAAAATATATGTTTGGGGAACAGGAAAAGGCTGCAAAATTGCAATGCTGAATTACGTTTATGGCGAAGAAATCGAGGGATACATCGATAATGATCCTGAGCGGTGGGGGAAAAACTTTCAGGGGAAACGAGTCGTCAGTTTTCGGGAAGCGCTGCGGTATGCAGATATCATCATTGTTACAGTGATGCAGTACGATGCCGTTTTATATCAGATAGAAAAATCTGGTTTTGATAGGAAGAAGGTATTCTGTTATTTTGATGTGGCAGACAACAGTGAAATGGCTAGACGGTATTTTGACGGCAAGGGGCGAAAAATAGATATTTTAGAAAAACGACTGGAGGATTTAGAAAAGATTGTTAAGATCAGATTCTCAAATATCGGTTATGAGATTGCGGACAATCTGGAAAAGGGGAAATACAAATTTCCCATATTGCACGGAGACGAGGAGGCTGTCAGGAGGATTGTGGAAGAGAAATGCTCCCTAATCCGATTTGGCGACGGGGAGTTTGAGATGATGGCGGGCAGGGAACGGCTGCCGTACCAAAAATATGTGAAGGAATTGGGAGACAGGCTGAAGGAGGTTATCCGGTGCAATAAGGACAACGTACTGATCGCACTGGCAAATAATTACGGCAGCATAGACACCTACACAGAAAGTGATAAAGATGGTATCCGCGAATACATGACGGAAGAAGTGCGGGCTTTTCATGCATCGCTGTTGGATTATGATAGGGTTTATTATGACGCCTATCTGTTCAAGTGTTATTTTCAAGCGAAGAACAGGGAAGACGCGGCAAGGAGATATGGGATTATCAAAAGGATTTGGCAAGGCAGGGACGTTGTACTGATTGAAGGAGCCAAGACAAGGACCGGGCAGGGAAACGACTTATTAGACAATGCAAAATCCGTTCAGAGGATTCTTTGCCCGACTAAAAATGCCCATGAGCGGTATCAGGATATTTTGAAAGAAGCGGAAAGGATTTCCGAAGATAAACTGATTCTGTGTGTGCTTGGACCTGTGGGAAAGATATTGGCATATGACTTGATACAAAGCGGGCATCAGGTCGTTGATATCGGGCAGATTGATATGGAGTATGAGTGGTACCGGGCAGGGGCGGGTATAAAAGTGCCTAATCCCACAAAGTATGTATCGCAGCTTCCGCCAGCGTTAGTGGAGGAGGTACATGATGAGGAGTATCAGAGTCAGATTATTTCTGTAATCGTATAAAGGGAAGGCAACTGCGTAGTTGTAAGGAAGGAAAGTGGTATGAATGTTTGCGAGAGGGACTTTTTTATTCAACTGTATGAACTGATGGAAAAACCGAAGCTCTTTGTGGATCTGGGAAAAAATCTGACAAGATATTTTCATAGGAACGATTACAGAAATATTGCGGTTTACGGAGTAGGTAAGTTGGGAAAGTTGATTCTGAGAAACATAGATGTGACGCAACTGGAATCCGTATGCACGGTTGATGAAAACAAAGAGTCCCGGTTTGAGAACATAGAAACCGTCACCATCAAGGAACTTGTCGCTAGGGAAAAACTTGACTTAGTATTGGTCACACCGCTTCTGGATTACCCACAGATAGAAGCACAGATATGTAGCATGCGGGAAATACCTGTTATCTCGGCAAAAGAACTTATGTGTGACATGATTGACCAAAGTCTTTTTCCTGACTGTGGAAACTGAGGAAATGAACAAATGGATAAAAATATTATTCTGATTCATTTAGAAAGCCTGAACAATATCATATACCGGATGAATCCGCAGCTTTTTCCGAACATCATGCGCATTGAAAGGGAGGGACTCAGCTTTCGCAAGTATTTTTCCACGGCAACCTCTACATGGA
>VSNY01000241.1 GCA_009774535.1 Lachnospiraceae bacterium
GAGGGGCGCTTTTAGCGGAGGTGAAATCCAGCGCTTACGGAGACTTAGGCAGGAGGCCCACACGCCGACTGTCTTAGTCGCAGTTAGCGATTGTTCACCGCAGCGTTGCCCCAGTCCGCTCAATCCTATGCCGCCGGGCGGCCATCCCGTTCCGCTGCCCCGGTCACGTCCGGTTTGCACAATCCTACTCTACCGAAATCATCTTTTCCATCTGCTTAACACTCCCTGTCTTCACCACATTGCAGGATGCATACTCATCACTATTCGTCAGCAGCACCGCAGAAGTCGCAGGATATCCCGCAGCGCGTATCTGATCAATCCGAAATGTCATTAGTTTCTGCCCTGCGCGAACCTTCTCCCCTTCCTGCACAAACAGTGTAAATCCATCGCCCTTCATTTTTACCGTATCCACCCCGACATGAATCAGGACTTCCATCCCTCCCGGACCGCTGATGCCAATGGCATGCTTTGTTTCTGCCAGGGAAGAAATCTCTCCGTCAAACGGCGCTGTAACTTCTCCTTTTTCCGGTTCTATGCCGACGCCGTCCCCTAAGACGCCTGATGCAAATGTCTCATCCGGGATCTGCTCTCTTGAAATCACGGTTCCCTGGATTGGCGCATAGATCACTTTTTCCGCATCCGGTGCAGGCTGCTCAGGTGCTGTCCGGGTGCTGCTTTCGGATTCGGTTTGTTTCGGCTCTTCGTCTTTGTAGCCAAACATCCAGGTCAACGTAAAAGAAACGCCGATGGAGATTGCCATCATTAGAATATACTGCATCGGCATACTTAAGCACAGCAATACGCCAAATAGTCCGGTCACACCTGTTCCGCTCGCGCCAAGCTTTGTAATCGAAGCGAACAGCGCGCCAGCCGCGCCTCCGGCACAGCCGCAGATAAACGGTTTTAGGTAACGCATATTGACACCAAAGATCGCTGGTTCTGTAATTCCCATAAATGCACTGAATGCGGATGGAAGCGCCATGGATTTTGTTCTTGTATTTTTTGTTTTTAATGCTACCGCAAGCGTTGCCGCACCCTGGGCCAGATTTGCCGCGGATGCCAATGGCAGCCAGTAAGTGACGCCATACTGGGCCAGCTGTCCGACGTCGATAATCGTGTACATATGATGAACGCCTGCCACTACCGTCGGTGCATACAGCGCGCCCATGACAAAGCTTCCGATTCCCAGCGGCAGTGCAATCAGCCACTGAATACCGCTGATAATTCCATTTTCAATAATGACAAATACCGGACCGATCATAGAATAGGTCAGATATCCGGTTACAAAAACGCTGACCAGAGGCGTTACGAACAAGTCGAACATTTCTGGTACGATTTTATGCAGCTTCTTTTCAATCAGGCACATCACCCATACGGCAATAATAACCGGAATCACATGCCCCTGGTAACCGATCAGGTCGATCTCATACAGGCCGAACCATACGCTCTGTCTGACCTGTACCCCCTGCGTCGCAACTGTCCATGCATTCTGCAGATCCGGATGGATCATCAGCATACCGATTACGGCGCCCAGATATGGATTCCCTCCAAACGCTTTTGCCGCACTTGTCGCAATTAAAATCGGCAAAAAGGTATATGCCACATTACTGAATAGTTTCGCAAATACAAACAGGGAACTTTCTGTATTCAATGATACGAATCCATTGCTTACCATAAAGTTCAGCGCTTCCATAATTCCCATCAGAAAACCGCTGGCAACAATGGCCGGAATAATCGGTACGAAAATATCTCCCAGTGTTTTAATTGCCCTTTTGAAAATGTTTTGCTGCGCCGCTGCCGCCTGCTTGACTTCCGCTTTGGTCGCCGCTGACAGACCGGACACCTGTAAAAATTCATCGTATACCTTATTGACAGTCCCCGTGCCAAGAATAATCTGGAGCTGCCCGGAAGCAAAGAACACACCCTTCACTCCTTCGATCTCTTCGACTGCCTTGCTGTTACATTTGTCATTATCCGCAATTACAAGACGCAGCCTTGTCGCGCAATGCGCGGCGGATATCAGGTTTTCTTTTTTTCCTACCTGATCGTAAATCTGCTGTGCAACTTTCCGATAATCCATAGATTCCTCTCTTTCTATTTATAGCCCTAAGCGATTTTTCCTGATCTTCTGTTATTAAAATACTGCCTTCATTCCATCATAGGCCGCTATCATTCCATGTTCCTGCGCGAACGCTTCCAGCTGTGCGTGGGTCATTTTCCCATTATGGGAAAAATGGTTGATTACCTTGACTGTATGCTGATCTACACATCCATGTTCCTCCAGCATCTTTATAAATGCAAGATCGTCTTGCAGTCCCATATGGTAGCCGTCAATCTGCTTGTTTCCCATCGTTGCATCCAACGAAACCAGACTGTATGTATGGTCAAAAATACACTCCCATGCTTCTTTACTTAAGTTCATGCCTGTGTCATGTCCGTATAAAAGGCAGGTTCCCTCTTTTTCAATCATATAAATCAGACAGGTCTCCCGTTTGTCATGATCTGCGGGAACCGGAATGACATGATAGCCGTCTGCCATAAAGTCTTCAAATGGCGCAATCCTCACAAAACGAACCGCATCATCCAGCGGATGTACGCGGAAACGGTCGATCAGCACCGCATCATAAAACGCCTTTTCCACAGCTTCGTTCCCATATACGTGCAGCAACCCCGGCGCGTTGTGTCCGAAATGCTCATGACGGTGAATCAGTTCTACCGGGAAAAAGTGATCCATATGGGAATGTGTGATCAAAAGATGCCGGATGCTGCCTAATTCCAGCTGGTTCGTCAGCGCGTGGGCATAGGTATCCGGCGGAAAATCGATCAGCAGTTTTCCATCGATGACTGCCTGTGTCCTCGTACGCAGTTCTTTTCCTCTTATTTCTCTTGCCTGTTTACAGATCTCACAGCTGCAGAATAACGCCGGCCATCCTTCCGCTGCCGCTGTTCCTAAATACTGTATTTCCATAATGTCCTCCTTTCCTGCGTAATGCAGATTTCTATTCGATGATTGTAATATTTTACGCATTACTAGTTATGGTACTAGTAATGGTACCGGTTACTTTGTAATTGTATTTTAACATTCTATTATTTGTGTGTCAACCTTTTTTTGAAATTTATGTTAAAAACGTGTAACTGTTCCTTGTCTGACCGGACCGGTTACAAAACATTTTGTGACCGGTCACATAACCAGTTATTTTTAAGTTGCTTTCCGCCTTCCATCCTGCTATACTAAAATACGAAAATATATTCCTTTGGAGGCGCCTTTTATGGATAAAAAAAAGATTACCTTTGCAGACATTGCAAAATACACGAATTTTTCAAAAACAACCATATCCAGATATTTTAACAACCCGGACTCGCTGACCATAGAAAGCCAGGAGATCATCGCCAAAGCGCTTTCAGATTTGAATTATCAGGAAAACAAGCTGGCAAAAGTATTCGCCAACGGCAAAAGTGAATTTGTCGGCATTATCGTACCGAATCTTTATCTGCATTATTACGCGGAAATGCTGAACCAGATCCTGGATACGTATGAAGATTTTGGTTATAAGTTCCTGATCTTTACGAGCCGCAGCGGCGAAAAAGCGGAACGGAAATATATTCAGGAACTGCTTTCCTATAAAATCGAAGGCATGATTATTTTAAGCCATACCATTCCGTCCAAAGAACTTGCTTCCTGCAACATTCCGATTGTTGGGATTGAACGTGAAGACCAGTATATTAACAGTATCAGCACGGATAACTATATGGGCGCCGTACAGGGAACCAGCCTGCTGATCCGCAGCCACTGCGACGTGCTGGTGCATATTAATTCTAAGGTGCCTGAAAACGTCCCTGCGTATGGACGTATCCTTGGATTTCAGGATACTTGTACACAAAACCAGATTCCGCATGAACTTATCATACGCGATCTTGGCCATTCCCGCCAGGAAATTCATACGTGTATGGCAGAAATCTATACCTATCTGGAACAGAAATATCCGCATCAGAAAAAGGGGCTGTTCCTGTCGAATGACACGCATGCCATCAGCCTTTTGCACATGATTGTCCGCAAACACGGCTGCCTGCCGGATACCTACCGCCTGATCGGATTTGACGATTCCCCGGCCGCAAGCGACGCCATCATTCCGATCAGTACGGTTGGCCAGCAGATTGACAAGATCGCGTATGCGGCAATGGAACTGCTCGTATCTTTGATGGAAGAACGCAAAAAACGACGCCCGACGCCGCAGACGGAACTGGTACATAAAAATATCACGCCCGTCCTGATCCGCCGCGAAACGACAGATTAAGCAGCAGGCCCCGCGGCCTGCCGATTACTCCATCTCCCGAAAAGTGCCAGCCATACTCCCGACCAGACTCCACTGCCGCTGCATATATCCCCGCAAGCCTTCCACGTTCTGCCTGTAGTCCGCATAAATCCGCTCCAGGCTTCCAAAATGGCAGGCCGCCGCACTGGCAGCATGGTATCCGCTTTCCATCGCCGCAGAGATCCCCTCGCCCATTGGATTTAAAAACCCCGCTGCTTCTCCGGCAAAGAGAACGCGGCCGATTCCATAATCAATATGAC
>VSNY01000242.1 GCA_009774535.1 Lachnospiraceae bacterium
ATCATTCATTATGCGGGCGGCAGAAAGCCCTGGCAGGACCCAGGAGAGGATTACGGGACGGAATTCTGGGAGGCGGCGAGAAATACGCCTTATTATGAAAAGCTGCTGGCGGGGATGGCAGACAGCGGAGCGGGATGGACGTTTGCGGAAAAAACAGTGGATCTTGCAAGGCGTGCGGCGAAAGCCGTGCTGCCAAAAGGGAGCCGCATCCGCCGGGCGGTTGGCGGATGGTACTGGCGGATGAAGTGACAGGGACGGACGGCGGAAACAGTACGTATGGCAGGCCAGTCCGTGAACCATCTGAAAAAATAGATCATCCGCCTTGCCAAAAGACAGCTGATGTTCCAGGAGTTCCTTGCGCTTAAGGACGTGGACTGCAGGTGGGGCAGGGGAGTCCTGGGGCATTATCGGCAGAAACGCCGCGGGCAAGTATGCGGGGAGCGGATGGAGCGGCTGTTGTATGTGTCGGATTCTGATAAGTTGGCGCGCAGGCTGTGCAGCCATGCGCTGTGAGATAAAACAGGGAAAGAAAGAGGAGAAAGACGTGGTTATTCAAAGGATTTTATTTCCGCAGATTGGTAAATGCACGGAACAGGAACTGTATTTCAGGAAAGCAGCCTGTACGGGGATGCAGACGGGAAAACCCGGGGAATGCGGAGGGGCAGCGCAAGGAATCAGCTATCATTACAGTGAAGGAAGCCTGCGTCTTGAGAAAGGGAAGCCGGTTGGCTTTAATACGTATTTTAACGGATGCTCGATTGACAAATGGAAGAAATACACGATTCTGAACAACCTGTCCCTGCGTCTTGCACTGAAAGGGAAGGTTAAGGTAACGCTGGTGACAGAGTACCTGCTGCATGAGAACCGGATTGAAAGGATTCTGGGCGAGAGTATCGCGGATACAGCGGACAGACAGGAGTTTACGGTTTCCTGCGATATCAAAAATGCCAGGGGGATGCTGTCCTTCCGGCTGGAAGCGCTGGAGGACGGCGGGATTTTTTATGGCGGGGCCTATTGCAGCCAGGCAGAACAGCAGACGCTGCGGGATGTAAAAATCGGGGTGGGAATCTGTACCTTCCGCAGAGAACGGTATGTGGAAAAGAACCTGCGGATTCTTCAAAAGGAGATTATGGAAAATAAAGATTCCCCGCTCTGTGGCCGTCTGGAGATACTGATAGCGGATAATGGAAAGACACTGGATCCGGGCAGGATGGGGATGAAACATGTGCATATTTATCCAAACCCGAACCTTGGAGGAACCGGCGGTTTTACAAGATGCATGATTGAAATGAAGCGGAACCGGGAGAAGCTTGGAATTACGCATGTATTGCTGATGGACGATGATGTGGTGATCGAGCCGCAGGCGCTGGAAAGGACTTATATGCTGCTGACACTTGTAAGGGAAGAATACCGGGATACTTTTATTGGAGGTGCGATGCTGCGTCTCGACCAGCAGTGTATCCAGCATGAGAGCGGTGCAGTCTGGCATCTGGATACGGGCATGGTCAGTCCGCTGAAAGACGGCCTGGATCTGCGCGAAGTCAGGAACTGTATTTATAACGAAATTGAGGAATATACCAGCTATATCGCATGGTGGTACTGTTGTTTTCCATTGTGCGTGGCAGAGGATGATAACCTGCCGTTTCCGTTTTTTATTAAAATTGATGATGTGGAGTATTCGATACGGAATATGAAACATCTGATTCTGATGAACGGGATCTGTGTCTGGCATGACCCGTTTGAGTATAAGTATGCGTCTTACCTGGAGTATTATGTTGTACGCAACTGCATGATCATGTCGGCGCTGCAGGGAGATGCGTACCGGCTGCATACGGTGCTGCGGCAGATGCTGGCTTTTTGTCTCAGGGAGATCACCTATTATCGGTATAAAAATGTAGAACTGTACCTGCGCGGGGTCCGTGATTTTCTGAAAGGTCCGGCATGGCTGATGCGCCAGGATGGCGAGGCATTGAACCAGGATCTGATCCGCTGCGGATACCAGGCGCAGGAACTGGAGGAGTTGGACATGGGGTTTGACCAGCGGGTATATGAAGCAAGCAGACAGGATTATGGACAAGGCAGTTCCAGGAAAAAAAGGATCTTTACCATCAACGGACTGCTTCTGCCGGCAAAAGGGGATAATATTGCGCCGATGGCTTCGGTGCGTGGCGTCCATTTTTACAGGCGCAGGCGTGTAATGAATTATGAAGTTATGAGCAATAAAGCGTTTATCACGCAGCGTTCCTTTATACAGATAGTGCTTGCAGTTATCAAGGTCATGCAGACGGCGGCCATTACATGTAAGGGATACCGTAAGGCGAAGGAAGCATATCAAAAAGATGGCAGGCGGCTGATGACATTAAAATATTGGAAGCGCCAGCTGAAGATCCATTGACCAGTTATTTTATCATAATTTTTTGAGTTAGAAGAATCTACGGAAGAGAGGGAGCAACAGGACATATGAACAGCAGCACGGGCAGAATACATAGAGTTATTTTAGCTGGATCTTATTTTTATCTGGCGCTGCCAGTGGTCATTTTCTGCGTGGGATGGTGCAGATGGTATATTGGGTTTCCCGTAGTAGCGGTAGTGGTGGTTTCCGTGGTAATTTGCTTAGGGGAACGGGAAATATGTTTCAAAAAAGGAACGAAATCATGTAGTAGAATGGATCGGGATGTGGAAGACATTTGCAGACAAGTCGGAACAACCAGAGCTTTGCGGCAAGAAAAATGGATCAAAGCAGCGGTAGTGGTTTTGATGGTTTTTCTGTGGGTGGGTCTGTCCGGAGTAGGGGGCTATGTATGGCAGAATACAGACCATGCTTTCCGCAATGAAATCTTCCTGCTGCTGACAGAGCAAAAATGGCCTTTAGTAAAAGAGGTTTTGACAGAATCCGGGCTGCAGGGCAGGGGCGTGGTCTATTATATCGGCAGCTGGCTTCCGGCAGCGGCAGCAGGAAAATTGTTCGGAACCGGGGCAGGCTGGGCCATGCAGTATTTATGGACAGCGGCGGGGATTTTACTGACGTATGCACTGATCTGTGTGTACAGGAAAAAGATCTCTGTCTGGCCGCTTGTCCTGCTGGTTTTTTTCAGCGCGCCGGATGCACTTGGCGTGCTGCTCGGTACGGCAGATCCGTTTCAGATTTTTGGCGAACCCCATTTGGAATGGTGGCCGCAGTATTATCAGTTTTCAGCGGTAACCACGCAGCTGTTTTGGGTCTACAATCAGGCGGTTCCGGCATGGCTGTTTTCTGCGCTTGTCTTTCTGGGAGAGAAACCACGTAACCTGGTATTCCTTTCGTCGCTTATGATTCTTTCGTGTACGCTGCCGTTTATCGGAATCTTGCCGTATTTGCTTTATTTTATGATTCGCAGGTCTGTCTGGAACACCGGGTACCGCACAGTGCGCAGTTTGCTGGCAGAGTGCCTGCATAACTGGGGCAGCGTGCAGAATATGGTGGGCGGTGGTGTAACAGCGGCGCTCAGTGCCATTTATCTGTCCGGCAATCATTCCATGCGGGAAAGCCTGCAGGTATTGAATGCAGAGCATAGAGTGTTTATCCTTTTTTTAGGAATCGTGTTGGCGTCGGCTGTTTTTTTGATAGTAGCAACGCTTGCGATAAAAGGATGGGGCCGCAGGCTCTTTTGGCTGGCGATAGCTGCTGGCGCGGCGGCAGTGGTCTGGCGCATTCGGAATCTTCCGTATGAGCCATGGCAGACGCCGGTATATTACTGGATCAATCTGACATTTTTTTATTCGGTGGAAGCGGGCGTATTTTTCTATTTGCTGTATCCGATGGTAAAGGATCGCAAGCTGTTTGCGCTGAATGGAATTTGGCTGTATGTGATTCCACTGATACTGATTGGTCATTCCAATGATTTTTGTATGCGCGCGTCGATCCCGGGATTGTTTCTTGTTATGCTCTGGTGCATCCATGCATTTGATACATGGGAACGCAGGCGTGGCATCCATACATACCGGATCTGCCTGCTGGCGGCAGTGCTGGCGGTAGGCGCTGTGACCCCGATTCATGAAATGAAGCGGAGCCTGGTTCACACACGGACCTATTATGAAAATGCGGTTGCACAGGAAGATTGGATTTTTACCGGGCGTAATTTCAGCGGCAGCACGAAAGGATTTTTCTGGAGATATATTGCAAGGCAGTAGATTCCCTATGCCGCAAGGGTATATGGCTGTTGGGATCGGGAAAGGAGATTAAACATGAATACAATAAACGTGCGAATTCATTGTGCTGGCCGCGCTTTTGAGTTTCTTTTCCGGGATGATCCTGAAGACCATAGCTAAAAGGGGCAGACAGGCATTTGAGATGGGGCTGCGCGATGTCTGGAGTAAGTACCGGGAACTGACGGAAGAAAACGGGCTGTCTGCCTGAAGCGTTGCCTGCGGTTTTGAAACCGGAAGCATTCATTTTGGAAAAAACAGGAGAAACAGAGAGAAACATGTTTGAACAGATGACGGAACAGGAAGCACGCGGGATGGTACTGGAAAGTGTCAGGCAGTACTGCGAAAAATTTCATATGCAGCACCACCAGTGGGAGGCGGGGCAG
>VSNY01000243.1 GCA_009774535.1 Lachnospiraceae bacterium
GGCATTCTTCTTTTTATCCCTATTCTTTAAAAATCTATAATTGAATAAATATAAATACTAAAAGCGAAATCTCTGTATGAATTTGATTTTCCTTCCATTTTAGGATAAGATGTGATAGAATGTAAAATATATGTAAACATATGTAACTGAAAAAGAAAGAACCTGATATAGTCTTTGGATTAACGGCAGATGCGATAGACTGGAGCAGGTCTCATACGGATGAAAAGGGAAAAAATATGGAAGGATTTACGCTAATCTTA
The DNA here is from genome assembly GCA_009774535.1 of Lachnospiraceae bacterium. Lineage (GTDB taxonomy): Bacteria > Bacillota > Clostridia > Lachnospirales > Lachnospiraceae > Eubacterium_J. Next base: position 261 of record VSNY01000243.1, read on the forward strand.
TCGTTATTAAGCGGTGTGGCGCTGTTTTTATTCGGTATGTCCCTGATGGGCGACGGGTTAAAGAAAGCAGCGGGCGAGAAGCTGGAATTGATTTTATACCGGCTGACCAACACCCCGCTCAAGGGAATCCTGCTCGGAACCGCAGTGACGGCGATTATCCAGTCGTCATCAGCAACGACCGTGATGGTCGTAGGGTTTGTAAATGCAGGGATGATGAAAGTCTCGCAGGCGATCGGCATTATTATGGGTGCAAATATCGGGACAAGTATTACGGGCTGGATTCTATGTCTGTCATATATCGAAGGCACCGGAGGAATCGCACAGATGCTGTCTACAGCAACAATTTCCTCGGTTGTCGCAATTATTGGTATTGTGTTTAAAATGTTTCTGAAAAAAGCTTCTTACCATAATGTCGGTGATATTATGCTCGGATTCTCCATTTTGATGGTAGGGATGCAGACGATGAGCGGCGCGGTGTCTCCATTAAAAAGCAATGCGCATTTCGTAAACGCGCTGACGATGTTTACAAATCCATTTATGGGTATTCTGGTTGGTATCCTGTTCACTGCGGTGCTGCAGAGCGCGTCTGCGTCAGTCGGCATTATGCAGGCGTTGTCTGTGACCGGAGGCATTACATTTGCGGCAGCGCTGCCAATTACGATGGGTATTGGCGTCGGCGCCGCTTGTCCGGTGCTGCTGTCGTCCATCGGGACGAATAAAAACGGCAGAAGGACAGCGCTTATTTATCTGATTAATGATTTATTTGGGATGCTGTTTTGGTCTGTATTTTTTTATACGTCGCATGCCATTGTGCATTTTGAGTTTATGGGGCTGGTTATGAACCCTGTGCGTATCGCGCTGCTGAATACGGTTTTCCGTATGGCGACGATTCTGGTCTTATGCCCGTTTATTAAAGGAATAGAAAAATTCGTATTCTTTTTGATCCGCGACAGTGAAGAGGATAAAGAAGACCAGGCAGATTTCGACCTGCTGGAAGAGCGGTTTCTTGCTTACCCGGCGTTAGCAATCGCGCAGAGCCACCAGGCAATGAATGGAATGGCCAAAAAGGTAAGGAAAAATATTGCTTATGCGCTCGGGCTATTGACGGAATATTCAGAAGAACAATATCATAAAATACAGGAAAAAGAAAATCTGATCGACAAATACGAGGACAAGCTGGGAACTTATCTGATGCAGCTGACCGGGCGGGAAATGACCATTGCGCAAAACAGCGAGGTATCTAAGTTTTTGCATACACTCAGCGATTTTGAGCGGTTAGGCGACCATGCCAGCAATATTTCCAAAGTGGCAAACGAGCTGTTTGAAAAAAAGACGAGCTTTTCCAAAGAAGGAATGTATGAGCTGGGGGTGCTGGAATCGGCTGTTTGCGAAATCGTGGATTTGACCGTGAATGCATTTATGGAAGATGATCAGGAAACGGTGTACCGGGTAGAGCCGCTGCGCGAATTGATCGGCATCTTGTGCGATGAATTAAAGCTGCGCCATATCAAGCGCCTGCAGCATGGAAAATGTGAACTAAAACAGGGGTTTGCGTTCAACGACCTGCTGGCAAATCTGGAACGAATCGGGGCGCATTGCTCCAATGTCGCGGTAGCGATGATTGAACTGGGATCTTCTGAATTTGATATCCATGGATATGTCCAAAATGTCCGCGAACGGAAAAATTCAGATTACGCAGTGTATTTTGAAGAATACGAAGAAAAGTATGATATCAACGGTTATAAAAAAGCCAGAAAATCCAAAAAAGAAGAGGATGGGGCAAAGAGAAAAGAGGGGGAAGGAAGAAAAAAGAAGAAAAAGGAAGATAAGACCAAGCAGGAACGCTTAAAATCAAATGCAAAAGTATAGGTAAGCGCTGCGAAGTTTATATATATTAATATATATATCATTTGAAACTGATAACAGGATACGGCTGGCAAAAGATGTTCCAAGACTGCGATATAGTCAAAAGGACAGATTATTGTGAGCCAATTTATAAGATGTATGGGAAAGATAGAAAGTAGATGATAAGTCATGTATTTGATGTTAAAAAATACAGAAGTGTTATATTTTGATCTGGAAGATTTTGTAGTTGAAGTGATACGCAATGACCTGCTTCCGTTTTGCCTGCGGTCAAATATCAGGCTTTCCACAAAAATGAAAGATATATTACATAATATACAGGCCGTAAAGGCATATTTGAGCAGCAGAGTGTTATCGCTGTCAAGGGACAATGCAAAACAGATTTATGCGGCCTTCCAGATACCACAAGTAGATTCCACGGATAACAGAGTCAATATCTGTATTAAATGCAAAGGGGTATCGATTGTGGACAGCTATTGGGTAAAGGAAGATGAAGAACCGGCATACTGGGGCAAGATCAATATCCGCCAGAACCAGCTGAAAGATATCCTGGATTTGTCCTTAAGCGGATTTTCTCCTACGATTACGACCAGTGCGATTTGTCCGGAGCTGACAACGAAAGGGTTATTCCGCAAAGGCTGGGTCTATCTGGGCGACAGTCTGTATTTATTGAAATCAGATAAGACAAATGAGTATGTAAATACAAGGATGGAAGTACTGGCTTCGGAAATACTGGAATGCTTTGAAAACCGCCTGGACAGTATCGTCTATTTAAGCGATATTAAAGAAACGGCGCGCGGGACGACATATGTATCGATTTGCCAGAATTTTGTTCGTGAGGAGCAGTCTTTTATCGAAGCATGGGAATTGATGGATTACTGTAAGCGCCGCAAAATTGAATTCCGGGACTTATGTCTGGAACGGTGGGGGTGTAAGTTCGCATGCATACCCGTGCTGGATTACATTATTATCAATACGGACAGGCATACACAGAATTATGGATTTATGATGAACAATGATACAGGGCAGCTCGAAGCGGTAGCGCCGATGTTTGATTTGAATTGCGCGCTGGTGGCGGATTATTTTAAGGTCGAAGCGGGGGATACGCTTAGCCAGATGTTCAATACAAAAGAAACGATTCGGGAACTTGCGTTTCAGTATGTGGATCAGACAGATCTGAAATTTAATGAAGAAAAGTTTGTGGATTTGTCGCAAAGCAAACATTATAAAGAACTTGGATATGTGTTTGAACGGGTCTATGGAAGGGTGCAGGAATTGGGAATCATTTAAGAAAAAACCGGACGCAGGAAGAAGGGATTTTCCCGGACTGCCTGTGTCCGTGTAGTTTTTTGCCCGGCAGGTTATGATCCAAGCGTCAGCATCGTATCAATACACCGTCTGGCCTGTGCAATGACAGAATCCGCCAGCGTGATCTGTTCGCCGCCAGTCCCATGGACACAATGCCATACATCCATCAGGGTAGTCAGTTTCATATTGCTGCAGACGCAGTCTTCTGACAATGCATAAAACTGTTTTTCCGGGCAGGCAAATTGCAGATGTTCTACAATACTGTTTTCCGTCCCAATGATAAAAGCGGTATCCGGGCTGTTTTTGGCATAATCCATAATTTCGGTGGTACTGCCGGTATAATCAGCCTGCGCGGACACTTCGGGCAGGCATTCCGGGTGGACAAGCAGCTTTGCGTCCGGATAGCGTTTTTTCATTTGTTCTGCCCGCTGCGGTGAAATGCCTGCATGGGCCGGGCAGCCGCCGGAGACCAGACGGATGTTTTTATCCGGCACCTGTCCTGCGATCCAGGCGCCCAGATTGCAGTCTGGAACAAATAAGATGTTCCGGCTGTCCAGACTGCGGATGATTTTTACGGCGGAGGAGGAAGTGACGCATACATCACACACGGTCTTTAGTTCTGCAGTAGTATTGATGTAGGCGGCAACGGTATAACCAGGGTACTGTTTTTTTAATTCGGTAAGCTGGCTGGCGCTGATCTGCTGCGCCATCGGGCATCCTGCCTGCGGATGCGACAAAAATATGTTCTTATGCGGGGACAGGATTTTTACAGTTTCCGCCATAAAACGCACGCCGCATAACAGCACATTTTTCTGGGCGGCTTTTGCAGCCTGCAGGCTGAGACCATAAGAATCGCCGACAAAGTCAGCGACTTCCCAGATATCCTGGCTCTGGTATGCGTGGGCGAGGATGCAGATGTCTTTTTCTTTTTTTAACTTTAGGATCTCGTCCTGGATGGATCTTACTGTATTCATATGGATGCCTTTCTGAATGATGTTTTTGCTATTATACTCCAAATAAATCTAAGATGCAACCAGGGATGGGAATGGTCACACGGTAAACGCAGGCTTTATAAACTTTTTGTAAATTTGGTGATATCAGTTTTACCATTAATACTATAC
>VSNY01000244.1 GCA_009774535.1 Lachnospiraceae bacterium
ATCTGTCCCTATTTCTATATCTATTAAAAATCCGGTAATCTTTACTCTTTTTCACATCTAAAAGCGAAATCTCTGGATTTTTCAAGAGCCCCGGGCAGCTCCACCGTAAACGCAATCGTTTCCTCTGCGCTCTCTGCCAGAATCTTGCCGCCATGCAGTTCCACAATTTCCTTCGCAATCGCAAGCCCCAGTCCGGCCCCTCCGGTTGCCGAAGCGCGGGAAGCGTCTACCCGGAAAAATTGTTCAAAAATATGCGACAGCTTTTCCGGCGGAATCGTACGCCCATGGTTTTTCACACAAATCCTTACGATCCCCTGTACTACAGACATCTCCAAAAAAATCTCCGTCCCGGAATAGCTATAATTAACCGCATTGCGGATTAAGTTATCAAATACCCGCTGCATTTTGTCCACATCGCACGTCAGCCGGACGTCCGGCTCGATCTTCGTCTGCCAGCGCAGTTCTTTTTCTGCCAGTACCGGCTCAAACTCACTTACAATCTGTTCCAGCATACGGCTGATATGCAATACCTCGGTCTCTAACGTCAGCGCTGTCAGGTTAAACCTGGTAATCTCAAAAAACTCATTGATCAAATCTTCCAGGCGCAACGCTTTTTCCAATGCGATTCCCGTATATCTGGTACGCATCTGTTCGGAAATCTGCGGCTCTTCCTGCAGCAGCGTCAGATAGCCGATCACGCTTGTCAAAGGCGTTTTCAGGTCATGGGCCAGATAGACGATTAAATCGTTTTTGCGCTGCTCCGCCTCTTTGGCCAATAGCGCATTGCGCAGCGCCTGTTCCCGAAACAGGTTTAATTCATCTTCCACATTCCGTAACGGCGCCGGAAGTTCGACGGGCTGGTCCGGCTTTTGCGCCAGCTGTCCTGAAGCCAGCACAACGGCATGCAGATAGCGGAAAATCTTTGCCAGATAATAGTAAGACAACAGCACGCTGCTTAGAAGCCACATGCAGAAAAATACGGTAAAGATACGTCCTTTCATCCAAGTTAATAATGGGTACAGCAGTTCCGTTCCATACCAGATACGGTTATTGCACACATAATAGGAAAGAAAGCCCGCTGCGGCAATCAGTGCTGCAGACAAAAGAACTGCCAGCAGATATTGCAGAATTGTCTGATTTTTTAAAGAATCGTTTTGTCTGATACCTTTTTTATTCAATCGTATACCCCACTCCCCAGACCGTCTTTACATACTTTGGCTTTCTGGCAGGTTCCTTCATTTTTTCGCGGATTCTTGCGATATGCGTCATAACCGTATTGTTGTTATCCAGATACTGCTCGCCCCAGACAGCCTCGAACAATTCTTCTGAGGATACGACGTTTCCCCGGTGTTCGCACAGATACCATAAAATATTAAATTCCAGCGGGGTCAGAATCAGTTCTTTTCCATTTAAGGTACATTTGTGGCTGCTTTTGGAAATATAAAGCCCGCGGAAGTCGTGTTCCTGGGACGCATGATGTTCTGATCTATTATAGCGCGTATATCTGCGCATCTGTGATTTTACCCTGGCCGCCAGTTCTAACGGGTGAAACGGTTTGGTTATATAATCATCCGCCCCCAGCGCCAGCCCTGTGATTTTATCCATATCTTCCACTTTCGCGGTCAGCATAATAATCGGAAACAAATATTTTTCGCGGATCTTCTGGCAAAGCGCAAAACCATCCAAGTCAGGCAGCATCACATCCAGCACCGCCAGACTTACCTGCGTCTGTTCCAAAAAATGCAGCGCATCCGCAGCATTGTGAAATTTACATGCTTCATAACCTTCATTTTCCAAATAAACCCCCACCAGATCAGCAATGGCGGTTTCATCATCTACGATCAGTATTTTTTCTTTCATGATTTCACTCTGACTTCCTGGCATTTCTTGTATATCTGCAGCGCGGAAAATTGCTGCAGCCATAAAATTCTCCAAATTTACCATTGCGTTTGACAAGTTCCCCGCTGCATACCGGACACACATCGACTGAGATTTCTTTTTGCAGAAGGGCCATTTTTTCGTAACATGCCTGGTTCATACGGCAGTCCTCCAACGCCCGGTGCGCCCCCTTTGTATTGATCTGAAAATATGCCGCGAGATCGGTCAGCTTATGATGCTGCAGATCCGGCAGACACTGCCTTGCCATATACAAAGTATCGATATAATCGTTGGGTACCTCTTTCCCAAGCAGATCCCGTGCTGCCTTTGCAAGAAAACGAAGATCAAACGTATGGATATTATGACCAACCAGCACATTGCCGCCGATAAACTCCAAAAATTCCGGCAGCACATCTTGTAACAGCGGCGCGTCAGCCACCATTTCATCCGTAATTCCGTTTATCTGCGTCGCGCCATATGGAATCGCACGCTCTGGATTGACAAGTGTGGAAAAAGTATCTGTCACAATGCCGCTGCCTGCTTTTAATGCGCTGATTTCTATAATGCTGTCCTTTTCGCAGCTGATCCCTGTAGTCTCCAGATCAAAAACCACATAATCCGGCTGATATCCTGTGATCCGTTTTCCTGTCTGATATTGTGTCATTGGTATGAAAACTCCTTCTTTTAAAATGACAGCCGGAGTCTTTCATCCGGACTCCGGCTGCAGCTGTCTTTGTTATGTATCCGATGGCTGTGGAACATTCGCATCCTCTTTTAAGAAATCTATTAATTTCTGCGCATCCTGCTCGTTTTTCGCAACCAGTTCCATCTGCGGTACATCTCCGTTCGCAAACATCCGCGTCATTGACAAATACTGGCTCAACTTGGATTTCATGTTTAAGCAGTCACCCTCTCCGGTAACAAGCTCCACATTCATCGTACAGCTGTCAATTACTTCAAATAACTTGTTTACCTGATTTACTCTTTCCACTCTAATATTCATTTCCAAGTTTCCTTTCTTTGTAAAATCTTTCCTGTTAAGTATAACAAGGGAAAACGCGGATTTCAAGTGATATTCTGCACAAAATCACTCAGCGCTGCCAATTACAGATTCGTACGCACCAGCTTCGGCTGGTAATTCTGCCGGCGGAGCGCGTCCATAATCTGTTTTTTATGCTCCTTTCCAAAACTTTCCATTGTAATACGCAGTTCCACCGCCGCATTGCGGTTCGTAGATACAAACTGGTTATGCTCCAGCTTGATCACATTTCCCTGCTCCTTGGCAATCGTATCCGCTACTTTGCACAGTTCGCCCGGCTTGTCCGGCAGCAGCACTGATACGGTAAAAATACGGTCACGGAAAATCAGCCCCTGCTGCACGACGGAACTCATCGTAATTACATCCATATTTCCGCCGCTTAGAATGGACACGACGCGTTTTCCTGTGACATTCAGCTGTTTTAACGCGGCTACCGTTAACAGGCCGGAATTTTCCACAATCATTTTGTGATTTTCTACCATATCCAAAAATGCCACAACGAGATCGTCATCCGATACCGTAAGAATGCCGTCCAAATTTTCAAGGATATACGGAAAAATATTTTTTCCAGGCGTCTTTACCGCAGTGCCGTCCGCGATCGTACTGACTCCGTCTAATGTAACGACCTCGCCCGCCTCAAATGAAGCCTGCATACAATTCGCTCCGGCAGGCTCTACGCCGATTACCTTTATTTTCGGATTTAACAGTTTGGCAAGTACAGACACCCCTGTGGCAAGCCCGCCCCCGCCGATCGGAACCAGAATATATTCCACCAGCGGCAGTTCTTTAAAGATTTCCATCGCAATCGTTCCCTGTCCGGTCGCAACGGTAAGGTCGTCAAACGGATGGACAAATGTATATCCATGTTCTTCTGCCAGCTGGTATGCATGCGCGCAGGCTTCATCGTAGACGTCGCCAAAAAGTATGACTTTTGCACCGTAGCTTTTCGTACGGTTGACTTTAATTAACGGCGTTGTGGTCGGCATGACAATCGTGGCTTCCACACCGTAGCTTTTTGCCGCATAGGCGACTCCCTGCGCGTGGTTGCCCGCGGACGCTGTAATCAGTCCTTTTTCGCGTTCTTCCATTGTAAGCGTGCTGATTTTATAATAGGCCCCGCGCAGCTTGTACGCGCCTGTGTACTGCATATTTTCCGGTTTCAGCCAGACTTTGTTCCCGGACTGCATACTAAGGTAATCGCTGTAAATCAGCTTGGTTTCCTGAATCACTTCTTTTACTTTTTCACTTGCTTCCTCAAATTTATCTAATGTCAGCATAGAATCTCCCATAAAGCCTCCTCTTATTCTTCTTCATCCAGCTTGCGGAACTCTTTGCGGATTCGCCGTGCCGGGAGCTTCCATACGCCAGGCGCAAACAGCGCCAGCACCGGAAACAGCTCCAGCCGGCCGATCAGCATATCGCACATCAAAACGAATTTGGAAAACACGCCAAACCCGCCGAAATTCCCGGTCGGCCCGACCGCGCCAAGGCCCGGCCCGATATTATTCATAGTGGCCAGTACGGCCGTAAAGTTCGTTGTCAGATCAAAGTTATCCCTGCTGATCAAAAGCACAGAGCCAAGCACAAGAAAGACGTACATGGTCATATAAC
>VSNY01000245.1 GCA_009774535.1 Lachnospiraceae bacterium
GTCGCCGCAGTTAGAAGACGTGAATGAGGTGCTGATCGACCGGTTTTTTTATAAATTCATATCTCCAAAATCCGGAGATATCATTGCGTTTCTGCCAAATGGAAATACCAATACACATTACTACTTAAAACGTGTGGTCGCCGTTCCCGGGGATACCGTGCAGATCAAAGACGGACGGGTCTATGTGAATGGCGAAGAACTAGTAGAAGAGGTGGAAGCAGCGCGCATGGAGGATGCGGGACTTGCAGAAAACGAAATAACGCTCGCAGAAGATGAATATTTTGTGCTGGGCGACAACCGTAACAACAGTGAAGACAGCAGATTTGCCAATATCGGCAATATCAAAGAATCTTATATTATTGGAAAAGCATGGTTTATCATCGCACCGCGGGATAAACTGGGCCTTATTCAATAGGAAGGAATATTTATATGCAGTATCAGTGGTATCCGGGTCATATGACCAAAGCGAAGCGGCAGATGCAGGAAGATATCAAACTGGTGGATCTCGTGATCGAGCTGGTGGATGCAAGGATTCCCATCAGCAGCCACAATCCGGACATTGACACGCTGGGCAGGCAGAAGTCCAGAATGGTTCTGCTGAATAAAGCGGATCTGGCCGATGAAGCGAAAAACCAGGCATGGTGTGACTATTATAAAAAACAAGGCATCTTTGCGGTCCGGCTGGACGCCAGAAACCGCGGCGGGATGAAGGATGTGCAGAGCGTAATTCAGGACGCCTGCAGGGAGAAAATTGAGCGGAATTTAAAGCGCGGGATTATCAACCGTCCAGTGCGGGCGATGGTCGCAGGTATTCCGAATGTCGGAAAATCGACATTTATCAACTCTTTTGCAGGCAAAGCTTGTGCAAAGACCGGAAACAAGCCCGGAGTAACAAAAGGCAAACAGTGGATCAGGCTGAATAAGCAAGTCGAGCTTTTGGATACGCCTGGGATCTTATGGCCGAAATTTGAAAATCAGATCATAGGGATGCATCTGGCTTATATCGGTTCGATCAGAGACGAGATTGTAAACCGGGAAGAACTGGCGTTTGAGCTGTTAAAAGAACTGCTGGAACGTTATCCGGGGCTTTTGGCAGACCGGTTCGCGCTATCCGCAGCTCAGACTCCGCTGGAAGCGCTGGAGCAGGTTGCGAAGAACCGCAACTGTCTGAAAAAAGGCGGTGAACTGGATACAGAAAAAGCGGCGGCTATGTTATTGGAAGAGTTCCGCAGCGGAAAACTGGGCAGGATCACAATGGAAGAACCACGGGACAGAGCAGACGTTTCCATGGATGATCAATGAACCGACGGGGTGATAGATGTGAAAGACAGATATATGAGGGCTGTATGGAAGGAAATCGCCAGCCTGTGTTTTTATCTGGCTATTATTACGGTCTGCACGTATCTGCTTGTAAATTACGCGATACAGCGTACACAGGTAGAGGGCGGCTCGATGCAGACGACCCTGTACGACGGCGATCAGGTGTTGGTGGACAAGCTGACGTACCGCTTCCGTGAACCGCAGCGGTTTGACCTGATTGCGTTTCCGTACCGGTATGAGGATGATACGTTTTATGTCAAACGTATTATCGGACTTCCGGGAGAAAAAATCCGGATTGACACGCAGGGGACAATTTTTATCAACGACGTAGCGCTTGACGAAGACTATGGGACAGAGACGATCAGCCGTCCGGGGTATGCCTCCACGCCCAGAATACTGGGAGAGGATGAATACTTCGTATTGGGCGACAACCGCAATGACAGTGTGGACAGCCGTTTTGCGGCCGTCGGTTATGTCAGGCGCCAGGAGATTATCGGCAGGGTATTTTTCCGCATTTATCCGTTTTCTTCAATGGGAAAAATTCACTAGCAGACCAAACAGGGGGAATGCATGGAACAAAAGACAATTGCACAAATCCGGAAGGAATATCAGGCAGCTTTGTTACAAACGCTGCCTGCTTTTGTATGTGCTTATCAGGACGACACAAGGGCCGGCGTGCAGAAACTGGTTGCGCAGGCGCAAAAAAAGATAGAAAAGATCCAGGCGGAACAAAGGCGGGTCTATGAAATGGGAGCTTATGAACGCCATTATGCACAATATACAGCGATCTGCGGGATTGATGAGGCAGGCAGGGGGCCGTTAGCCGGGCCGGTAGTGGCAGGCGCGGTGATTCTGCCCAAAGATTGCGAGATCTTATATATCAACGATTCCAAGCAGCTGTCCGCCAGCATGCGGGAGGAATTGTTCGACGTAATTATGCAGCAGGCGCTGGCTGCGGGAGTCGGCATTGTGTCCGCGCAGCGGATCGACGAGATCAATATTCTGCAGGCAACTTATGAAGCAATGCGTGAAGCTATAAATAATCTTGGCATAATACCCGATATATTGTTAAACGATGCTGTTACGATCCCGGGTGTTGCGATGGAGCAGGTGCCGATTATCAAAGGGGATGCGAAAAGCATTTCCATCGCGGCGGCAAGTATTCTGGCAAAAGTGACGAGGGACCGGATCATGACCGGATATGACAGCAGCTACCCCGGATACGGATTTGCCGCGCATAAAGGATATGGGACGCAGGAACACAGAGACGCGCTCAAACGAATGGGGCCATGCGCCATCCATCGCAAGACGTTTATTACCGGGCTGACAGATTAAACAGAAATTGTGGAATTGTACGGGAGGCAGGAAAGATATGCAGATTGCAGACTTTATAGGTCAGTACGCCAATATGCTCAACGCCCCGCTTGCGGGACCATCCGCAAAGACGGGGAATGTAGCGACACAGCGTCTGGTGTCGGAATTTACACAAATGCAGGAAGGCGCAGTATTTGAGGGCAGTGTGAATTCCATCGAAGGATCAAAAATACTGCTGGGGCTTGGCAACGGGCAGACGATTTCGGCAAGGCTGGAGGGCAGCGTGAACCTGATGCTCGGGCAGTCTGTATTTTTTCAGGTCAAATCCAACGACGGCAATACGATCGCGATCAAGCCGTTTATGGGAGGCCAGACATTCAACCCGACGATCCAAAAGGCGCTGGACGCCGCGGGCATGGAAATGACAAAAGATACGATCGATATGGTAAACCGCATGATGGAAGAAGGGATGCCGATTGACCGCCAGTCGCTGTCAGCCATGCGCCATACACTGATGCAGAATCCGAATGTCCCGCTGCAAACGGCAGTTTTGATGGCAAAGCTGGGGATCCCGGTCAATGACCAGATGGCGTCGCAGTTTGAAAATTACCAGCATGACCAGCATTCTATGCTTGCAGAAATGAACCAGGTGATGGATGGACTTGCGGACGTCTTTGCAAAAGCAGACGGCGGCGCTTCCCGCCTGCTGCAGCTGAACCAGCAGATTTTGTCAATCCTGCAGGGGAAGGAAGGCACAGGACAGGAAGCGCAGTTGTTTTTGGACGCTGCGCAGCTGCCGGAAGCAGGCACAGGACAGGGTGTGGTAGAAAATCAGACAGCAGCAGGTCTGCAGACAGCAGGCGGGAGCCTGGCCGGACAGGAAGGCGTTCTGGCAGCAGACGGGCAGACCGCAGCCGTGCAGGCGGACGGACTTTTTACAAAGGATGGGCAGGCGGCGGATTTACAGACGCAGGCAGGCGCAGACAAACAGCAGGCGGACGCTCTGGCACAGGCGGCAGACGGAGCAAAAGCAGACGGGCAGGCAGACGCTGCCAAAGACAGTACACAGCCGCGCCAGCTGTCAGAATTATTGACCAAACAGCAGGCGTCCCAGCTGGAAGCACAGATCCGGGAAGTTTTTTCCAAGGCGGATGATCTGCGTCTGAATACGCAGCTGTCAGCAAAGGAAGTGTTAGAAACGCTTGCAAAACAGCTTGCACAGCAGACATCCCCGGACAAAGCAGCGTTGAGCAGGCTGTTTACCGGAAAGGAATATCATACGCTGCTCAAAGAAGTCATGCAGGACCAGTGGACTGTCCGCCCGGAAGACTTAAAGACCGAGCATAAGGTCGAGGAACTGTACCAGCGGCTGGACCGCCAGATGAGCCAGATCGAACAGCTGGCCAAACAGACCGGCATGAACACCGGACATCTGTCACAATCCGCCGCCCAGGTACGCGACAATATTGAATTTATGCATCAGATCAACCAGGCGTATACTTATGTGCAGATTCCGCTTAAAATGGCCAACCAGAACGCGCACAGTGATTTGTATGTCTATACCAATAAGCGCAATCTTGGTAAAAAAGAAGGAGAGCTGTCCGCTTTTTTGCATTTGGAGCTGGAAAACCTGGGTACAACGGATGTATCGATTAAAATGCTGGAAAACAACGTCAGCACAAAATTCTATCTGTCTGACGACGCGGCATACGATTTGATTGAGGCACATTTACCGCAGCTGCAGGAACGTCTGGAAAAGCTGGGTTATCACTGCAGGGTGAAGATTGAGAACCGGGAAGAAAAGGTAGATTTTGTAGAAGATTTCCTGCAGAAAAGCCAGCCGGCAACGGCAGCGTCCAGAGGAATTGTACCTGTGT
>VSNY01000246.1 GCA_009774535.1 Lachnospiraceae bacterium
CTTCAGACGCTTTCTCCCGGTCTCTAGCAAGGCGCTCTCCGACGATCCGGTTTACATCGTCCTGGGTAAAAGTTTTCTGTCCCCCTGTCTGATCTGCCGGGGTGGTCGTTTCCTGATTCATGTTTTCTGTATTCATAATTTATTCTCCTTCTTTTTACGCCCGAAGTGGGGCTGATCTGGCAAACAGAAAAAGCGCAGGAGAAGACGGCCCATGTTCTGGACTGTCCTTTCCCACGCCTGTATCAGCTTCCGTGCGGCCCGTGCCGTCCGGGGTACTTCCTCGATTCTGTTTTGCTCTGTATGTATTATAGCAAATACCGGTTATCCGTGCAACTATATCTTTGCCTATAAGTTTCAGATTTGCCTAAATCAACGCTGAATTTAGGGTTTTTCGTCACTTTCCTGCGGTATGCCGATTTCCACATAAGCATGCCTGTACGCCCCGCCGTGCCCCTTTTCCGGCTTATATGACCGAATTACCGGTCGCAACAATTCAAGAACCGTCTGAAGCTCCTGCGGCTTCTCATAGCTTACTCTGACTTTTACTGATATATATTTCACCTCCCTTTCTCCGGCTCCCCGCCGTTATTCTCACGTCTCCTATGGTTCATCCCCCATGCCACTGGGTTCCGGTATTGGCGTACCTTTCCCCGGCTCATGGGTGATGTGGGTGTCTCTCATTCCAAAATCAGGCAAATTGCCTCCTGCAGCTCCGTATCCGGGCGATCTCTTTGAGCAGCTCATTTATTCTGGTGACGCCATCACTGCCGGAAGATAAGCAAAACTCTTCTGCCTCCTGTCTCCCTTCCGGGGAGAGTTCCAGATAATCGGCAATCATCTCTCCGATTATCTTTGTGTCCTTATCCCAGCCCACAACTGCGATCATGTCCTGATCTTTCATGTAATAGATTCCCCCGCCGTCCAAGTGCCTTTCTGACAGACGTTCCGGAGTGACTGATACAATGTTATGTACAGCGTTTAAAATCTCCATCATGCCCGCACTCCCTTCGGTCCATATTCAGGGACATCCATCCCTAGGTTCATGTGCTTAATATGGATATACCAGCGCAAAATGCATATCATAGCGGCCCGCAGTTCTTCCGCAGTAAGCACAGGTTCCAGCAGATACCGCCAGAAGTTCGCCCGGTCTGTAAACTCCCCATCCTTTGGAGAGAAGTACAGCAGATTCTTTACATCTTCCGAAAGCCCGTTAAAAGCTTCCTGTGAGCTGTCCACGATCTTCTTGTCAAGGTATGCAAGCGTCAGTCCTTCCACCGTATTATAGAATCCTCCGCACCTGATAAACGGAAGCTGCTGACACTGTCTTACCTCAACTGCAGCGCCCTCTTTCCTTGCCTTCCTGATCTCCGTGAACATTTTAACGGCTGTTTTGATATCAGTGATAATGTTCGCTTTCATGCTCTTATTCTCCTTCCTGTATACTCAATACATCAATCAGCATCTTTGCCGCTCTGTCGGCCTGTTCTTCATACTCTGCTTTTCTGTCGCTTTCCATCATATTGCCCTTTGCGAAAAACTTCACTTTTACTCATTTTTAAATGTCCTTTCCGCCGGAAAATATGCTATACTGATGACGTGAGTTTTAGTATAGCTTCCGGCTATGCCTGTCCCCTGCCAGTGTTGGCGCACTGGTAAGGGGCAATTTTTATTTCTCTGGCATGATATAATTGACCTTGCCACGCCGCTGGTAGTCAAATATCTCCGCCAGAACTTCAACCGCACGGGATTCACTCTCATAAATGCCCAGCACCGGCACCCTGCGGTTGTTAGTCTCCACCTTTCCGTCTGAAGCTGCCCACACACAGCGGGGTTGCTCAATAACCACTCGGCGGCTCTGAATCATGATTTTCAATCTGTTTTCACTTCCTTTCTGCTCTAAGGGCTATAATTTTTCATCGGAATCATTGAGAAAACGGCTAAAAATCGGGCCTTCCAATCATTCCGGTGAGCGAAATCATTGAATTATCTTCGGAAACATTGTCAATAATTCCGTTAAAACTCCAATCATTCCGGTGAGCGAAATCATTGGAAAGTAGCATAAAATAAAGCTTTTTCCAATCATTCCGGTGAAAAAATATTGTTCTTTGGCTCCATATAACCTTTGTAATACCAAATTGTCGTTTTTTCTTTTCTTCTACCATCTGTTTTATTAAGAATTTTTAAAGCCTTTTTAGCCTCATAAAGTGTTGTGTGTTTTATGCCTCGTTCATCAGCTTCTTTAAAGATCGAATCCCGGTCAGCACTTCCAGTTTGCAGCATTTCCTGCAAAAACTCCACCGCCTCATCCAGTGCAAAGGTACTGCGCTTCTTTTCCTTCCGCTGTCCGAGAATATCATCAGCTTTTAGATCGCTTATACCATCAAAGACAATCCCTCCCGCCTCATAGTCAATGTGAAATTCAATACTGTCTCCATGAGCGGCAAGACTGCTTTTTTCGTGAGTCATGAGCTTGTGCTTGTCCGGGTCGTCCGGCTTATTGACAAGAATAATCTCGCTGCGTGCAAGAGCGACAATATCAATACTTCCCAGTGCCCTGTACAGCGCCGAATTGCTGGACATTTTACTCATGTGCGCGATCAGTATCATTGCACATTTATATTGTTCTGAAAGCCGTGACAGCTCCGTCAGGACGGGCCTGACCTCATTTGCCCGGTGCATATCCAGATCGGAACCAAGATATGCCTGTATCGGATCAAAGATCATCAGCCGAGGATGCTTATCGTTTAGAGCCTGCTCTATCCGGGCATCCGTAAAAGTCAATGCCTGCTTACCCTCATTGATAACACAGATATTATCAAGGTTTGCCTTCATACTTTGAAGCCGTGGAACAATTGTATCTGCAATACCATCCTCTGCAGTCTGGTAGATCACAAATCCTGGCTCCCTTTTCACAAAAGGATTCTCTGATTCCAGATAGAAATGTTCTCCCCTTGATACAATCGACGCCAGCTTGAGGCATAAGGTAGTCTTACCCACACCGGGGTCTGCCAGCATGATTGTGATCTTGCCCAGGGGTATGTACGGATACCAGAGAAAATCCGTCCCCACCGCCTCCACTGATGATAGTGGAATCAGCTCATACTGTACCGGTTGTGACGGTTCCGTGGTTTTGCTTCTGACCTCCGCCCGGTGGCCCTTTAATCCTTCTAACTGCCGGTCAATAGCCGCGATTTCTGCATCAACAGCCGCCTTTTCTTCTCCAACAGTTCTATTTCCTGCTCCTTCCGTTCCTTTCTCACCTGCCTTTCCTTTTCTGCTCGACGTCGCTTCAGTTCTTCCCCGTACCAGACGGACACTCTTTTCAGCACAGCGTCCCGCTCCGCCTCATATTCCTGCACCCATGTATCATAATATTCACGGGCACGGCTGCAGCCTGCGGCTTCCAGTGCGTTGACCGCCCTATCTGCAAAGCCGGGATAGTCCATCTCCCAGCCGTACACACGCTTGAAAAAATCTTTCGTCAGCCGCATGTCTGGCCGGATGCTCTGCAGAAGCTCCTGCGCCTTATCCGGAAGTTTTGATTCCATAAAGCTTTTCCTCAAAATACACCCGGCTGATCTTACCCCGAACCGTGATATAGCCCTGGGCTTCCAGTTCCTGATTAAGCTTCTTGATGATGCCGTAAGCCTTTGACTCGCTGACTTCCAGAGCCGCCATCACATCCCGGACGTTCAGGACCTGTTTTTGCCGGGTCTGTTCTTCCTTCCGGGCCTCTTCCCGCTGCCGGATGCGCTCGACCTCCTCCATGAGTTCAAGATGCCTCCGCAGGAACTCCGGACTGCCAACGCCCAGCCGTTCCGCTTCTGCCTGCACCATTGCGGTTAATTCTTCCTGTGTCACAGCTTCGCCTCCTATTCTTCTAAAATTGCGGTCACATCAACACCGAGAGCCTCTGCAAGCCTTCCAGCCGCAACTGTTGATACTTCACGCTGATTAAGTAAAACATTGATTCTGCTGCGGCTCACTCCATACGCATCAGCAAGCGCTTGTACAGTCATTTTCTTTCTGGACATACAAATATCAACTTTGTCTCTACTGATTTTCAATTTTCTTTCCTCCTTTCTACTCATTTTCGTACTACGCATTTTCATAATATCATTGTATTGTCGTAGTGTCAATACTATTTTGCGTAATTTAAACAAAACCATATTTACAAATACGATTTTTCATGTTTTAATAAATACATGGAGGTGGATGATGGCTCTTGGAAAAAAAATAAAGGAAATGTTACGACAAAAAAATATGACTGTAAAAGAACTCGCAGAAAAAACAGGAATTCCTCCTACGACATTATATTCATTTATAAATAGGGATAGCAAAACAGGAAAAATTGATTTCTTAAATAAAATTTGTACTTGTTTAGATATTGAAATAACAGACTTAATTGAATTGAATAAAGATTCTTTAATTAGTTTAACACCATATAGTC
>VSNY01000247.1 GCA_009774535.1 Lachnospiraceae bacterium
GGAACACAGGTGGTTTTTCAATATGCAGTTGTTAATTGGGCATGGTCAAGTACCCACCATCATGCCAGAAGCCTCATATATAAACGCATTAGCTAAACATTTTTGCAACTCACTTCATATCGCTTCACATGACCTAAAAAAATGTATATGGCTATGGGTTATTTATATAAAACACATTATAATCCAAAAGAAGTATGAGCCCAAAGAACCTTTCTTCAAAAGTTTCAAAGACAATAACCAATATACGCAAATTTGTTGCAATACTGAATTAAAATTAACTGATAATTCATATGATTTGATTTTTTTTGAGTGGGCAAAGAAAATCTCTCGACAACCACTATTATTCTTTCAACGTTTTCCTGACAAAGAATATAATTATAATTTTAGTGGTCAAGAAGCATTTT
The DNA here is from genome assembly GCA_009774535.1 of Lachnospiraceae bacterium. Lineage (GTDB taxonomy): Bacteria > Bacillota > Clostridia > Lachnospirales > Lachnospiraceae > Eubacterium_J. The sequence continues at coordinate 405 of VSNY01000247.1, forward strand.
TAAGCAAATTACCCAAATTAAAAGTTACGTCTATAAAGCCTTCAACCTTTTTTGAGGGAATAACATTCAATAACGTAATTTTTGAATCTATTTGTTTAGAGAAGATATGTTTCCATAATTGTATTTTTAGAAATTGTGATTTTTCAAATATAATTTCTTGTAAAACACCAAGCCTTTTTATAGTTCCAGATTTTAAACAAGGATTTAGCGCATGTGACTTTTATAATTGCCATTTTAAAAAATGTATTTTAGATAATATTTTCTTCAGCATAGGTTCTTTATCCCACACTATCTTTGACAGTATGACCCTATGCAAATGTGTATTTCATAGAATGAGTTTTAATCATGTTGTATTTTTAGGAAAGACCATCATGAATCAGACTTCCATTCTTTCACCCTCACATAACTTCAACATTATATTTCGTGGTTCGATGGAGGATTTTCATGTTGATTCAAGGTGCAAAATTACTGCTTTTTGCTATCATGACATTGTTAATTTTACAATTCGTCAATATAGGACACATAAATTATTCAAATCTTCGACATATGGCGAAATTGCTGATACATATTATGCAGTAGAACAAATATGGACTTCCAATCATATACGGGAAGATGATAATCATATAGCTAATTTTTATTATCAACGCAAAAAAGCGGAAACAAGAAGCAAAAAAGGCATATCTGCTTTCCCTTACTATTTATTAGAGGCAATAATAGGGTATGGAGAAAAACCATTCAAAGCATTTATAAGCATAAACTTTTTAATACTATTATTCAGCTTTATTTATATGTTTACTGGATTTACACCCAACTCCTCTACTTGTTCAATCAATTATTTTAGAAATAGCACTTTTGATATTAATCGTCAGACAATATTTGATTGGCTCCAAAGTCTATATTTCAGCTTTTTTACACTTATAACCGTAGGACAAGGCAGTGCTGCTCCCACATCTGGTATTACGCAAATAGCTATGTCTGTCGAACTATTATGCGGTTCTATAATCATGACGTTATTTACTGCAACGTTATTTAGGAAATATACTAAATAAGTTTATTTGAGAATATAGGTATCAAAAAGGTATCACGCCCCACATCAAAAGCCGGAAAGTCCGCTATTTATGCGGCTTCCCAGCTTTCTGTTTACTATTCGAACTCGGCGTGTTCTTTGTTGTTCTTAACTTCATTTGTTTAAGTTTTATACAAATACACGCCTGTTTTTATATCAATTACATCATTTATTATGGCTTGCTGATTTTCTGTTGCCAAAATGTTGCCACGCATTTATTATAGCAAATCCCGGTAATTTAGCAACCCATTTTTGAAATGTTACGCAGTAAAAGCACTTTTTTAAGATAAATGTATAATATACCACCTATGCCTTTTTTGAGTCTAAAATTCCTTGCAAAATAAGGATTTCAAAAGAGTTAATGCGTAACAAACACTAACCATAAGCCAAACACTAATTTTCTCCTTAATTATCTTAAATTACATGGTGCTAGCACCATGTATAAAGAACATTAACAGGGAATATATCAATTTGCCACTTGCCACTACCTTAATCAACAAATATGAAAGTTATCATTTAGTTGTAGTTTCTTCAGTTGCAAAAATCTTGCTGCATAATTCAAAATACTCATCATAAGATATTTCCGTTCCATTCAATGTATATTTTTCTTCGCCCTCCACATTATCTTCATCAACAAGTTCTTCATAAAAACTCATTTCTGCAACTAAATTATCTGCTCCTTCAAATTTTTCCATATGGTATGCTTCATATCCTGTATTCATTCTGTTGCTGTGCATAATCCATGTGGAGCCATTATAAACAACATAAGAAAGCACAAGCGCATCACCCTCTCCCACAGCAAATTCATAAACCTTATTATCACGCGCATCAAGATATATGCCACCATAAGGTCCGCAAATAATCAGTTCATTTTCTCCATCATTGTCAAGATCGACTCTTTCACCAATGGAATAAGAATCCATATCTAAATCGGTAATATAGAGTGCCGATGTAGAATCCTCGGAACTGATTGCACTTATTGAACCATTGATAAACAAGTCTAATAATTCTTCTGTTGTCATTTCTGTACCTATATTCTCACCCGTTTGCGCATTGGATTCTTCTGCACCAATGGTTTTATCTTCTTCCGTTTCTAAATTTTTACTTTCAACTGTCTGTATACTGCTTTCTTGTTGATTTCCAGAAGATTCATCTGCATTTGCAGTTTCATCTTCTTTTATTTCCAAATCTGTACCTTCAACTGTCTGCACACTGCTTTCTTGCTGTCTTGTAGAAGGTTCATCCGTATTGACAACTTCATCTCCTGTTGCTTGTCCACAAGCAACAACATTTAATGCTGTCATAAAAACACATACAGATATTGCTATCTTTTTACATCTGTTCATATACATACCCTCCAATAAATCACTGCTAAAATTTTCCGACAAATCACTTTGTCTATATTTTTCACATTTTAGTTATACCACTTTTATCCTCTATCTTCAACCTTAAAATACAGGGCATAGCAATCGCCACACCCCGCATTTCTTATCGTTCTAATGATTTTTCTATTTTGTATTTCTGTCCTTTCAAGTCATTCTGCTTCTCGTACAAACTGTTGCGCTCTTTGCAGAGTTCTTTCATACGCTCCAACTGCGCCCGCACTCCCTCCCGGCAATCCGGCTCTATCTTTTTATATTCCCCGGTCAGATTGCGGATTGTATTATTGTTTTCTTTTATCTGTTCAGACAGGCATACCCAATCTATCAGATTTTGCACTTCCTTGTCCGTTTCATAAAGGTCTGTTTCTGCCACGATTTTAGCACACAGCCGTATCATTACTTTCTTCTCCATATCCGTCATATCCTATCAATCCCCTTTCCTATCGGCTCATTTCAAAGGTACGTTTCGGGCGTTTCTTTGCCCTTTCTGCCTGCTCTAATGCCTTTGACTTCTCTACTATCGACTGCACCTGTTCCCTGCCTAAATGACGCTCCAAACGCCCCAAATCATACGCTTTTTCCTGCAATCGGTCTATTGTGTTGCTCTGCTCCATAACCTTGTCCGTCAAGCGGCTAATCTGTTTCTGCTGTCCGTCCACTTTGGCGGTCAGCTTCCTGCTTTGCTCTGTAAGCTGTACGCATTTGATAGTCAGATTTTTTACCACTTCTTTTAATTTCTCCACAAGCGGAAGTGCCTTTTTATCCCGATAATTCTTTGCGCTCATCAATGCGCCCGGCTCTGCCAACTGCCATTTCATATCTTCATCATAAGCGTGTATATTGCGCTCCATGACTTCCTTTGACTGTACCATTTTGTTGATTTCCTGTTGTAACTTTTTCTGCTGTTTCTCCAATTTTTCATTTTCGGATAACAGCTTTTCTTTGTCCTCTGTCAGTGTTTCCGTCTGCTCTCTCAAAAGAAGATTTGTTACGGAAAGTTCCGATACTTCCTGCCGGATCGCTTCGCCCTCTTTCCGTATCTGCTCCGTTTCCTGCCCTGCCGCTATCTGCTGATGAAGAATATCGGATAATTTCTCTTTACTGCCGGAGATTGTCTGTTCCAGTTCCGTAACCTCTTTCTGCCGTTCCTGCTTTTCAAAATCAAGTACCGACAAATGCTTGCTATGCGTGCCTAACTGTTTCCACTGTACGCCATGCCGCTCCATGACTTTTGACAGTTCCTGCTTCTCCGCTTCAATCCATTCATTCCATTCTGTCATTCCCCTTGTGCCGCCTTTGAAGCCCTGTTCTGCTAATGCGCCTTTGAGGGAAACTCTCGTATCAAGCCCACGCTTGCTGTTACGAATAAATGGAACAAAATCAATGTGAATGTGCGGTGTCTGCTCGTCCATATGCAAGTGGCTAGAGAATACAAACAGGTTCGGATTTCTTTTTTGAAACTGCTCCATAAACTCGCATAAAATCTCTTTCGCCAACTGCCCCTCATTGCTCTGCACGTTCATATCGTCCTTGTTGCCGATTTGAAAGATTACCTCATAAAATAATTTCTCCTGCTTTCCCCGGCG
>VSNY01000248.1 GCA_009774535.1 Lachnospiraceae bacterium
GCGCAGATCCAGCGGCTGGCCGCTGCCGGCTGCGAGATTATTCGCTGTACGGTGCCGTCGATGGAAGCAGCCGCGGCGCTGACGGAGATCAAAAAACAAGTGCAGATTCCGGTAGTAGCGGATATTCATTTCGATTATCGCCTTGCCATTGCAGCCATTGAGCATGGAGCGGATAAAATACGGATTAATCCGGGGAATATCGGCGCGAAGGAACGCGTGCAGGCAGTTGTGGACGCTGCAAAGGCGCATGGCGTCCCGATACGGGTTGGTGTAAACAGCGGGTCACTGGAAAAAGAACTGGTAGAAAAATATCATGGCGTTACTGCGGAGGGAATTGTAGAAAGCGCTTTGGGGCAGGTGAAGCTGATCGAAGATCTGGGTTATGACAACCTGGTAATCAGCATTAAGTCGTCCGACGTGCTGATGTGCGTGCGTGCGCATGAACTGCTGTCGGCGCAGACGGATTATCCGCTGCATGTCGGCATTACTGAAGCCGGAACGATGATCAGCGGCAATATAAAGTCGGCCATCGGGATCGGCCTGATTCTGTATCAGGGAATCGGAGATACGATCCGGGTTTCCCTGACAGGCGATCCTTTGGAAGAGATAAAATCCGCAAAAACGATTCTGCGTACACTGGGACTTCGCAAGGGCGGGATTGAGGTGGTATCGTGTCCGACCTGCGGCAGAACGCAGATTGATCTGATCGGTCTGGCAAATCAGGTCGAGGATCTGGTGGCGGATCTTCCATTGGATTTAAAGGTTGCTGTTATGGGCTGTGTCGTAAACGGGCCAGGGGAAGCTAAGGAAGCGGATATCGGCATTGCCGGGGGATGCGGGGAAGGTCTTTTGATCCGCCATGGGGAAATCGTGAAGAAACTGCCGGAAGCAGAGCTTCTTCCAGCATTGCGTGAGGAGCTGCTGCATTGGAAGGAACGGGAACACGGGAGAGAATAACAGATGGCGAAAAGTTTTTTTGAGGTATTTCCGGTTCTGAAAGTAAATGCGGAAATACAGCAGCTGCTGGCGGATACGCAGGTGCAGCGGGTGGTATCGAACCAGGATCGTACAAGGCTTAGGGTATATCTGCATGGGACGAGACTGATCCAGAAAAAGCATATTTTCCAGCTGGAGCAGCATATTAAAAACCAGCTCTTCCCGCAGCAGCAGCTGACCGTAAAAATTATTGAACGTTACCAGCTTTCTGCGCAGTATACGCCCCAGACGCTGATGGACCTTTATAAAGACAGTATACTGGAAGAAATGAAGGCATACAGTATGCTGATCTATCAGCTGTTTCGTTGTGCCAGAATAGAATTTGATGATATCAATCATATGAATTTGTATCTGGAAGATTCGATAGTAGCGCATGAACGTTCCGATGAACTGCTTGAGATTTTATACAAGATTATGAAAGACCGGTTCGGACTGGAAATTGTGATCGAGCCGGTGTTTGAGCAGAAAAAGGATCAAAAACGCAAAAAAGAGAGTGACCAGCAGATCGCCTTTGAAATCCGAAGGATTCTTGGCACGCTGCATCACGGCGGCGCAGCACAGCAGGATGCGGACAGTGAAGATCCCCAGGCAGAAACCAGGTACGGGCAGGTTAACGGAAACGTTTTGGACAATAACGCAGATGGGAATTTGAGAACAAAAACAAGCGCTGGAAAAACTATGGACAAACGCAGCACGGAAGAAGGAACGTCTGCGACAGCTGCGTTATCCGCCAAAAAAGATTCTGCGGCTGGTAAATTTGCAGGCAGATCTGGCGGCCGCCGGGAGTTTTCACAGCGGCGTTCGGATCATCCGGATGTAGTGTACGGCAGGGACTTTGACGACGAGGCGATTCCCATTGACCAGGTCGAAGGCGAGATGGGCGAAATCGTGATCCGGGGCAAGGTGCTTGCGGTTGATACAAGGCCGCTGCGCAGCGGGGAAAAGAGTATTGTAATCGTAACGCTGACAGATTTTACAGATTCGATTGTAATTAAGATTTTTTCCAAAAACGACCAGCTGGACGAGCTGCTAGAAGGGGTAAAAAAAGGCGCGTGTTTAAAAATTAAGGGTGTAACGGCGTTTGACCGTTTTGACAGTGAACTGACGATCGGCTCCATTGCGGGGATTAAGAAAATCCCTGATTTTGTCGTACCCCGGATGGATACCAGCCCGAATAAGCGTGTAGAACTGCACTGCCATACAAAAATGAGCGATATGGACGGTATTTCGGACGTCGGGGATATTATTAAACAGGCGGTTGCATGGGGACATAAGGCGCTTGCGATTACCGATCACGGAGCGATACAGGCATTTCCGATCGCGAACCATGCCGTCCCGGAAGGGGCGGATTTTAAGATTATTTATGGTGTGGAAGCGTATCTGGTTGATGATCTGAAACAGATTGTGTTTGAACCCAGAGGCCAGCGTTTGTCTGACACTTATGTGGTATTTGATCTGGAAACAACGGGGCTTAGCCCGAATGCGCATAAGATTATTGAAATCGGCGCAGTAAAAGTTACGGACGGAAAAATCGTGGATCGGTTTTCTAAATTTGTAAATCCGAAAGTGCCGCTGCCGTTTGCCATTGAGGAGCTGACCAAAATCCGCGATGACATGCTGGTGAACGAGCCGGAGATTGATCAGATTCTGCCTGCGTTTATGGAGTTTTGCAAAGGCAGCATTCTGGTGGCGCATAACGCGGATTTTGATATGGGATTTATCCGCAAGAACTGTGATGATCTGGGCCTTCCATGTGCATTTACGGTTGTAGATACCGTATCTTTGGCCAGATATCTGCTGCCGAACTTAAATCGGTTTAAACTGGATACGGTGGCAAAAGAACTGCATATTTCACTGAAAAACCACCACCGGGCGGTGGAAGACGCGGAATGTACGGCAGAAATCTTTGTTAAGTTTGTCACGATGTTAATAGACCGCGGGATTTATGACTTGGACGCGCTGAATGCGCAGGGCAGGGCGACGCCGCAGCAGATTATGAAGATGCCGACTTACCACGCGATTATTTTGGCAACGAATGATTACGGACGTGTCAACTTGTATCGTCTCATATCGCTGTCCCATCTTACCTATTTTCAAAAACGGCCCAGGATTCCTAAAAGCGAACTGATGCGCTGCCGGGAAGGATTGCTGCTTGGTTCGGCATGCGAAGCCGGAGAACTGTATCAGGCAGTGCTGTTGGGCAGGCCGCAGATGGAGATTGCGCGGATCGTGAACTTTTATGATTATCTGGAAATCCAGCCGAATGGCAATAATGCATTTATGCTGCGCGAAGAAAAATACCCGGTCAATTCTGAAGAAGACTTGTGGGAAATCAACCAAAAGATCGTAAAGCTGGGTGAAGACTTCCACAAACCTGTCGTGGCAACGTGCGACGTGCATTTTTTAAATCCGCAGGATGCAGAGTACCGGAGAATTATTATGGCCGGGCATGGATTTAAGGATGCAGACGAACAGGCGCCGCTGTTTTTACATACGACAGAAGAAATGCTGCAGGAATTTTCCTATCTGGGCAGTGAAAAAGCGGAAGAAGTTGTGATCACGAATCCGGGCCTGATCTGTGACGCCTGTGAAAAAATCTCTCCGGTACGCCCGGACAAGGCGCCTCCGGTCATTGATCATTCCGACCAGCTGCTGCGGGAGATCTGTTATCACAAGGCGAATGAAATGTACGGCGACCAGCTGCCGGATCTTGTACAAAAGCGGCTGGAGCGGGAGTTAAATTCGATCATTTCCAACGGTTATGCGGTGATGTATATTATAGCGCAGAAGCTGGTATGGAAATCGGTGGAAGATGGCTATCTGGTTGGTTCCCGAGGTTCGGTCGGTTCTTCCTTCGTCGCGACGATGGCGGGCATTACCGAAGTGAATCCGCTCAGTCCGCATTATTACTGCGAACACTGTCATTTCAGTGATTTTGATTCCGAACAGGTCAAAGCCTTTGCCGGACGCTCAGGATGTGATATGCCTGACCGGGCTTGTCCGGTTTGTGGAAAACCACTGATTAAAGCGGGATTTGATATCCCGTTTGAAACGTTTTTAGGCTTTAAAGGGAATAAAGAGCCGGATATTGACTTGAATTTTTCCGGTGACTATCAGAGTAAAGCGCATAAATATACAGAAGTTATTTTCGGCGCCGGGCAGACGTTCCGCGCCGGGACAATTGGTACGCTGGCGGACAAGACAGCGTTTGGCTATGTCAAGCGGTATTATGAAGAGCGCAGCATTCATAAGCGTTTTTGCGAGATTAACCGGATTGTGCAGGGATGCGTAGGAATCCGCAGGACGACCGGACAGCATCCGGGCGGTATTGTCGTGCTGCCGATGGGCGAGGAAATCTATTCCTTTACTCCGATCCAGCACCCGGCAAACGATATGACGACGGATATTATTACGACCCATTTTGAATACCATTCCAT
>VSNY01000249.1 GCA_009774535.1 Lachnospiraceae bacterium
ATTTATGCGACTGCATTCAACAAAAAGGATGAATTGGCTGCTTATCTGGAACATCTGGAAGATATTAAAAAGCGCGACCACAATAAACTGGGACGTGAAATGGAATTATTTACGACTGTAGATGTGGTTGGGCAGGGACTGCCGCTGTTTACGCCGAAAGGCACAAAGATGATTATGAAGCTTCAGCGCTGGATCGAGGATTTAGAAGACAACGAGTGGGGATATGTGCGTACAAGAACGCCTCTTATGGCGAAAAGCGACATGTACAAAATTTCCGGCCACTGGGATCATTATAAAGAAGGGATGTTTGTCCTTGGCGATGAAGAAAAGGACAAAGAAGTGTTTGCTCTGCGCCCGATGACATGTCCGTTTCAGTATTATGTATACAAAAATTCGCAGAAATCCTACCGTGATCTGCCATACCGCATGAGTGAGACGTCTACGATCTTTCGTTCGGAAGATTCCGGTGAAATGCACGGCTTGACAAGAGTACGCCAGTTTACGATTTCTGAGGGCCATCTTGTGATTCGTCCGGACCAGACAGAAGAAGAATTAAAAGGCTGCCTGGATCTTGCGTACTACACGCTTTCTACGCTCGGACTGCAGGAAGATGTGACATATCGTCTGTCCAAGTGGGACCCTGCCAAAACGGAAAAATATCTGGGTGACGCACAGTACTGGGAATCTACACAGGATGCGCTGCGCAAGATTCTTGTGGAAAAAAATGTTCCGTTTGTCGAAGCAGATGGAGAAGCAGCATTTTACGGCCCGAAGATTGATATTCAGGCCAAAAATGTATACGGCAAAGAAGATACGATGATTACGATTCAGTTAGATTGCGCCATTGCTGAGAATTTTGATATGTATTATATTGATGAAAACGGCGAAAAGATCCGTCCGTATATTATCCACAGGACTTCTATGGGATGTTACGAGCGTACACTGGCGTGGCTGATTGAAAAATACGCGGGCAAATTCCCGACCTGGCTTTGTCCGGAGCAGGTTCGTGTACTTCCGATCTCAGATAAGTACAACGATTATGCAGGTAAAGTTTTATCAGAATTAAAGAAAAATGGCATTGATGCTGCTGTTGACGGACGATCTGAGAAGATTGGCTTTAAGATCCGTGCGGCAAGGCTGGATAAGCTGCCGTATATGCTTGTTGTCGGCCAGCAGGAAGAAGCTGACGGTACGGTATCTGTCCGCAGCCGTTTTGCGGGCAATGAGGGCGTTCAGCCATTGGATCAGTTTATCGATCAGATTTGTAAGGAAATTCGTACGAAGGAGATTCGCAAAGAACTTCCGGAAGAAGAAAAAGCGAAATAAAGAATTAAGAACCAAAATTGAAAACTAAGCGTGTTTGAAAATCATTCGCCGATGTGAAGAGGCGAGAATATTGCAGATTTCACCGAAATACCAAAGTATTGCGGCAGAGCTGTCCAGTATCGATTTTCAGACACGTTTTGTGTTTCCTCCAGTATTTGTTAAATATGGTATCTTTTTTGCAGTGTATAAGCCCTGGAAAACTGCTAATACTATACCTGCATTTAAATATCGGATGTTTATTACATCCTAAAATATAAGGAGGAAAATCATGCCAAGATTAGAATGCAGCGTGACAAACTGCCGGTACAACAAAGAACACGGATGTATCCGTGAAAATATCAGTGTGGGCGGCGCAGGAGCCAGCAGCACAAGCGAGACCTGCTGCGACAGCTTTGAGGAGCGTCGAGGCGATTCCTTTATGAACAGTGTAAAAGAGCCGTCAGAACGTGTCAATATCCGCTGTGAAGCTAAAAAATGCGTACACAACGATGACTGCAGCTGTCAAGCGGACGGCATTGACGTTGGCGGGTCCAATGCATGCCGCTGTGAGCAGACAGCTTGCGGGACATTCTGCAGAAAATAGAAAAATCAGGCCCTGCAGACCTGTCTTAGCATAAGATGTTCTTATAAGGGCAGGTCTGCAAAGCCTGCAGGAAAATAACAACAGAAGAACAGAAGAAAAACAAAAAATAAAAGAAAAATTATATTAAATACAAAATGAATATTTAAAAAACATACAAATAATATAAAAGAAAAGGAGGCCTCCAATATTTTGAGAAAAAAATCACACATTATCCTTGCCAGATACCTGGTGAAAGAATCTAAAGACCGGGAGTTGCAGAAACATAAATACGCCTTTTACCTGGGCAGCGTACTTCCCGATATTAAGCCTTCCTTCCTTTACAGGCGCCATGAAATTACGCGTACGTTCCCGGATCTGCAAAAACGCATCAAAAGTCTGGCGGAAGGGGAATATCAGGTGCAGAAGGAAACGTCGGATTCTAAATATTACAGGCATCTGGGCGAGGTATCCCATTATCTGGCGGATTATTTTACCTATCCGCATAACCGGAAATTTACCGGAGGGCTGCGCGAACACTGTTCTTACGAAGAGGATCTTAAGAAAAAGCTGCGGCAGCATATCCTAAGCGGTAAAGCGGCCAGCCGTAAGAAAAAGTACATTGAGTTTTCCGCACCCGAAGCGCTGTTTGATTTTGTCGAAAAAACGCACCAGGATTATTTATCGCATCAGAATACGGTGGAAGGGGACATCAGCCATATTATTCCAATTAACAGCCAGGTCTTAAAGAGCATTACGCATTTTCGCAAACAGGCTTAACAGGCTGCTTCCATAAGTTATTGCTCGGATTATGTCGAATGCCGTCGATGTGAAATAATTGACATTTTTTGTAAAATAATAGTAAAATAAGGGTGCCGCTAGTGATCAGTCCATACATAGGAAACGGAATGGTGATAAGGATGAATCAAGAAAGTACATTAAGGATGGAGATCGAGCATCTCCGAAGGGAATTGAATGAAGCAGCATTACGCGACCTGAATTCAGAAGAATGTTTCCGCGTCAGCCTGAAACTTGATGCTGTGCTGGAAAAATTTTACAACGAGGGAGGATCCCCGTTGTAAGCTGAGAAAGGCACTACTTGGATGGTTTCACGCGGATGACTACAGAAAGAAGGGATGGCTTTAGCCATCCCTTCTTTTCATTTTTATGAAAAATTTTACTTGTCAAATACGCAAAAGAAGGTTATATTAATACTAGACGTGGAGGAAAGTGGTTAAAAGTGGTGGATCTTAGAGGGTATGTGCGATGTTCATGGGCGAATACAATCATACGATCGATACAAAGGGCAGACTGATAGTCCCTTCAAAGTTTCGGGAGAAGCTGGGAGAAGAGTTTGTGGTGACGAAGGGGCTTGACGACTGTTTGTTTGTATACCCGCAGGATGAATGGGCGCATATCGAAGAAGCTTTCCGCAAAGTACCGTTAACAAATAAAAAAGCGAGAGACTTTGTACGTTTTTTCTTTGCCGGGGCTGCAAGCTGCGAAGCGGACAGGCAGGGAAGGATTCTTTTGCCGGCGAACCTTCGGGCCTATGCCGGCCTGGAAAAAGAAATTGTATCTGCGGGCGTGTTAAACCGCGTAGAAATCTGGGACAAGGAGAAGTGGGAAAAAAGCAATGTCATCGAAGATATGGATGAGATTGCAGATTACATGGCTGAACTGGGCGTCAGCATTTAATCATCCGCACAAAAGAGCCAATGGAATTTAATCATACCCCGGTATTATTACAGGAGACGATCAGTCAGCTGCAGATTCAGCCTGACGGAATTTACGCAGATGGCACTTTAGGGGGCGGAGGACATGCTTATGAGGTGTTGAGCCGTTTGTCCGCACACGGACGTCTGATCGGCATGGACCAGGATGCGGATGCTATCCGGGCAGCGTCGCAGCGGCTTCGTGTCTTTGGAGACCGTGTCAGCATTGTACGCAGTAATTACAAAGACATGCGCATGCAGCTTGCAAAGCTGGGCATTCAGAAGGTGGACGGAATTCTTCTGGATCTTGGCGTATCCTCCTTTCAGCTGGACACACCAGGACGAGGATTCACTTACCGGGATGAAGATGCGCCGCTTGATATGCGCATGGACGACAGGCAGGAGATCACTGCCAAAGATATTGTAAATGGATACAGCGAAAAAGAGCTCTTTCGGATTATTCGCGATTTTGGAGAGGACAAGTTTGCCAAAAACATAGCAAAGCACATTGTAAATACAAGAAGAGAGAAAGAAATTCTTACAGCCGGGGAATTGTGTGCGGTGATCCGCGCCGCGATTCCTATGAAGGTGCAAAAGAGCGGCGGCAATCCGGCCAAACGGACATTTCAGGCAATCCGTATTGCCTGCAACCATGAGCTGGACGTGTTAAGAGACAGCCTGGATGACATGATCGAACTGTTAAATGACGGCGGACGAATCTGTGTCATCACGTTCCATTCTTTAGAATAACGTATTTTTAAAACGATTTTTAAGAAAAACGAACAC
>VSNY01000025.1 GCA_009774535.1 Lachnospiraceae bacterium
TCCTACATCTATATCAAAAAAGAATAAGTCTATAGCCTGTTCTGACTGGCTATAAACTTATTATACGAGGGGGAATTTGAAATGCTGATATTTGTCTGCTCGCCATTACGTGGCGAACGCCCATACACAACAGCGAAATACAATAGAAATTTACAGAAAGCGGCAGATTATAGCGCAGCAGTAGTCAGAGAGGGGCATATTCCGATTACTCCACACCTGTACTTTTCACATTTTATAGATGACCACAAGCCGCAGGAAAGAGAAAAAGGGCTGGAAATGTCAAGAGAGCTACTCCGCATATGCGATCAGGTATGGGTATTTTCTGAAAACGGAATCAGCGATGGCATGAAAGGCGAGATCAACTTTGCCGGCCAGCTGGGGAAAACAGTATTATATAAATAATCAGGCCGATAGAGAGGGTGGGTGCAGACTGCCCTCTCTATCGGCTTTAGGAAATTAGGAGGTAAGCATCATGTCAGAAACCAGGGTGGAAGAAAGCCGGAACCCGGGCATAGATGAGATTATAAGAAAAGCAGTAGTGGCTACGCGTTTGTCATGCGCAAGAGATACGAAAGATGCATTCAAAGCTACCGAAAAAAGGCTTTATGCCTACCCGGTACTGCAGGCAAAGAAAAAAGATGATGAGGAAATGCTGGAAGAAATCATGCGCCATGGGGTAAATGGGCATGGACGGGGCATTACCAGAATTGTTAAAAATGGTGCACGCATGGAAGAAGATGAAATAAAAGCAGCAGTTGTTATCGATTTGAAAACGGCCATAGCAGATGACCAGCACGAAATAGAAAGAATTGAAAAGGCATTGGAGCAGATTGCGGATGATGAATACAGGGATATTGTGCGTTACAAATATTTTGAGCAGAAAACAGATGACGAAATAGCGGAGCAGATGCACTGCGCATCCCGGACAGTCCGGGCGCATAAATCTCGGCTGGTCGGGCGTTTATCAGTATTTTTGTATGGTGCTGCAGCACTGCTGTAATTGCCAAAATACGCTGCCAAAATGCGTTGCCAAAATACGCTGCCAAAATACGCTGCCAAAGCACGCTGCCAAAAGTCTGCCTTGTAATGCAGCCATGGAAGCAATATAATGGCATTAAAAGCGCGTAAAAAGTCGTTTGGTTTAGTTACAACAGTCTCTGACGCACACAAGAAAGGGGGATGAACGATGGCAAGGAAGAAAGCGAAAAACGATCTGAAAGTGACATATACAAGCACTGCAGAAGCAAGGACACAGGCGGGCGGAATTCCTGTATTCTGCGCATATGATAAGCTGATGAACCCGAAAGACCTTGTGGGCAACCCACGAAATCCGAACCAGCACCCAAAAGACCAGATACAGCTGCTGGCGCATATCATTCAGTCGCAGGGCTGGCGGGCCCCGATCACTGTGAGCAACCAGAGCGGGTATGTGGTGCGTGGACATGGACGGCTGGCCGCTGCGCTGGAATTTGGAGCAGAATGCGTTCCTGTAGATTATCAGAATTATTCAAATGAAGCAGAGGAATGGGCAGACCTGATAGCGGATAACAGGCTGGCAGAACTCTCCGAAATTGATAATGTGAAGATAGCAGATCTGATAGCGGATATGGACACAGGGGAAGTGCCAGTAATCCTGTCTGGATACAGCGAGGATGAAATAGAAAATATATTAGCGGCGATTGCCGGGGACGGTGACGGAGAAGCAGACGGTGTGGACGATGAAACTGAACCGCCAGAAATACCGATGAGCCAGCTTGGAGATTTATGGATGCTTGGAAACCACAGGGTGATCTGCGGGAGTGCGACCGATATCGAAACTGTAAAACGCTTGATGGATGGAAAACTTGCCAACTGTGTATTCACAGATCCGCCGTATGGGGTAAGCTATGTAAGTCAAAGCGGAAAATTTGAGATGTTGAAAAATGATAATTTGACAGATGATGGCCTGATGGGCAAGCTGCTTATTCCGGCATTTAAAAATATGGCGGCGTATACCGCAGACGATGCGGCGTTTTACATTTGGTATGCAAGTGCATCAAGACGTGATTTTGAGGATGCCATGACGGCTGCGGGGTTGATTGAAAAGCAGCAGATTATCTGGGTGAAGAACAATTTCCAAATGGGACACGCGGATTATCATTGGGGGCATGAACCATGTTTTTACGCTGAAAAAGCGGGAAAAAGTTCTGCATTTTATGGGAACCGCACGAATCAGACAGTATGGAGAGTCAATTTAAGAACCCAGAATGCTGTAGCGGCAACTGTGACAGGCGGTATCTGCATAACAGATGGAGCGGGATGCAAGCTGTACATTGTAGATAAGCCGCCAAAAGACAAAAAGACGAGGTATATCAGAATTGGCGAAAGCGACACGGCATATTTATTTTCAGAGGACAAAGCAGGTACAGCATGGGAAGTGGCAAGGGAAACGGGATACGAACATCCAACACAGAAACCTGTAGAACTGGCTACAAGGGCAATTGAAAACAGCACCAGGGAGGGTGAAAATGTGCTTGATTTGTTTGGCGGCAGTGGAACAACCCTCATAGGCGCAGAATTGACCCACAGGGCGGCTTTTCTGACTGAACTTGACCCGAAGTACGTTGATGTAATAGTGAACCGATATGCGCGGATTACGGGCAATGTGGCGGGCGTGTGTGTCAGGGATGGTAAAGAGATACCATACGCCCGGTTGAAACAGGAGAACGATGCGCAGAATGGACGGGAAAACGAACTGAGGTGATGAAAGATGGCAGCAAAGAATTTACCGCAGAATACGCAGCCCGAACTTTGGGAGCGGCAGGAGGGCGAAAGCGCACAGGCGTTTCAGGGATTTGCTGCCTATCGGGATATGGGAGCAGAGCGCAGCCTTGCGAAAGTCGCTCAAAAGTTAGGCAAATCGAAAGCACTCATGGAACGGTGGAGCGTCCGCTGGCAGTGGGTGGTACGGTCGGATGCTTGGGATGATGAATTAGACAGGCAGACACGGGTAGAATTGAAAAAAGGCGTAACCGGGATGCGCAAGAATCACGTCAATATTGCAAAGGCAATGCTTGTCAAGGCGTTACAGGCATTGCAGAGGATTCCGGCAGATGAAATGACTCCAAAAGATGTATCAACTATGGTGGACGTAGCGGCAAAGCTTGAAAGGATAAGCCGTGGAGAAGCGACAGAGCGGACAGAGGGAAAACAGACCATCGCGGGTGAAATTCATACAGAATCTGTAAACCTCAGTGGATTATCGGATGATGAACTGGACAGGCTGTATGAAATCGCCAGCAAATTGGCTGCTGAATGACCAGGCTGCTGTAAAAAAGCTTTTAAGCAATATATCCCGCGAAAAGGCAGAGCGGACGCTCCCATCTTTTATTGAACAGGCATGGCGGGTGATAGAGCCGGGGATTGACTATGTAGATAATTGGCATATACATTTGATTGGCGAGTATATGGAAGCAATTAACACAGGCCAGATACAACGGCTGATAATCAATATACCGCCACGGCACATGAAATCCATTGAAGTAACTGTATGCTATCCGGTGTGGACATGGATCAAACATCCAGAGAAGCGTTTCATTAAGGTGAGTTACAGCGATAGCCTTAGCCGCAAGCATAATATAATAGCCAGAGATATCATTAACAGCCCATGGTACCAGGAAAACTGGGGCGGCGTGTTTAAACTGAAAAATGATGTTAACAGGCAGGACGAATTCAAGAACAACCATCAGGGCTTTATGCTGTCCACTTCAACAGGCGGGGCTTTAACAGGAGAGGGTGGGGATGTGATTATTATTGATGATCCTCAAAACCCTTTGATGGCCAATAGCGAAACCGAACGTGAAGCCAGTGTAAATTTTTTCAAGAATACACTGCAGACAAGGCTTAATAATCCGCGGACAGGCGCTTTTATTATCATCATGCAGCGGTTACATGAAAAAGACCTGACAGGGCATATTTTGAGCGAGGATTTAGGGTATGAGCATTTATGCCTGCCAGCGATCGCAGAAAGCAGAACGGTCGTGGTTTTTCCAGTTAGCAAGAAAGAGATTGTGCGGGAGCCGGGGGACATTTTAAATGAGGGGCGGTTTGATCAAGAAGTTTTGGACGGCCTGAAAAAATCTATGGGGAGCATTCAATTTGCAGGACAGATGCAGCAGTCGCCAGCACCTGCAGAGGGCATTATTTTTAAAAGGGAATGGCTTCATGAGTTTTATTCTGTTCCACCACGTACTACGGACATCCAAAGCTGGGATATGGCATTCACAAAAAGTGAGGGAAGCGCTAAAGTGGCTGGGTTTGTTCTTGGAAAATATGGGGCTGATATTTATATAAAAGATTTAGTGAATGATAAAATGGATTTTACCGAAAGCGTGGCAGCAGTACGGGCATTGTCAGGAAAATGGAAGTCAGCGCGGGCAAAGGTGGTCGAAAATAAGGCGAACGGCCCCGCGATAGTTAACACGTTGAAAAAAAAGATACCAGGAATGGTTGAATTTAACCCTAAAGGGAGCAAAGAAGAACGCGCAATGAGCGTTACTCCTTATTTTGAAGCAGGAAATATACATTTTCCAGACCCGGAAACGCATCCGTGGGTTAATGATCTGATAAAAGACCTACTGATGTTTCCGAAAGGCGCTTACAAAGATACAGTGGATGCATTGGTGCAGGGCATCCTGTATTTAATGGACAAACCTATATCCCATATTGGCGGCGATGGCCTGGAAAAAGAAAGTTACTGGCATGGTTAAATGCATGACATAGAAAGGATAGCTATGAGCGGAGAAGCGGAACTTATTAAAAAGATTGATGAACATATGGAAGAAGCAAGCGGGCGTTATGGGCTGGAGCTTGCAGACTGCGATCTGCGGGTTATACGTTCGGCACTATACAAAACTATACAGGTAAAGCCAAAAGACAAGGATATCGGTTTCGGGAATATGGTTCTTTCATGCCCGACATGCGGTGAGCCTGTTACAAATTACTACGCGCCAGGAGTGCAGCCGCTTTGCTGCCAGTCCTGCGGCCAGCGGTTAAAAAAGGTGAAGTAATGGCTGGCCAGCGAAAAGGAGGTGGCATGGCCGGGTGAATAATTTCAGAGAGTATGGCAGAACCGGGCTGTTCCGGTTTAACACAGGGTGGATATACGAAGAATTTCTGCGGGAGCTGCAAGGGCGAAAAGGCGTAGAGGTTTACAAGGAAATGTCCGAAAACGATGACGTGATAGGGGCAATCCTGTTCGCTACGGAAATGCTGATGCGGCAGACTAGCTGGAGCATACAGGAAGCCGGTCCCGGTGATGCAGACGTGGATGCGGCAGAGTTTGTCAGGACTTGCATGGACGATATGGAAGAAACATGGAGTGATTTTATCTCGGAAGTGCTGTCTTTCCTGACATACGGATGGAGCTACCACGAAATCGTTTATAAGCGGCGCATGGGAAATACCCGCAATCCGGAAACGAAAAGCAAGTATTCGGATGGCCTGATCGGATGGCGTAAGCTGCCGATACGCTCCCAGGACACTTTGTGGGAATGGAAATATGATGAAAAGGATAACCTGACAGGCCTGATCCAGTGTGCGCCGCCAAATTACGAACAGGTGTTCATACCAATAGAAAAGGCGCTGCATTTCAAAACAAAGAGCCGCAAGGGCAATCCAGAGGGGAGAAGCGTTCTGCGCAATTCTTACCGCAACTGGTACTTCAAGCGCAGAATACAAGAGATAGAGGGCATCGGCATAGAGCGCGACCTTGCCGGGCTCCCAGTGTTGGAAGCCCCAGAGGATGTGGATATATGGAGCGATGAGTACAAAGAAGATCGAGCTACTGCAGAAAAAATCGTGCGCGGAGTCCGCAGAGATGAACGTGAGGGCATTGTCCTTGGGGCCGGCTGGAAATTCACGCTGACATCTACGGGCGGCAGACGGCAGTTTGACACCAATCAGATCATAGAGAGGTATGACACGAGGATGGCAATGACGGTGCTGGCAGATTTTGTTCTGCTCGGCCACCAAGGCGTAGGCAGCTTTGCTTTATCCAGCGACAAAACAGAACTGTTCGGTGTTGCGCTTGGTGCGTTTCTTGACCTGATATGCGAAGTATTCAACAATCAGGCTATCCCACGCCTGATAGATATTAATGGCGAACATTTCAAAGGGATTTCAGGCTATCCGGAACTGATACATGGGGACATTGAAACGCAAGACCTTTCAAAGCTTGGCGATTTTGTCAGCAAGATGGTCAGCATCGGTGCGATCACGCCTGATGAAAGCATGGAAGATTATCTGCGTATGTCTGCAGATCTGCCAGAGAGAGATTTAGAAACTACTTATGGGCAGCAGTCCGGGGAACAGGATAGAATGAGCGAACTGCGTTCAGTGTTAGGCGGGATGACAATGGATCAGGTGAAAGAATTTATGGAAGTATCAGGAATCATAAAACCGGAGGATGCTGCAGATGGAAAGACGGCGGCAGCGTCAGGCGGTGATGGGCAGGACTTGGAGGATGACGCGTGATAAGGTTCAAAAAAGCACAGCCAAAACCAAAGAAGCAAAAAACAAAAGGGAGCAAGAATGACACACTTGAAAAATTGCGGTCATTTCTTGCCGCTACAGAACCGGAAACGATAGAGTTTCTCCTTTCGTTCTGGCATGCACAGTCCCAGGGAGTGACTTATAAGGAATTGCGTGAAGCGTACCTGTCCGGTGGGATTACTGATAAACAGTTTAAAGACTGGCAAAAGGAATACGCTGAGCTGATTACTTCAACACTTGCCTCGAAATGGCAGCATGCAGCTGATGAAGCGGCGGCAGAAGTCGCGGCAAAATATCCGCATTTTGTTTACGAACCGTCTATAAGCGCAAGCATGGATTATATCAGACAGCACAGCGCAGAACTCGTAACAAACCTTGCACAGGAGCAAAAGGATGCAATCAATGCCTTAATAGCGCATGTCAGCGGATATACGGCAGTTACGCCGGACGAAGCGGCGCGGATGATTAGGCCAGTGATCGGGCTGACAAAACCGCAGATATTAGCGAATGCCAGACACCGTGAATCCGTAAAGGAAGCCTATATGAAAGCTCATCCAAACGGAAAACCGGAAACTGCAGAAAAAAAAGCTGCAGATGCTTCAGCGCGGTATGCAGCAAGGCAGCATAGGTACAGGGCACAGAACATTGCCAGGACAGAACTTGCGTTTGCTTACAATGCTGGCGCATACGGTGCAACAAAGGATGCGCAGGCACAGGGTTATATTGGTAACTGCGTGAAAATCTGGCTTACCGCATATGATGAACGTGTCTGCACACGCTGTTCCAAAATGGATGGAGAAAAACGGAATATGGATGAACTGTTCAGCAATGGAAAGATGCTCCCGCCTGGACATCCGTCATGCCGCTGCGCTGTAGCATATGAAGAAATACAAGATACAGATACCAGCCATGAGAAAACGGGACTGGACTTTGAAATTTTAGGACAATACACAGGAGAACGGATGCGGAATGAAATGCCAGATGACAGTATGCTGACACCTGTAAAATAGAGAATTATTTTTTATCTTATTTAGACAACATATAATGCCTATAATTTCGCTAAGTTTATATTTCGGAAAGGAGAAATAATTGCAGGCAAGGACTTTTAACCAGATGGCAAAAGCAAGGGAAAAACCGCATAAGCTGACAGTTATGAAATCAGATGATGACAGGCATCTGGTGTTCGGATGGGCGAATGTAGCGGTCAGGATAGACGGGGAACAGATCATAGACTGGCAGGAGGATGCCATAGACACAGAGGATCTGGAAAAGGCGGCATATGAATATGTGGCAGAATTTGGAACAGCCGGGGAGATGCACCAGCGCGGCGGTATCGGGCGTGTGATAGAAAGTATTGTATTTACAAAAGAAAAGGCTGATGCGCTTGGAATACCAGAGGATGCACTTCCGCAGGGCTGGTGGATTGGTTTTAAAATCCAGGATGATGAGGTCTGGGAGAAAATCAAAAATGGCGAATATTCCATGTTTTCAATTGAGGGCAAGGCGATACGGGAGCAGATGAAAGGGGATGATGGATAATGGCTGCAAAATTGAAAGACCTGGTTGTTACAAGTGTTGACCTTGTGGATCAGGGTGCGAACCCGGATGCGCATATACGCCTGTTTAAGCACAGGGGGCATGACCAGGATGCAGAACAGGCAGAGGGCGTTATACGAAAATTTATTGCATGGCTGAAAAAAGGCTATGCAGATGCATCCGGCACAGGTACATCCGTGGAAAAAGATGTGGGGAATGTGGAAAAAGAAGCGGCTACGTTCAGCGATAATGTAAACCGGGAGCAGCTGCGGGAAATAACCAGTGAAATGTTTGATTGCTGCTATGCGCTTTCAGACAGTTTCTGCTCCATTATCTGCGATAACACACTGGATACAGATGCAAAAAGCAGCATGATACGGCAGAGTCTTGGTGAATTTTCTGAAACCATACAGGCAGCGGCGGGGCAGTGGGCAGCTGGCCAGAAGATGTCAAAGCCGCAGAATGCCGGGACGGGAATCCAGAAATCAGCGGTACAGCAGCGGATGTTTGAAAAACTGTGGGAGGAATATCAAAAAGGCGGCGAAGCGTTAGAACCACAGTGTACAGGAATATCAAATACAATCGAACAGGAGGTAACTGACACTATGAAAATTGATAAAGGCAGAATGACCCAGGAGGAACTGGCAACTCTTGCGGAGTTTGAAAAAAAGTATGGCGTAGCTGATAATGACGATCCTGGCAGCGGTACAGGAGGGCCAGGCGGTGCCGGCGCTGATTCTGCAGTACAGGATGGCGGCGTGGCAAAAGGTGCAGAAACACAGATGCCGCCGATCGTGCCTGCAACAGATTCACTCCACCCGGAAGTCCGGAAAGCCCTTGCAGACTTCCAGGAACTTACCAAACGCCAGAACGCAGAGGTCGAGGAACTCAAAAAGAGCCTTGAACTTGAACGCCTGACAGTAGTTGCAAAGAAATATGAGGTCTTGGGAAAGAAAGCGGACGATCTGGCAGCGAAGCTGTATGAACTGAAAAAAGCGGGCGGCACAGTATATGATGACTATGTGTCGCTGCTGGATGAAAACGTAACAACGCTGGAAAAGAGCGGCCTGTTCGGTGAAATTGGCAAGAACACACAGGGAAGCGCCGGAATTGAACAGGCCATTGGAATAAAAGCTGCAGAAGTGGAAAAAGCCGCAGCCGGAGGAATGGCAGCGCCGGATGCTATCATTAAGGCATGGGAAGAAAATCCGGAGCTGGCTGCGCAATATGAAGCGGAATATATGGGAGGTATGCGAAATGGCAGGTAAACAATATCTGAATGCATTTATCAATAACAGCGCAACAATCCGTGAAATAGTGGCGGCAGATATCGAAAATGCGGCGCACAAAGCAGTTGTCTATGATGGTGATGGTAACCTGATACTTCCAGCAGCAGACGGTGATCCGGCAGTCGGCGTTATTTTGAGCGATGCAGCAGCTTTTGACAACGGAGCATCTTTCATAACAGCAGCAGGAACAGAGGTTGACGTGTTAATCTGTAAAATTGGCCTGATTGAAGCAGGGGAAGCGGTCAGGAAAGGAGATTTCCTGACAGTCAATACCAAAGGGCAGGCGAAAAAGGCTGCAGCCGGAAATTTCATTCTCGGCACTGCCATGACAGGAGCGGCTGCGGCTGGTGAACTGGTGCAGATACAGATTACAAAAAGCGGATACGCAGATTAAGGAGGCAAAACACAATGGCAATTACACCTAACAATGTAGCGGCAGACATCCAGAAAGGTGTTTTTAAACCGCATATTTATCTGACAAATGTATGCCTGGCTTATTTCCAGAATTTATCAGGCTTTGTCGCAAGAAAAGTATTTCCGGTTGTTCCGGTTCCGGTATCCTCGGCGCACTACTATGAGTTTGACAAAGGTGACCTTGCAAGGGACAACGTATCCAGAAAACCAGAATTCGGGCATGTTGCTCCTGGAATTTACGGAAAGCGTGAAAATTTTTACCACTGTGAAGTAGATCAGGTTATTACAGGAGTCGACCAGATCAGTACGCTGGATTTCCAGAGAACCAGCGCGCCCGCCATCATTGATCCGCGCAGGTCAAAAGTGCGGTGGGTGGCAGAACAGATGAATATTCACCTTGACAGGAAATGGTCAGCGAAATATTTTAACCCGCAAAGCTGGACGCATGTTTATACAGGCGCAGGCAGCAGTGCCGCAATCGGGGCAAGCCAGTTTTATTATTTTGATAATGAGAACAGCGACCCGGTAATCTTTGTCAGCCAGCTGCGGAACAGGATGCTTCTGGCAGGGCTGCGGAAACCGAACAAAATGGTGCTTGGTGCAAATGCCTACGTTGCCCTGACTGTCAATCCGTCTATTCTGGAACGCATCAAGTATCAGGGAAGTGAAGCAAACCCGGCAAATGTTACGGCGAACGTCCTTGCACAGCTGTTCGGGCTGGATGAGGTTGTTGTTGCAGAGAGCGTATACAATGCTGCGCCTTATGGAGCCAGTGACGATATGAGGTTTATCTGTAACCCGGACGATGCACTGCTTACTTACACTACCAATGCGCCAAGCATCGATGAACCGAGCGCTGGCTATACATTTACGTGGGATATGCTTGGAAACGGGCAGTATACAGCTGTACAGCAGTATCTCGGAGAACAAAGCACCCATACAGAATTTATTGAGGGGCTGCTCTGTACCGACCCGGAAATTACATCCAAAGATCTGGGTGTATTTCTTAAAGGCACAGTAAGCGAGAGTTTCGCAGCGTAAGGAGGGGAGACTATGGCATATATCGCAAATAAACCTGTTCGCTTTGACCGCAATTACAAGGTTGGGGAGATTATTCCGCCAGAAGTGATTGAGCCAAAGATGATACGCAAATTGATGGATATGGGAAGAATTGTCAGTGTTAATCTCCCAGCGGACAAAGCGGATCATGTGCCTGATGTGACAGAGAATACGGACAAAACTTCTGAACTTCTACAGGAGAGCGTACAGGACGCATCAGACTGCGCAGAAAGCGCAGAGGGTACAAATATACCAGGCAGCGAAGAAATGGAGCGGAATGGGCAGAATACGCCGCCTGTGCAGCAGTGTGAATCTGATGATAAAGCAGAATTTATGAACCCACCGCAGGAGAATACGCCGGACGCTGAAAAATCAGCCAGTCAGCCACAGGAGAGCGTACAGGATGCATCAGTAAAGGACGGAGAATTTGTCTGCAGCATATGCGGTAAATCGTTCGGTTCCAAAAACGCGCTTTCTGCACATTCAAGAATACATACGAATTAGGGGAATTCAGCATGACATACAGCTATGATCCAACAAAGATTAAAGCGAGGGGCAAAGACCAGATGCGTTTTGAACTGGGTGATACACAGACGGATGGGGGCGCAGATACCTGTGCGCTTGCTGACGAAGAATATGAAGCAATGCTGGACGGCCTGAAAGATGGAAAAAAGGCGTGGCAGTATGCAAAGCTGGCAGTGCTGGAAGCAATTCTTTTCAAAATGTCGTATCAGGCTGATACCAAAATAGATGTGCTTCAATACAATTTTGGGGCCAGGGCAGAAAAATGGCAGAAGCTGTATGACACTCTGAAAAAACAGGTTCTGGCAGCAGCGTCTGTTCCGACACTTGCTCCATCTGTCAGGGAAACGCCGTCATATTTTTATAAAGGAATGGAAGAAAACCCGCGTGCGGTGCATGGCGCAGACGGGCATCCATACCGCAGAATGACTACATAGGAGGGTGTGTAAATGTTCACAGGCGCAATCAATCTGGTACCAGGACAGGAACTGCGCCAGTTCGATGTTTATCGGAGCGGCGAACACAGGACTGCCAGCGGCAGAATCATAGCAAACGGCGGGGACAGGATTGGAAGTATACGGGCTGTCCTTGCAGCGGCAAAACCGGAGGAAACACAAAGGTGGCGGCAGCTGGAACATCCGGTTTCGCATAAGATTATCCAGCAGGGCGTGCCGCCATTCGAGATAAGACCGGGAGATTCGCTTGTACAGGGAAATATGCGGTATATTGTCCAGGCTGCTCCTTACAATGTAGGCGGTATAGGTCACTGGACAATTTACTACTGTAATGAAAGGAGCGATGTGTGATGCCTTCTGGACAGCAGGCGTGGGGAAATGCATCACAGGCCATTGGAAAGGTGATTGCATCCACATTAAAAGGCGTACAAAAGGAAGTGTCACAGAGAGCATACCGGGCAAGTAACGAACTGCGCAACGCATCGCTCTATGTGCTGCGGGGCGCACGCAGCGGAAAGACGTACCGGGTGCCGAATACAGGCAAAAAATACAAAGCATCAGCACCTGGAGAGCCTCCCGCAGTTAGAACTGGTACGTTCAGGTTTTCGTGGGGAACACATGTTCATGTAGAAAAAAACGGTTCCCATTTCCGGGCTGTATCGTCTATTGAGAGTAATGAAAGGGCGGGCGGAAGGCTTCTTGGCGAAATGCTGGAGAATGGGCATGGAAGCGTTGCGCCAAGGCCGTACAAGCAAAAAGTTATTGACAAAGCGCTGCCAAAAGTAAAAGCGATTTATAAAAAGCCCTATAAAGGGGGATAGGAGGAAAGCATGGCACTGATTACAAATGCAACACATCAGGTATTTGATCTGGAACAGATTCACAGGGCAGATTGTATCCGAATCCGCAGAACAGGGGATTCCACATACAAGAACGGCTTTGTAACAGAAGTAAATCCAGACAGGCTGCGGCTGCTTTACTGTAATACCCAGAACAACGCAACCAGCTATCTGGATATAACAGCTGCAGACGTGGCGGTCGGTGTATGGGAAATTTACTGGACGGGTGATTTCCAGACTGTTAATTATGAATGTAATGCCCCTGTAACGGGCGGCACAGGAGTATGAGCGCAGCAATCAGGCGGCTGGTCAGCGAGCAGCTGTCTGCAGATACGCAGATTGCCGGGATGCTGGCATCTTATAATGGCGCACCCGCCCTTTTCTATCAAAAATCGCCGAGCGACAGCAGGTGCGGATGGGGTGATGTGCGTTATCCGCGTGTAGACTTCAATGTAGATATGAGACATGACCCGGAACGCAGGACGGCTGGCATTCTGACCGCAAATATCTGGTGTACCACAGAATGCCAGGCAGTCGGTGAACTTGATCCTGACAGGGCGATTGAGCAGCGGGTAATCGAACTTGTATCCGGCACATTTTACACAGGAGACGGCCAGGAAAACATATGTGCAGAATGGGACCGGTCGGACGAATTTGCATATGAGGGCGGATCGAATACGCAGGACAATACAGCGCCGGAAGTTTATGGGCTGACCATGGTTTTTCTACTGATGGAGTTCCCCGTGCAGTTATCTGTAGCGCCTGATCCGGTGCAGGGGCTGAATGCATGGATGAAACAGCATTTTCCATCAATGACAGTGATTGCGTATGATGCCATGCCGCCTGTCTGGAAACCGACAGATGAAAACCCGGCGGTTTACTGGAGGTTTGAGGGAACGGCAAGTACCAGCCGACAAAGCTATGCAGTTACATGGTTTACCGGAACATTTGCAGCGCACATCATAGCAGAAAGCGTGACGGAGCGCAATAAATGGATCAAAGCAATGATTGAGAGGGCGCAGCTTGACGGTGAAGTCATACTGCATGACACAAGCCCGATGTTTATTAACAAAATAATGGTTCGGCATGGTGCAGATCCGCTTCGTGACGGGCAGATCAGCCTGACCGGGCAGTACGGGGTGCTGGCACAGCACAGAAAAGAATCTGCACAGCCTAAACTCATGCACCCATATTATAACAAGGCAAAGGAGGGATAAGCATGGCAGAAGCAATGTACAGGGCAGAAGAACTGGCGGCTAAGGCCAGACAGATGTTTGGAACCACGCCTGAGATAGTGACGGTTGCTTTAAAGACGGCCGGAAAAGAATCTGCAACGATTGAGGATGCGAAGAAAACTGTCCAGGAGTTTCTTAACAGGGAGGTGAAATAGGATGGCGCAGTTTTTTATTATCGGTGAAAAGAAAACACGTCCCGGCGTGTATATCCGTTATGAAAACTGGGGCAAGCCGCCTGTTGCTGGCGTAGATGACGGGAAGTGCGCGGCGGTGTTCCGTTCTAACTGGGGCCCGCTTGGACAGGCGCTTGTACTGGAAAGATCAGAAGATATTGCAAAGAAGTATGGAGATGGAGGGGAAAACGGAACATCCGATGTGCCAATGGAGCAGTTCAAAGGCGGCGCACGGCTGGTCTATGCAATCCGGCTTGGAAAGGGAGGAACACCAGGTGTTTATGTCATTAAGGATGACCAGGAAACTTCTGTGATACAGCTTACGCTCAAATATCCCGGAAGCCGGAAGCTGGCCGTGACCATCCGCCCTACTCTAATGGATGCCAGTGTATCAGAACTTTTAATTTTAGAGGGGACGGAGCAGCTGGAGCAGCTGACTTTCAGCAATGCGGAAAACAGCGTAAATGCGCTGATGGATGCATTCGCAGCAAAAGGCAGTGATTATTTTATCCTGACGAAGCTGGCAGACAGTGAAGATGCGCTGAAAACCATAGATCAGGAAGAAATCTCTGGCGGTACAGACCCGACTGTTAATGTAGCGGCGTACAGTGCAGCGTTTGAAGTATTGGAATCTTACCGCTGGAATGTACTTTCTATTGATACAGAAGATACATCTATCCAGATGGTTATGCAGCTGTTTCTTAACCGGATTTATCAAAGCGGACAATTCTGCATGGGCGTTATTGCAGAGCCAACCACAGTAGATTTTGAAACCAGGCTGAAACATGCCAGCGCCTATAACGATTACCAGATTGTCTATGTAGGGAACGGTTTTACAGATATCAGCGGGACTGTTTATGAGGGTTATATGGCGGCAGCACGAATCTCCGGGCTGATTGCCGGGACACCAAGCAATGAAAGTATTACCCATGCGGCTATTACGGGTGCAACGGAACTTACAGAACGGCTGACCAATAACCAGCATGAACGTGCCATCAAAGCGGGTGTTTTGATGTTCAGCGTATCTGCAGCTGATACGGTATGGGTAGAGCAGGGCGTAAACTCGCTTGTGCTTCCTACGGCAAAAGAGGATGAGGGCTGGAAAAAAATCAAACGTGTAAAAGTTCGTTTTGAACTGTTCCAGCGGCTGAATGATACCGTTGAGCCGCTGGTCGGGCGTATTAATAATGACCCGGATGGCCGGATGACAGTTATACAGGTTTCCAATGACGTGTGCCAGACTATGGTGTCAGAAAAGAAGCTGCTGGAGGGGGCACATGTGGAACTTGACCCGGATAATTCGCCAGAGGGTGACAGTGCATGGTTCCTGGTATATGCAGATGACATCGATGCACTGGAAAAGATGTACTATGCATTTAAGTTCCGGTTTGCGCCGGAAGATACTGAATAAAGGGGGCGTTAAGAAATGGATGGATTGAACGACCAGAGCCTGTTAGACGTCCGAAAGCTGATCAGCGGAAAAGACGGGCGGCTGTTTGTTACAACAAAGGCCGGAATAAATATTTTCCTTGCGGAAGTAGATACCTTTCAGGCACAGATCAGCCCTGCCAATACTGACTACCAGCCTGTAGGCAGTTCGCTGATTTATTCAGTGAATACCGGATACAGCGTGACACTGACGCTGACAGAAGCAGTAGTCCGTGATGATGTAATGTTAAGCGAGCTTATTTCGGATCTGCAGAAAGGCTACTTTCCAACCTTTGACTTCCAGGGAAAGATGCGGCGCCGGGACGGCCAGTCAGAACGTGTGGTTTACCGCAACTGTGTACCGGATGGAACGATTGATCTGCAGACTCTTAATCCGGGCGAAATTATTAAACGTGCATGGAGTTTCCGCGTGAATGCAACGCCTGAGATGCTGGAGCAGTTTAAAGAAGCAGAATGGAAAACGGTAGAATAAAGGAGGAAATGCAAAATGGCTAAAAATACAATGCCTGAACCATATGATGAAAGTCCTACAGGCGTGGTAACACAGTCACAGGAAGAAATTTTAATGAATGAGGATAAATTGCTGCGCGGCCTGATTGAAGCTGGAAAGGATAAGGACAACGCAGACAGCTACGAAAGAATCCAGATCAGGCGGGGCGGGGTTCTTAAATTTGAATTTCGGATCAGGCCGATTTCAGAGGAAGAAAGCATTGCATGCCATGACCATGCTACAAAATTTGCGCCAAGAAAGAAAGGACAGCCGAAGCGCGAAATTGAAACAAACATGGCAAAATTCCGCTCCTGGCTGATCTATACAGCTACTGTTGACGAAGATCGGAAAAAGACCTGGGACAATAAAAAGGCACAGGAAGCGCTGGATGTCCTGTGTGGTGTGGATATGATCGATGCCGTGCTGCTTTCCGGGGAAAAAGACCGCATTATTGACAGGATTAATGAAATCAGCGGTTATGATGACGGGTTGGAGGAAACAGCAAAAAACTCATAAAGGCACAGGGAAAAACTTACCTGATGCTGAAAGTGTGTGAACGGTTTCCGCAAATCGGAACCATAACAGATTATATGGCCCTGCCGCCAGGAGAAAGGGCATTGTATGACTGGTATACACTTGAAGCAATCCGGGCAGAAGCAGGAGCCCCTGTGCTGAGGATTGAAATGCCGAAAGGGGGCAGGCGCAGATGAGTGATGCTGTAACAGTTATTGATATAGTAGCACAGGTCACGGACGAAACCTCCAGCGGTACAAGAAGCGCAACCGAAAATGTCAGCAGGCTGGAAAAGGCAATGATGAGTCTCCAAAGGCAGATCATGGGCATGAGGGGAAAAAGCAAGCTGGAAGTAGCGGCAACACTGAAAGATATGGCATCCAAAGGAATTGAGGGTGTTGCATCTGCTGGAAAGAAGATAGCTGGCAAGGTATGGACTGTCACAATGAAAGCCAAAGACCTTGTAACTGCCCCTTTTAAAAAGGTTTGGGGACTTGTCTCAAGCCCGATAGCTTCCGCTGCGGCATTCGCGGGCGTGACTGTCGGGGTAGCAGACACAATTAATACATTTAAAGACTTTGAAGCCGCAATGTCGCAGGTACAGGCTGTGAGCGGTGCAACCGGGAAAGATTTAGAAAAGTTAACTGCAAAAGCAAAAGAAATGGGTGCTTCTACACAGTTTACCGCCAAAGAATCAGCGGATGCATTTAATTTTATGGCGATGGCCGGATGGAAAACAGGAGATATGCTGGGTGGAATTGATGGTATTCTGAATCTAGCTGCGGCATCTGGAGAAGATTTAGCGACCACGTCCGACATTGTCACAGATGCGATGACCGCGTTCGGAATGCAGGCAAGCGAAGCTACCAGATTTGCAGATGTTCTGGCTGCGGCATCCAGTAATGCTAATACGAACGTAGGCATGATGGGTGAGACATTCAAGTATGTTGCGCCAGTAGCCGGGGCGATGGGGTATTCCATAGAGGATTCTGCCATTGCTATAGGATTGATGGCGAATAACGGCATTAAAGCAAGCCAGGGCGGTACAGCACTTCGTTCCATTATAACCAGGCTTTCAACGGATGCAGGGGCAAGTTCTAAAAAACTAGGTGCATTAGGAACACTGACTAAAAAACTTGGAGTAGAATTTTACAATGCAGATGGTAGCGCACGTGGTTTGAATGATGTACTTAAGGATGCAAGGGGCGCATGGCAGGGATTAACGAAAGAGCAGCAGGCAAGCTACGGAAAAGTAATAGCGGGACAGGAAGCAATGTCAGGATGGCTTGCACTTATGAACTCCACTCCGAAAGACATTGAAAAAGTAACAGATGCAATCGTGAATTGTGACGGGGCTTCTGCAGATATGGCACGCACCATGAATGACAATCTGTCAGGCTCGTTTACATACCTGCAAAGCGCAGTAGACGGCGTAAAGATAGCAGTCGGCGAACGGTTAAGCCCGTATGTCAAAGATTTTGTGGACTGGCTCACGGGAAAAATGCCGGGAGTACAGGCGGCAGCGGAAAACATGGCAGATGCCATCGGAAATAAAATTGACAGCGTGATGAAAAGCGTCACATCACTCACCAGCAGTTCCGAATGGAAGAATGCAGAAACACTCTGGGAAAAAGTACAGGTTGCCTGGGATAAGCTGGTCGCGGAACCGTTCGATAAGTGGTGGAGCGGCAAAGGCAAGACATGGCTCACGGGCAAGGCAAATGATATCGGACAGGGACTCGGCACTGCTCTGAAAGAGGGTATCCTTGGTCTGCTTGGCCTGGAACCGGGCAGTGCAGTAGAAGATGGCATGAGCATAGGAAAGTCGTTTATGGATGGTTTCCTTTCCGGCTTTGATGCGAAAAAAGTTGCAGAAGCTGTCTGGAAAGGGCTGAAAGATGTCTTTAAGGATGCTGCGAAGCTGCTGCCAGGTGGAGAAGATGCCACCAGCACAAGCAAATTGTCTGCTGGCCTGATCGGAATGGGTGCGTTCAAGATAGGGAAAACTGCCTATAAAGCGTATAAAGGTGGAAAAGCCATTGTGAATGGCATAAAAGGAGTAGGCAGTGCAATAGGAAATGTTACAGGTATCAGTCAGGGTATGCATGTGGCAGGCATGGGAATGGGCGATGCGGCGCTGGAAACCGGAAGCCTGGGATTAGGTGGCAGAATCGGCGTCAGGCTTGCTGGTGCAGGCAGCGGAATCGCCAAAGCTGCAGCAAAGGCGGCTCCGGTTGCGGCTGGTATTGGCTCTGCGGTGCAGATAGGGCTGGATGCCTATAAGGGAGCAGGAAAGGCAAAGGAATGGACGGGTTCAGACAGCATAGGGCATAAAGCAGCATCTGGCATTGGCGCAGCAATTGGCGGCACTGGAAACGGAATCTTCGGAAAAGAAAGCATGGCAAAAAAAGCTGCAGATATTGGCGGCGGTGCGCTTAAAGGCGCGGGCATCGGTGCAGCAATCGGTTCTATTATTCCAGGAGCCGGTACAGCAGCGGGAGCCGGTATTGGTGCAGCAGTTGGTGCAGCGGGTGCAGCAATCGGTGGCAGCAACATAGCAAAAGCCCTTTCTAAAGCTGGAGAAGCAATTGGCGGCTTTTTCACAGAAACTGTGCCTGAGAAATTCGGAGAATTTGCGGAGGGTGCAAAAGGCTTTTTTACGGAGAGCGTGCCGCAGGCATTAAGCGCTGTCGGCAGTAAGGTTAGCGGCTTTTTCACGGAAACCGTGCCAGCTAAATGGGATGAGTTCATCGCAGGCGTGCAGAACTTTTTCACAGAACAGGTTCCATATGCACTTGGATATGCAGCGGGGAAAATAGCAGTATTTTTCACAGAAACCGTGCCGGAAAAATTTGACGAGCTTGTAACGGGGATTGGAAACTTTTTTACAGAAACAGTGCCGGGAGCAATGTCCGCTGCTGGAAGTACACTTTATGCGTTTTTTACGGAAACGGTGCCTGCTTTCTTTGGTAATTTATGGGACGGCATAACCGGGTTCTTTACTGAGACAGTACCAGGAGCCATGACAGCAGTCGGTGCATCGCTGACAACATTTTTTACAGAAACAGTGCCGACATTTTTTACACAGATGTGGGACGGTATCACTGGATTTTTTACAGAAACAGTGCCAAACGCAATAGAAACGGTGGGACAGGCGGTACATACATTCTTTACAGAAACAGTACCAGGCTTTTTTAGAAACCTCTGGAGCGGTATCACTGGATTTTTCACAGAAGCTGTACCAAATGCCATAGCAAGCGTAGGGGAAGGCATTAGCGGATTTTTCGGCAGCATAAAAGAAAAAGTCAGTGGATTCTTTAGCGGGCTTGCAAGCAAAGTGACGGGGTTCTTAAGCGGCGCATCAGAAAGCGCAGGGGCGGGGTATTCAGCTGCCACGGAAAAACATGCAGAGGGCGGCATCATGACCAGCCCGCATATTGGGCTGGTGGCAGAGGATGGTGCAGAAGCAATCATACCGCTGTCTGGAAAACGCAGAAACCGCGGCATTGACCTGTGGGAAAAAGCCGGGCAGATGCTTGGTGTAAAGCCGTATGCAGAGGGCGGCATCGCTGGAAATATACAGACAGTTCTGGCAGCAAAGAATCAGGAAGGCCCATCTGCAGAGGAAATTATTCCAATAGCAGGAACCGGTGCGTTGCAGGCATCTGCGGGCAGCAGTATGAACATACCTGTTACGATTCAGAATGTAACGTTTGAAATTAATGTGAGCGGCGGCGAAGCGCCGGATGCGCAAAGCCTTGTGGCGGTTATACGCGAAAACATCCGTGGAATGACGGATGAAATCGCATACCAGCTGGCAC
The DNA here is from genome assembly GCA_009774535.1 of Lachnospiraceae bacterium. Taxonomy (GTDB): domain Bacteria; phylum Bacillota; class Clostridia; order Lachnospirales; family Lachnospiraceae; genus Eubacterium_J. The sequence goes on from VSNY01000025.1 coordinate 20,327, forward strand.
TGTCATTGCAGCAGGCATTCGCAAACACGCCTACAGCCGCATGGGAGGTATAGCATGGATATTTATCTTACGAATTTGAAAACAAAAGAACGCCTGCGGTTTCCAATGCTTCCAACAGAAATAAATGTAGATATGGCAAACCAGTTTGAAAGCTACACAATACTTAATATCGGTGAAGTTAAGATTCCAAACGGAGCTGCGCTTGACGGATTTTCATGGAATGGGATTTTGCCGGGAAAACGGCGCAAAAAAGACCCATACATAAGGAAATGGCAGAAGCCGGATAAAGTTTACAAGTGGATATCCAAGTTAAAACCAAAGGGCGGAAAGCCGATCAAGGCACGGCTGCTGATTACGGGGACACCTGTTAACTGCGATGTCTATCTCTCCAGTTTTACAGCTACACCAACTGGCGGTTATGGAGATATCAATTATTCAATCAGTCTGGTACAGGCCAAAACGATAAAGCTGAAAAAAAAGGGTGATGTCAAAAAGAAATCCAGCAAGAAAAAAGCTGGAAAGGAATTAAAAAATAAGCCAAAGAACGAAGAACGGACATCGCCTCCGGCAGCAAAGACGTATACCGTAAAATCGGGTGACAGCCTGTGGAAGATAGCGCAGAAACTGTACGGGAGCGGATCACAGTATACAAAATTATACAATGCAAACAAAGGGGTGATAGGAAACAACCCGAATCTTATCTACCCTGGACAGGTATTAAAAATACCAGCATGACAGATACGGGGTATGCAGATGATAGATGTAGCGCTGATAGATTATGATGCAGAACTGATAACCGAGAATGGAAAAACATACGTTCTAAACGATCTTCTCCAGTCTCTTTCGTGGGAAGAACAGGACGGACAGCTGTCCCAAAAGGCAACACTTAAACTTGTGAACAGCAAGGTCGGTACACACAGGCTGATGTCACTTGCAAAGCTGAACTGTATGATCAGGATTTATGGAAAGTGGGGCAGCGGACGCAAAAAGCTGTTTGAGGGTTTTATCTGGGAATGGCAGTATGTTCATGCGCAAAGCAGGGATTTTACCATATCCGCATATGATCCGCTTATCCGTCTCCAGCAATGCAAAGATTTTAAGTATTTTTCAAAAGGGCTGTCGACTCCGGCCATCCTGGGAAATATTTGCGGTGACTGGGGGATTTCCCTCAGTTACCAGTGGAAAAAACAGATGACGCATGAAAAGAAAGTGTTTAACGGTGAAGCAATCAGCGATATGATCATCAAGCTGCTGGATGAGGTAAAGCAGCAGACGGGAGAAAAATATATAGCTTTGTATAAAGACGGCAAGCTGACGGTATCCGGGTATGGAACAAACAAAGACATTTATGAATTTAAAGGCAGCAATACTATAAGCACGAGCGACAAGCTGTCGCTGAATAACCTTGTGACACGGGTAAAAATAATTGGAAAGTCAGACGATAAAGGACGTTCTAAAGTGGATGCGGTAGTAAACGGAAATCTTAAATACGGAGTCCTTCAGGAAATCATAAAGAGGGACAGTGACAAAGACCTTGGAAAAGCAAAATCAGAAGCACAGGCAACGCTGCAGGAGCGGGGAAAACCAGAAGAAAGCATACAGGTGAATGCGCCTGATCTTCCATTCCTCCGGAGGGGAGATGCGGTGGAAATGTCAGCCGGAAATCTGAATGGGACATTTTATGTCATAGGCGTGTCCCACAACGCTGCCACAAAGCAGATGACAATGACGCTGGTACGCAAAAAGTCCGCATAGGCGGTTATGGGAGGGGATGCAGTTGGAAAATGGAAATGAGGGAATAAGCAAGCTGACAGAGGTTTTACAGGATAGAATGCACAAAGTAGGAAATAAGCCCCAGGTGCTGGATTTTGGTATTATACAGCCGGATATGAGCCTGCTTACAAACAAATTTCCTCTCCCTATACCGCAGACCGACTATATGATCTGCCGAAGCGTAAGCTGGAATCCGGCAAAACCTATGACAATGACATGGTGGGCTGATGAAGCCCCTGGTGTTGATGGATGGGAAGATGAAGATTGGAGCAAAAAGGCGTGGCAGGGCGGGAGTACAGATTTACATAATCCGCCTGCCAGCGTCCCGCATGAACACAATAAAAAAGGCGAACACGATCACGGCTTGTGTCCAACGGGCATGCATTACCATGACGTATATCTCCCGGATAAAATGCGCTGGATTCAGCCGGGGGACCGCGTGCTGGTGGCATGGGTGGGAGATGATGCCTGTGTGGTAGACCTGATACTCCCGGCAACGGTAGTGAAATAACCCTGAATGCAGAGAGGTGACAGCTATGGCAGAAAGCCTGTTTCCCGTATTTGATGTTCCAGACACGCTCGCGGAGGAACTGGAAGAAGATGAAAAATATGCGCCGGCCCCGATGTGGGATGTTGAAAAAGGGGATTTTGTAATGGATGGTGCAAAAAAGACGCTTTATGGAAGCGGCTATGATGCGTGGGTGCTGTGGTGTACCAAGACAATCATGACGCAGCGGTGGGCACATGACGGCTATAGTTCCAATGCCGGGATTGAAGCGGATGAAGCATTCAGCGAGCCAGACCGCGAAGCACAGGAAAGCGCGTTTGAGCGGACAATCACAGAAGCACTACTTGCAGATCCTATGGGACGAACGACACAGGTAACAGATTTTGAATTTACATGGGAAGCAGACAGCCTGTGGATAGAATGCATTGTAACCGGGGATGACGGGAATACCGCAGATATAAAAGCAAAATTAAACACGTAGCAGAAAAGAGGTGGCAGCTGATGCCTGACAGTTATAACTACCCATATAGCCCGCCGGAATTTCTTGAGGGGTACAGTGCGGATGAAATCCACAGCCGGATGCTTGACGCTCTGCCGGACGGTATAGACAAAAGCGAGGGAAACATACCGTGGGATTATACCAGACCTCCGGCATTGGAAAAAGCAGAGTTTGTGGAGTTTGTGCTAAATGAAACAATAAAACTGATTTTCCCGCAGTGGTCGTATGGCGAATGGCTGGATCTGCACGGAGAAAAAGTGAATACAATCCGCAGGGCAGCAAATCATTCCAGTGGAAAGGTGTCGGTGACAGGAATAGCTGGTACGGCCATACCGTCTGGTTATCAGTTTTCCACCCCGGCAGATCTGACAGAGAGCATAATATTTGAAACAATAGACAGCACGGTTCTGGATGGAACACCAGACGAAAAAGGACAGGTCACAAACGAAATAGAAGTAGCAGCAGCGGATGGCGGTCTTATCGGAAATGTAGCCGCAGATACAATCAAGCTGATGGTTAAGCCATTGAGCGGGATAGCTTATGTTACAAACCACGATCCTATGACAGGCGGTGCGGAAGCTGAAACAGACGAAGATTACATGATTCGCGTTTTGGATGCAATGCGTAACGGTTCATCTATGACTGGATGCCGTGCAGATTATATCCGGTGGGGAAAAGAAGTGCCAGCAGTCGGGCAGGTCATTGTAGATCCAGAATGGAACGATCCATCGCTCCCCGAACAGTTCCATTATACAGATTCGCGCGGAAATGAACGGTGCGCGGGGGCTGTGCGGCTGATTATTATAGACAGTAACGGGCTTCCAGCGAATCAGCAGATTCTTGATGCAGTTTATCTGCATATTGCCGGAACAGGGGATGATGATATTAATGCCTTAAAACCGATCGGGGCCCATTTGACGGTAGTTGCACCAACCGGATTAACGGTTGATATATCGGCATCTGTGCTTCTGGAAGATGGGGAAGATATCAGCGCAGTAACAGAACGGTTTAAAAAGAACCTGACAAATTACTGGCTGGAAGTCGGACAGGAAGCTACAGATGATTATGACACCCATCTCGGCTACATCCGATGGGTGCAGGTTGGTGCAGTACTTGCAAAAACTAGCGGCGTAAAAGATTATGAGGAACTGATGGTAAATGGCGGTACAGTCAATATAGCCGTGACACAGGTGCAGTTCCCAGTGACAGGGGAGGTGGCTCTGAGTGTCCAAACCTGATCTTGACATTATCCACAGCCCGGAAGCCGAAACATTCCGGCGTATGGTGACAAAAGGGTTTTACGACCGCTCCTATCTTGGACTTTGGATGTATGAGGTTATCGGGCGGGAATGGGACGAAATGAAAGCGTGGGCAGAGGGGATAAAATCAGAGATTCACCCGCAGACCTGTACATGGAGCATAGCCATCTGGGAATGGGTGTATGGTTTTGAGAACGATGAAACACTGTCCCTGGAATACAGGCGGCAGAGGATTCTTGCGAAAGTCCTTGGAACCAGGCCGATCAATCCAGAAGTAATCCGGCGCGGGGTGGAAAAGATCACTGGCTGTGATGTGGATATAAAAGATTTCGCGGGGCCATACCGTTTTTCATTGACAATTCATATGCCGGAGGACAGGGACGTCTTTCAGTATGAGTCGGTACGCGAGTATGTCCGTACAGTAAAGCCCGCTCATCTGGCTGCATTCATTACCTGGGCATTTCAGGTCGTTATTGACAATACGCAACTTGAAAAGTTTCTGTTTCCACAGATGCGCCTGCATTGGTATGTGCCGTTTTGGGGCTGTTATGTTTTTGACGGTACATGGAACCTTGACGGCTCTGTAAAACTTTGCCAGCAAAGGCGGTATGATTTGCGGCTTGGCTTGAAATATTATGAGGGCATTTTTTACGAACTGGCAGCAGTGTATACAAAGCTTTTTGACGGTACATGGAACCTTGACGGTTCTGTTTGCCTTGATGCAGCATACCGCAGTTTTTGTCTGAAAATCTATGGAAAGATAGAAAGCCGGGGTAAAACAGGTAGTCCATCAGTCAGGGAGACGCTGACATTTATTATAGATTTCTGGAGGCTTATCTATTTTGATGGAAGATGGAAACTGGATGGAAAAGCCTGTCTGGATGCGTTCAGATGCAGAATGGAAGCTGCAGTCAAAACTCATATTGTTGTTAACGGTAATACAGAAGAAATCAGGGACGGGCTGGTTGAAATAAGAAGAAATCTATGGTTTTTAGATGGGAATGTGGCGATGAATGGATCCAGGATATTGAATGCGATGTGCAGAAGGGAGGTGCTGTGACGTGGCAAGCAACGTGCTTATAACAAAAAAAGCAAGGGAAAAGCTGGTGAAGGCGAGAGCAGGTGCAATCGCACTGCCGCCGATTGTCGGCATGGCTTTTGGTGATGGAGGATGCGATGCAGATGGAAGCGTGATTGCTCCAGAGGAAGATCAGAGTGAATTAAGACATGAGTTGTACCGCAAAGAAATTGACGGGTACACTTTTATAGAAGACACCGTATGCAGGTATGAATGCACTTTAACAGAATCAGAACTTGCTAATGAATATATAAGCGAGATTGGACTGTATGATGAAGACGGCGATCTGGTCTGCGTCAAGTCCTTTAAAAGAAAAGGCAAGGATGATGATCTGCAGATGACATATATACTGGATGATGTTTTCTGATAAACGGATTGAAAATAACGGTATTCGATATTTTATAACAATCAAAACATGGAATTAACATATTGTGTTAAATTAAGGAGGCAGCAATGAAAGATTATACAAATACGGCTCCTGTTTTTTCTGAAAGCATCCGTGTTACAGAAACATCTGATCCTGCACATGCGGACAACATAAACGCGGCGCCAGAACAGCTTTTGCAGAATACGCTTGTGAACCGCGCATATACAAAAAGCCTTGAGGAAGTTCTGGAAAAGCTGCTGACAAAAGGAATGATTTCTGTAAATTTTGTAACTGCGGATAGAAAACAGTTTGTAACTTCTGATGGTAAGGTATTCAGGGCAGCAAAGAGAATTCGGTTCAGATAGGAGAAAAGAATGGAACAATTATTTATGGAATTAGAAAAGATGGAGTCTGTTTCCTGTGGCGATGACTATATGCATATTATAACTGCTGATGGAGACAAGATTATTAAAATCAGTGACCTGGCAAAAGCAATTACAGATGGCGAATTTATAAAAGCAGGCGCAAATGGTAAAATCGGATTTATTACAGATAACCCGGATAAAGGCCTGCGTAATTCCATTTTCCGCGGAAAGTGTCTTGGGGATTCATTAACAGCAGAGCAGGCAGCGGCAATCAAAGCGGGAACGTTTCAAGATATGTTTGTTGGCGATTACTGGACAATCGGTGGGGTGAATTACCGCATTGCCCATCTTGATTACTGGCTGCGGTGCGGGGATGCAGAATGCACGAAGCACCATGCCGTCATAGTTCCTGACACCTGCCTGTATAATGCACAGATGCATAACACTGCATCCGGGCAGTATGAAGCAGGCGCGGCAAATACGACGGAAGGCGGCTATATCGGCAGTGATATGTACAAGACGGGGCTTAACCAGGCAAAAGCTATAATAAATGAGGCATTTGGAGCGGATCATATTCTGTCCCACAGAGAGCTGCTTGTAAACGCTGTCACAAATGGGAAGCCAAGTAACCATGCATGGTATGACAGTACCGTGGAACTGATGAATGAGTGTATGGTGTATGGCAGTTACATTTTCACTCCGGCGTGTGACGGAACATTTATTTCATACCGTTATACCATTGATAAGTCACAGCTTGCGTTGTTTGCGCTGCGTCCGGATCTGATCTGTAACCGTGCGTACTGGTGGCTGCGTGACGTTGTTTCGGGCGCTTATTTTGCCAATGTGACCTGGAACGGCGATGCGCACTGCAACAACGCTTCTGACGCTAGTGGCGTGCGCCCGGCTTTCGGTATCTGTTAATCTTTAATCTCCGCCCCTTGTGGGCGGGGATGGCGGGAGGATGAAAAATGGCAGTACCAAAGGGAAAGCGGAAAGAATCAAAGTTTGAAGCACAGCACCATTTCTACAGGCTGCGTGCAGATGTAACAAATCTGATGCTTCTGGATTTTGGGTTTTCAGAAGAAAAATACCGGAAACACATAGAACGGTACCGGGAAACACATGCAAAGACAGGAAATGTGGATGAAGTCGTGGAGCGGTACCGAAAAAAATGCGACAGTTTCAAAAAATGGTTTATAGATAAAGAATGCGATGCTGTTCTGGAAATACTGCGGCGCATAGGGTGTGAATTTACACTTGGAAATTCTATCTATCCATCGGAAACTCCGGCAAAAGTCATGGAATTTTGCGAGCGCAGGAAACACATAGATGAAGCAATCGCACAGTGCTATGTGCTGAAACAGGAACTGCAGTATATTATCAGCTCCCTTCCTGTTGACATCAATAGGTACGAAAGGCTTGCAGTAGATATTGATAAACAGATTGCACTATATAAAGGTGTGCGGCAGTCCGATAACAGGCTTATAAAAAAGAAGCAGGGAAAAGCAGGAAGCAGTGGGGCGAAACAGGCTGGGAAACAAGCAAAGGCCGGAAAGACTGAGCAGGAAAAGGGACAGGGAGAAAGTCAGACAATTAAGGAATAATCAGTATGGGGCAGCTTTTGTACGTGCGAACTGGTGGCTGCGTGACGTTGTTTCGGGCGCTTATTTTGCCAATGTGAACTGGAACGGCAATGCGAACTGCAACAACGCTTCTAACGCTAATGGCGTGCGCCCGGATTTCGAGGATGCTGGCAAGCCCTGAAAGCAGGCAGGCATCCAGCCGAAAGGAAAAGCTGTCCCTGCCATATGGCTAAATGAAAGCATGTCTATACATGGATGTGGGGCCGCACTGTGTCGGTCTGCCCTATGCGGCAAGATACGTCAAGCTGATAGCCGGGGCTTAACCCTGGGCAGGGATGGAGGGATGGGAACACGGTATCTTTATGGATAATAACAAAATAGCAGGCGGTGATAACGAAACTGCCAGTATGGATAACAAAATAGCAGATTTAAATGTGCTTTATGATGCGTTCCGCGCTTCGCTGAAAGGGAGTGCATGGAAAGAAGAGCCGCAGAAGTTTGAGACAGATTTCCTTTCAGAAATTGTAAAGCTAAAGCAGGAGCTTGAAACAAGGGAATATAAGACTATGCCAGGTTCAGAGTTTACGCTGAATGAACGGGGAAAAATCCGCCATATCCACGGCGGGAGGATGCGTGATCGCGTAGTACGGCACGCGCTGTGCGATACTGTGCTGGATAAAGCGCTGCAGCCGTATTTGATTTACAATAACAGCGCAAGCCAGAAAGGCAAGGGCGTCAGCTTTGCCAGGAAAATGTTTGAGCGGGATCTGCACAACTACTGGCTGCAGAACCGCACAAATGACGGTTATGTTGGCTTTGTGGATTTCTCGAAATTTTATGACAACATCCGGCATGACAAAGCAAAAGAGATGGTTTCCGCAAAAATCGATGAATTTTCAGGCTGGCTTTTCGGACAGATTGTAGACACGTTCAGGATAGACGTCTCCTACATGGATGATGAAGAATATGCGGGATGTATGAACCAGCGGTTTGATTCTGTAAAATACTACGAAAGCATACCGGAGGGGCTGCGGACAGGACAGAAATTTATGGCGAAGTCGGTAGATATTGGTGATCAGGTGTCACAGGACATAGGCATATTTTACCCTGTGCAGATTGACAACTATGCGAAGATTGTGCGCGGGGCAAAGATGTACGGGCGGTACATGGATGACATTTATATCATTGGGGAAACAAAAGAGTATGTTGCATCTGTTATCAGCGGGATAGCAGAGTGTGCAGACGGTCTTGGGATTTTCATTAATGAAAGGAAAACCCGTATTGTGAAGCTGTCACAGCCTTTTAAATATTTACAGATAAAGTACAGGCTTTCTGATTCTGGAAAAGTCGTAAAGAGACTTAATCAAAAATCTGTTACGCGGGAGCGGAGAAAACTGAAAGCATACAAACGGCTGCTTGATAGTGGAAAAATGATGTATGGGGATATCGAACAGGCTTACAAATCGTGGATGGGGGACCATGCACGCACGATGTCAAAAAAGCAGGTTAAAAACATGAAGCAGCTTTATAAAGGGCTGTTTGGAAAGGAGCCAGAATGGAAAAAGCAAAAATAACATTTACAAATGGAATGGTGGTTGAAGCGGAGGAAAATGCCAGCAGCCTGATCACGGAGAGGAAACCGGATTTTCCGTCAGACCTGTCAGTGGTTACGGTCACAGGGACAAATGGAGAACATGTGTACAAAAATGCGGAGATCATTGAATGTGCTTCTGTGGATGGCCGTTATTGGTTTTCGTTCCGGGAGATTTCCGAAACGGAAAGAGCGTCGAAACAGCTGCAGGCAAATATTGAATATATAGCAATGATGACAGACGTAGACCTGGGGGAGGTATAAGGATATGGCAAAAGAAAATGCGCGCAGCAGGAACTATGAAAAAGTCAAAGGGTATTATGACGGCGGGTACTGGAGCGAAACACGGGTGAAGAATGCCGTTGCAAAAGGCTGGATCACTGAAAGCGAATATGAGGAAATCACAGGTGTGGCCTATGATGCCTGATCTGACGGAAACAGTAGAAAAGCAGAATGTCATAATCCAGATGCAGAGCGGCATAATCAATGAATTGTTCCAGCTTTTGATGCAGCATATATCTGTAGATGAAGCGGACGCACTCCCAGTGGTGCAGAGGATCAATGAAGCTGCAGATCTGCGGAAATGGATGGAGAGGGGGTAATGTTATGGACGGGCAGTATGTTTCTATGGAAGTACACAAAGAATTTGAAAAACGCATGATCAGCGAAAATGAACGTCTGGCCGATGAAGATAAACGTCAGAATAAGCGGATTGACGCATTGGAAGATACGGTGCGCCAGATCGGGGATTTGACGGCTTCGGTAAAAGAACTGGCTGTCAGCATGAAGAACATGGCGAAGCTGCAGGAGCAGCAGGGACAGGATATTGAGGAACTAAAAAACCGGGACGGGCATATGTGGCGCACGGTGGTTTCCCACCTTGCCACGACAATTGCCGGGGCGCTTGTAATGTATGCACTCACACAGATTGGATTATAGAAAGGAGCAATGTAATGAAAGATGGAAAGGAATGGTTAAGGGCGGCAGGAGTCCGCGCCGTAAAAACAATGGCACAGGGAGCGGTAGCAATGCTTCCTGCAGCGGCAACAATCACACAGGTTGACTGGAAAACGGTAATCGGTACGGCAGCGCTGATGGGGATTGCATCACTGCTTACATCTTGTGCCGGATTGCCAGAAGTAAATAACAAATAGGAGAACGGGCATGAAGATAATTGAAAGCATAGCCAAAAAAAACAGATGCTACACTGCAGGGCGAAAAATTGTAGTATGTGGCCAGACGCTTCACTCTGTGGGTTGTCCACAGCCAAAAGCATCTGTATTTGTCAATACATGGGATAGTCCAACCGCAAGCGTGTGTCCGCATGGCGTTATTGATGGCAATGACGGTACAGTATACCAGACACTTCCATGGAATCACAGAGGATGGCACGGCGGTTCCGGAAGCAGGGGAAGTGTGAACAACACCCATGTTGGCATTGAAATGTGCGAACCTGCTTGCATTAAATACATATCTGGAAGCCAGTTCACCTGTTCAGATATTACGGCGGCAAAAACTGCAGTAAAGAGGACTTATAAATCTGCGGTAGAATTGTTTGCGATGCTCAATGCAAAGTATGGGCTTAACCCGCTTGCTGACGGTGTAATTATTAGCCATAAAGAGGGATGCGCGAGAGGGCTTGCCACTAACCACGGCGATCCTGAACACCTGTGGAATGGACTTGGAATGGGTTATACGATGGATACGTTTCGCGCGGCGGTTTGTGCTAAGATGCAGGGCGTTAACCTGACATTTGAGACAGATCAGAGCTATACTGTAACAAAGTCCTGCTACTTGCGGACAAGTGCCGGGGCAGCGAAAACAAATAAGGCTGCATATTCTGCGGTTTCGGAAGCTGTCAAAAAGAAATGCAGAAAAAAAGACGGCTATGCCGTATTTAAGAAAGGGGAAACATTCCGGCTTGTATCGGTAAAAAGTGTCAGTGGAAATATCTGGGGGAAGTTAAAAAGCGGATGGTGGATTCCGCTGATATACAACGGTGAAATACGCATCAAGTAGAATTATAAAGTAATAGAAATACCTGGTACATTTTGCTAATTATAGCAACGAAATTTTGTCTATTATTCTTTCTGGACATGTTGAGGATTTGATGATAAAATTGTGCGCCAGAGGGGGTTATAGGGGGTTGAAAACCCGATTTCCCAAATGAAAAGCCCGGCTGCTATTTGGCAGCGCGGGCTTGTTTTCAATCCGGTTTAGAGTTGTTAGAGCCAAATATATAACCAAGTATGGTCATAACAATAAGCTTAAATGCTTCAAAACCATTAATGACAAGTTCGTTATCTGGTTTCCACAACGAGATAATAATGCATAACATCATCAGAAAAATACACCATCCCAGTGTTGCTGATCCAAGGCTGAATTTCCTCAAGTCTAAATCTTTTGCGGGTTTTTCCATAGATAGCGATGCATCTTTTGTCTGATGCGAAGAATCTCCATCTGGTGAATCTTTTTCCGAAGATGAATCAAAAGGCATATCTTCGCCAGAAACAATATCAGGCGGTGTTGTTTCATTCTGGCACGTTTCAGACTGTTGTGTCATTGTACATTTCCTCCGTGCTGATTATTTCTTCTTTTTTCTGGAATGCAGCATACCATCCTGAACCTTTTAAATGAGTTCTTTTTGCAAGTTCTATACCATCAAAATGTTTATATTTATTCCAGATGAAATCTATGCATTTTTTGATAACAGGATTGGCATCTTCGTCAACCATCATCGCCTTTCCTTTTGCGTTGAGTGCAAAACCATCTATTGGGGCTGAGCCAAATGGTTTAAATTCTGTATATACAGATGGTACGACAGGGCCGTATTTCCAGACTTCAAAACGTTCCAGTATTGGAAATGATCCTGTTTCCTGCACATACATTGCACAGATGTAATACAGAAGCTTCTGCAACTTCATTGGTGTTACGTCAATTTTATTTTTATGCGCCCGTATTAAAATATTATTGCATAAGTTCTGTGCGGATGCTTTCATTGCACAACACCTCCTTTTATTGCTATTATATATCGCTACTAAAGTGAAGTAAACATAAAAATCATTAAATTGTTTAGCATTTTGAAATTGACATTTCCGAACTTTACTAATTGATTTTATAATGTTATAATGACAAAAAACAAGGAGGGTAGCAGGCATGGGCGCGATGGGCAGACCAAAGAAGCTAAAGGATGGCAGATCGCCATATACGATGTATTTAGGTGAAAACATTCGCAAAGCAATAGATGATTATGTGTTTCAGGAGAAAAAGAACAATCCCAGTTACAGCCGATCGGATTTTTTGAATGAAGCCGCAGAGTTTTATCTGAAAGCATTGGAAAAAGGATAAGCAGCAATATAAAGGGAAAACATTGTTATTTGGCTTGATTAACTAAAATTATAATGTTATAATGTATTTAGACAATATATAACGGCTATTGAGGATGCGGAGCTTGCCATGATATGGCAGAGCGCCTGCCGTTTTGCGGAAAAGGTGCAGGGGCAGGAGGGGTATGTCACCCCGGATGCGTACAATGACGAGTTCGGGCGGGAGTCCTTAAAACCGGGCGATTACTCGGACATCGGGCAGGCGAAAGTGCTGACCAGGGAGTACGGCGTGGAGCTGCGCTATACGGCAGCCACGGATTACCTGCGTTTCTGCGGGCAGTATTGGGTGGAGTCCAAGCAGCAGGCAGTGGGCGCGGCAGAGGAATTTTTAGACCTCCAGCTTGCGGACGCGAAGGATGAGATCGCCCGGACGAAACAGGCGCTCATGGACACCGGCATTTCGGAGGATGCCATCACCTCCGGCGGCAAGTCGCTGGAGAAGAAGATCAGCAGCGGGCAGATGGACGCCTACCTTGCGTATATGTCCGCCCAGGCGTATAGGGCGTTCGTGATGAAACGCAGGGACATGAAGTATGTGGTTTCCGCATTGCAGGCGGCAAAGCCGATGCTGGAGATCAGCGTGTCTGACCTGGATAAAGACGGGTTCCTTCTGAACACGCCGGAC
>VSNY01000250.1 GCA_009774535.1 Lachnospiraceae bacterium
AATAAGCCTGCAAATGCTTTTCCATGTCTAGCCTCGTCGCGAGCCATTTCATGAACAGTGTCATGAATTGCATCCAGATTTGCAGCTTTTGCACGTTTTGCAAGATCAAATTTGCCTGCTGTAGCGCCGTTTTCAGCTTCTACACGCATTTCCAGATTCTTCTTTGTGCTGTCTGTAACGACTTCGCCAAGCAGTTCTGCAAATTTTGCAGCATGTTCAGCTTCTTCAAAAGCGGCTTTTTCCCAGTACAGGCCGATTTCCGGATAACCTTCTCTGTGAGCAACTCTTGCCATTGCAAGATACATGCCGACTTCTGTACATTCACCATTGAAGTTTGCTCTTAAGTCATTAAGGATATCTTCAGAAACACCCTTTGCAACACCTACTACATGTTCTGCAGCCCATGTGGTCTCGCCTTCCTGTTTTGTGAACTTCTCAGCCGGAGCTTTGCACTGCGGACATTCAGCTGGTGCAGCGTCTCCTTCATGAACATAACCACATACCTGACATACAAATTTAGCCATTTTTTTATTCTCCTTTTCTTATCGGTTTTAGCTGTTGATAAATTTATAACACATCTAATCGAAAGTGTCAATATAAAAATAGAAATAATTCCTGTTTTACGATTATTTATTTTGTCTTGCGCAATCCGGGCATTTTCCCCGGAATTGAACCATATGACCTTCGACTGTGCCTTTGAAATTATGGGCCGCAAGCAGCTCTATATGTGCAAGGGAGTCCATTTCAAGATCAAGGACAGCGCCGCATTCCCTGCATAGAAAATGATAGTGTGGGGCCACATTCCCATCAAAACGGTCCGGACCATCAAAAGCAGTTATTTTATTAATTTCTCCAAGCTCTGTTAAAAGCGTCAGATTACGGTAAACAGTTCCCAAACTGATATTCGGGTGGTCAGCTACAATATGCTGATACACTGTTTCTGCGGTAGGGTGACAAGTTGTAGAGCGAAGATATTGGAGAATGCTTTCTCTCTGTCTGCTGTACTTCATTGCTAAGTTCCTTTCAAAATAATAATCGTTATCATTATTATAAAAGCCTTAGCAAAAATGTCAATATACTTCCGCTAAAAAATATATGGTATTTCCGTTACGTGATGGCATGATTTCCATAATCTGTGCATACATTGTAACAATGACAGGCTTGGAGTAAAGATGGACGTATGAAACGTTTTGTAAGTTATTTATATTCTGTTTACAACAATCAGAAAATTCATAACGCCGGTTTTGCGCGTATGGAACTGCGTACAGGACGTAACCGTGTGGAAATCCATTTAAAAGAAAACGGATATTCCGGTAAAACAGGTACAGTTTATTTATTTATCAGAAAGCAGGAAAATATACAAGGAATTTCGATTGGAAGTATTACGTTTCGCAATAACCAGGCAGATTTCCGTTATGAACAGCCAGATGACAGGATTGGACAGACACCCTGGCAAATTATGCAGATGAACGGCATTCTGATTATTATGGATGAACGTGTGGCATTCTTAAGCCAGTGGGACGAACAGCCGGTAGATACGGCAAAGTTCCGGATCTGGAATGACAAACAGGCCGACACGAGTGTGGGCCGACAGCAGGATCTCAGTCAAAATGAAGACCAGACACAGCAAAGTATACCGAAAAAAGAAAGCAGGTCGCAGCAAAGTGTTCCGCAAAAAGAAGGCAGGCTGCAGCAAAGCATCCCGCAAAAAGAAGGCAGGCTGCAGCAAAGCATCCCGCAAGAAGAAGGCAGGTCGCAGCAAAGCATTCTACAAGAAGAAGGCAGGCCGCAGCCAGCGATCAGCCAAACAGACGGCCAGCCAGAACAAAAAAGCAGGCAGCAGCATTCAGAAACAACACAAAAGCAGATGCAGCAGCATTCAGAAACAACACAAAAGCAGATGCAGCAGCATCCGAACGGCACACAGCAAGATCAATCTAACCCGGATATACATCAAAAAGAAAACCACCAGCAAAATACACAGCCAACCAGGAACCAGCAGAAACAGCATACGAATTTAAATAAAGATCAGCAGCATCAGAATACAACCAGAGATGGAAATCAACAAAGTCAGACAACAGATTACACACAACAAACAAACCAGGAATATGAACATATATCTCAAAATCAAAATCAGCAGGAGCAGAATACAGATACAGACCACATGAGAAATCCGAAAAAAACTATGCTGCAGTCATCCCGGAATCTGGTAATGGCAGGATCTGAAAACATGAACGCAGAATCACAAATTCCGGAACCAGCAGGACAGTCACAGGATGCCGGATCAGAGCCGGATCAGGAGGAAGCCGCCAGACAGGTATCGTCTGCAGGCGCTTCGGATATCCGCACAGCAGAGTTGCAGCCACAGCTCCAAAACCAGTGGGAACAGACCTGGCGGTATATGCTGCGTACATATCCGGTACTGAATCAGTTTTCAGAAGAAAACCAGGTTCTTTGCGTACGTATAGAAATCAAAGATGTGCGCCTGCTGCCCGCAAAATACTGGAGCATGGTTAATAACAGCTTTCTATTGCATGGATTTTTTAATTATCGTTATCTTGCATTTGGCCGGATCGGGCAGAACTGGTTTGTAGGAATTCCGGGAATATATCAGAATCAGGAACATGTAATGGCTTCTATATTCGGATTTCCTGACTTTCTCCCACAAAAGCAAAAGACAGAACGGGGAGAGCAGCCAGGATATTGGTACCGGATACTGGAAATATAATCTGCAGGCCAAAGCCTTAAGGATGCAGGATACTGTAAATCATATGATCTTCCCACACACCCCGGATCAGAGCGCTTTTACGGGCCACACCTTCCAGCTGAAAACCAATACGCTCTGCCAGACGGATGGAGGCCGTATTATCTGGCATAATATGTGCAGTAATACGGTGCAGGTTCAGTTCATAAAAAGCAATTTCGATGCATTTACTGACTGCCTCCTGTGCGTAGCCGTGATGCCAGGAATGCGGATCAAATTTGTAGCCGATCTCACAGCTTTGATAGACATGACGTATAATATTACGAAAACAGACCGTACCGATAACATGGTCGGGGTCTGTTTTTTCGTAAATCCAAAACCGGATGCCGGTTTGCCTGATACACATATGAAATTCATGGTTTAACACACGGCGCTGATAATCTTCAGTATAGAAATTTTCAGGGCGCTGAGCCTCATATTGTTCAAAAAGTTTGCGGTTGGCCTGATGGAACCGTAAAATATCTTGTGCATTTGCTCCATCCAGAACTTTCAGAGATAATCGGTCTGTTTCATAATAAAATTTCATGTCATGCCCCCATATTATTTTATGAATTGCGTAACGCCGTTTTCATATAGTATAATATAATAAGAAAAATACATCAAGACAGGAGAAAAATCCTATGCCAGTGCAAATGACACCACAGGAAAAATATATGAAAGCAGCCCTGAAAGAAGCTCATAAGGCATATTTGCTGGATGAAGTGCCGATTGGCTGCGTTATCGTGCAGAACGGTAAAATTATAGCCCGCGGTTATAACCGCAGAAATACAGATAAGAATACATTAGCCCATGCGGAACTTACAGCAATCCGCAAAGCAAGTAAAAAAACGGGAGACTGGCGGCTGGAGGACTGCACGATGTACATTACACTTGAGCCGTGCCAGATGTGCGCAGGAGCAATTGTGCAGTCCAGAATGAAACAGGTCGTAATCGGAGCGATGAATCCGAAAGCTGGCTGCGCCGGGTCTGTACTGAATCTATTACAAATGCCCGGATTTAATCATCAGGTGGAGATTGTGTCTGGCGTACTGGGGGAGGAATGCGCAAATATGCTGAGTGGTTTTTTTACGCAGCTGCGCCAAAAGAAGAAGGAAAAAAAGGGGATTGCTTCTACAGCGGGCAACAGTCCGGATGAGAGATTAGAAAAATAAAATAAATTTTTGTAAAAAAATGGTTGACACATAAAATAATCTATGCTAATATAACATTCGCCGCAAGGAAAGCGGTAAGAAATCAAAAAAAGATTTCAAAAAAATAAAAAAAGCTATTGACAGATGATACAAAATATGATAGTCTATAGCAGTTGCAGAAAGTCACAATAAAAATTCAACAAAAAAGAAAAATAAAAAAGTTAAAAAAAGACTTGACAAGCAAAAAAAGAACTGCTATAATAACAAAGCTTTCACAAAGCGACAACAAAGAACATTGATAACTGAACAGTGAAATAACCTTGAAAGATTCAAAAAGAATTTGAGTAAAATTTCTGAACAACAGT
>VSNY01000251.1 GCA_009774535.1 Lachnospiraceae bacterium
CAAGACCTCCAAATAAGGCTGAGACTGAACATACACCTTGTCCGGGTATCCCCATAGATCACATGTATTGATGGCAATCTTGGGGTGAATACCTATATGGATAAAATAAGTAAGCGCCTGGGCCTTTACCAGCATATTGTCCGTCTTATTGCGGGTGATCTTGATATCAATATCCGCAATCGTCAGCTCCAGAGCGATCTGCTGTTTCGTCTTCAGGATATTCAGGACAATTTTCAAAAACTCCCGTTCTGACCGCTTTGTCACCGGTTCGTCGATTTTCGCCCGCTGTTCCGCAAAATCCCAACCATTCCGAAGATATACCGCCTGACCAGTATCCCCGCCGGTATTCTGCTCCCGGCCGGGCATCCCCTCAATGATGAGCATGTTTTTATACATGTCATCCTTCAAGGTCTGCGTCTCCTGCTGATTCAATTCGCTGGAAACACTGCTCACGTCCGCTGGCATGGAAGGATTGACCGTTTTCACACTTAATGCGCCGATCTTGCACATCTTCAGGAAAGTCTTTTCATCGATCTCGCAATTGACAAACTTTATAAACGCCTGCACAAACTGCTCAATACCATCCACCCGGTTTGACTGCACCTTATTGATTCCGTCCAACATGGTGATGACAATTTCCACATCTGACAGGCGCCTGGGATTATTCGGAAACTCCACCAGAAGGATTCTTCCATGACCATTGACGGATGATTCCTCCTCAATCACTTCATTGTCCCGGATGCAGTACACATAGGACTTTGTAGTACAGTAGTAGACTGTCCTGTCCTTATCGTCCTTCTGGATCGACACGGACATAAGTGGTGGATTCCCCTTTGCCGATGAATATATAATGAAATTATACCGCGGATCCGGTGAACAGATATCAAAACCAGGCTCCCCTTCTTCAATCTCATCCCTCCGGCAGCTCCATGTCTCCCGGTATGAGGTCCCGCAGGTACTCTGCCAGTCACCCAGCACCACATCATGATAATCTTTATTCCGGGTCTTCATGTAATTGTTCAGCCGATCGATCTCTTCAGTCTTTCCAGATGCATTCTTAACACTGGTATATTGAATGGGCTCCCCATAATTCTGGGCAGTCATGAAACGGGTGATCTCCAACGCATGATTCTCAACAATATCATTCTTAATTTCCGGCCGGACATCCTTCACCCGGTACAGGATCGGCTGGTCTCCGGAAACATAGTGATATAGATAATCAGTCTCCCGGCGATTCTGGTTGTGAGTCGGAAGCGCTTTATTCAGTTCCTCAATGGCCTGTTCCGCCGTCATGATCTTTGACCGTCCGCTGATAATCATTTTTCGGCCATAATGACCTTTGCACACCTCATGGAATGATTTTCGATTTTCATGCCAAAGGGAATCCATCCGTTTCACTTCCTTTCCAGCAAAACAAAAGCACCGGCCATGAATCCTCAAAGTCGATGCTCCTGTCATATGCTTTTTCATTTTGGGACAATATCATAATATCACGAAAGTATGTCCTTTTTTTCTCACATTTTCTTATTTTGGTCCAGAAGATAGAAAAAATAGCGTCTGACATCATAAAATGCCGCCGTACTGCAGGCCATTCCCTTTATGGTCTGAAGATATCGAACCGATTCCTCATAGCACACAGATCGGATAATATATTGATACAAATCCGCATTCGCCTGGATCGCAGTCTGCTCGATCAGATCACATCTTTTCCGAAGCTCCACCCGACGACGTGCAAGCGCAGATGTCGGGTCACCTGTTCCAGAAGAGGATGCTGGCATACTGCTCACGCTGGCACTTTTGACAGTGTCTGTATTACTTTTCAGTTCCTCCAGCCATTCAGGATACTGTTCACAGAATCCGCAGAGTTCTTTATATCGTTTATTACTGATCCCGTATTTATCAAGCCGTAATTTTCTCTTGTTCATCTCAATATCCCTCCTTTACCATGGTCTGTCAACTGCTTCGCATTTTGCATATAATTCGCCAATAATCAGCTGCAACAGCTGTACCAGACCATCTGCCGCATCATCATGAGGATTGGTCCCCACCTGAACAAACATCATCAACTCTTCCATGGCATTTTTATATTCCTGACTCTGCAACTCCGGCTTCAAAAAATAAAACCGTCTCTTTATGTCTGGTGCATACTGAATAATCTTTGCCAGTTTCCCCATTTTGTTACTGGCCTTTTTCCATGAAACATTCGTCTTAAATCCCTGCTCCTGTAAAAGACTGTCAATGGATTCTGCATACTCATCACCACCATTGTCTGCTTCAAATTTTACCATATTTGGTTCATTCTGAAGGCATTTGGCCGTTACCAGCGGCTTTGTCACATATTTGTCCCCTGGATTAAAGATCCAGTCCGGAATATACACCGGACCGTCATCCCGGCTTCCAAATGCTTTTCCGAAAGGCATTGACAGGCTGTCCCCGCCTCCCCAAGCTACATCACACGCCGCTGCCGTAATACAGTCACCATCCGGCAGAACTCCATTGTAAAAATTAAGTTCCTCTTCCGGAAACAGAAGGCCCTCACGAATGAATGGACGCTGCATATATTTTGCCATCCACTCGTTCTTATCCAGGCGGGCACGCATTTTATGATAATATTCTGTTGAGAATCCTTTTCCATAGTCATACTCAAAGTTGGATTCATCATTCTCATTCAGTGCCGGAATTTTACGGAATCGGTATCTGGAATCATTCTGATTCTCCGCTTCTACCCTTCCCAGAGGATCAAACACATTCCAGCGGGTTCCGACCATCAGCTCCTTGGAACCGTCATTTTTACGGTCAACAAGCACATTCAGATAATCCTGATAACGATTTTCCAGACGGATTGGGCTTAAAGACTCTGTTCTGTCACGGACCATATCATCTACATACAGATATCCGTCCGAAGAAATATCAACAGCGCCGGTCCATGTGCCGTCAATGCCCCGACAGGTCAGCGTCGCAAATGCCTCCAGCTCCGAAAAGCTCAACTCATTCTTTTCCGCTGATTTCTTGCACAGTTTTACATCCGGAAATATCTCTGAAAAAGTATATTCCTCATTCTGCGTCAGCTTCTGCACATCATTGTAAAACCGATCCGCCAAAATACCGGAATGTCCGGACATGGCATTGTGACTCTCCGGATGCCGCCCGATCACCCATGCCAGAAAGAAAATACACAATGTTGATTTTCCGACTCGTGGCGGCAGACTGATGCCCAGGAAGTCCAGTTTTCCATCTTCCAGATCCTGCAGATCATCCACAACGACTTTCAGAGTCCTTCTTCTGGGTTCATAGAATTTCTTCTTTGGCACCCGTTTCTTCTCCATATACAGAAGAAACGACTCAAATTTATATGGTGCCTCGCATTTCAGCGCTTTCCATTCCAGATCATATAGAGGGATGCTGTCAATCTTATGCGCAATACCATACTCACAGCATTCCTTGATATACTCCGTGACCTTCAATCCCCACTGGACGGCGCCTTCTCTTTCCATGGCATCAGTAGCGATGTCCAGAAGATCGGACAGGTCCTTATAGTTCACACCATACCGGTTAATATCCTCTTTGATTCCATTTGCCAGATTCTTTGTTTTTTCCGAAACGCCCATTTTACGTCTGCTCCTTTCCAGTGCTGACGTTCGATGACGTTCGGACTAAACTATTTTATTTTCTTTCTGCCTTCCATTTTTCAATGATTTTCATGGTCATGCTCCGCCCAGATCTCGACGGAAAACATACAAGCAACTGTCGATTTTCCTTCTCTGCCTGTTCATACTTTTCAAAAAGTCTCTTTTGCCAATCTGACAGAGGAACAGGAGATACCGCTTTGGCATATTCAAGTAATGTCATTTTCTCTTACCCACAATGCCACCGGCGGCTGACCACCTACCACTGACAAGAAAATTGCTGGTCTCTGCCCGGCTCTTATCTGGTTCAAAATCAGTATCAATTCTTCATCAGACAATTCCCAGCAGGAAGTTACCTCTGGTGCCTGGAATTGTTCACTTATCTGCTGAAGCGCCGGCAGGGGCATACAGCCCTCTGCTGTGTATGTACAATTCTGTTCTGGAAATTCTACTGGCATCATATCAACAGCAACTCCTTGCCCTGTAAATCTGTTTCCGCTGGAAGAAACACTGATAATTTTTAATACCCAGCTTCCGACAGAATTTATATCGCTGCTTTGGTGGCAACTTCTGCACTGTGTCATTAAAGTCCAACAGACTCCCAAAA
>VSNY01000252.1 GCA_009774535.1 Lachnospiraceae bacterium
TGGCGGCTATTTTCTGCCCTTGAAGATCGTGTAACAAAGACCAACAAGGGCGACAATGAAAATTCCTGTCTGTATCAGATCGGAATATGTAATCATTGGCAGCCCTCCTTTCTTTCGTCTGGAGGGTAAGCCCCTCCGAAGTAAAAGAGGGTAAGCCGCCCGGCTCTCTGGTTTTCCTGTCTCACATTTTACCATACAGTCGCTTTTTCTTCAATCCTGTATCTTAAATTCCCGTTTTTATGTCCGCAGGCAGACAATTCCACCCTTAAAGCATTTCAATCCCCGTTTTGTGGTTCCCGTCCTTCATTTCTCGCGGCAGAACTGATTTTACGCTGTTCTCTCATTCTCTGCGCAAGTTCCGCCCGCTGCCCGTCGGTCAGTTCCCTTTTAGTATCCTTTGACCTGACAGTGATAAACCTTTTCGGGAACCGGTACGCTTTCGAGATCACCCGGCCGTCCATTTTCTCCTGCCTGTACATCTCAAACTGCTCCGGGTTCTGCTCCACCAGCCTGTCAAGCTTCCGTATCCATTGAGGATTTGCCGTGTACAGTGTCGCTGTATCTTCCTCCGCATTGAAATTGATGATTACCTCCTGCTCATATCGTGACAGTGAATAAGCCATATTATCTTTTCTCCTTTCCGTTTATCGCCCAGAAATCCAAAACCCGTCTACGGGCTGTACAGCGCGTCAGAAGGGCACTCCCGACAGCGGCCCCGGCTCTTTTACACATGAAAATCTCTCCTTCCCGTTATTGTTATTATCATTGTAACGTACCTGCCAGAATATGGTGGTAACACATATCAGCGTGCACTGCTGCCGGAGATTTTGAGAGAGTGGCAGCGGGTAACTACTTCGAGCCCTCTAAAAGAGGCTTATGTCCGCAATTTTCCAACAGTGCCCGGACGTTGGCGGGGATTTTCCGCAATTCCCTTGATCTGGTCAGTTCCTGCCGATATGTCCGCATGAAATTGGACTGGACAACGTTTTCAATTGATTTCATGTCGGTTTCTGCCCAGCTCCGCAACATTTCCGGGCTGCCAACTGCTTTCTGTACTACGTCCGGCAGTTTGGCGTATTCTTCATCGGCATAATATAAACTCCGGCGGAGTGCCCTTGATACAAGTGACCATGCCTCCATCTCGCTAAGTTCACTGGCATTCCCCAACCTGTCCAATATCTCGATTAGCTGACCGACCGATGGAGCAAAACCGGAAGAATCAGTCATAACAAAGGCTTTAAGCGCTGCCTTGACCTGCTCATAATCATAACCGGACAGATATTCATGCCATGTTTCCACCACAAACCGCAAATCAGACTGCGGTTTCCAGTTCGGGAACGTGGACTGAATCCTCATAAGAATCTGTTTTGTCTCGTCTCTGCTCATGCGTTTTTCCACCTCTCCACCCATTCACTGTCCTGTCCATTCCTGCCGGGATTTCCTCCCTTCGGTTTGTAGGTTATGCCCTGATATCCGCTTGCAATGCTGTCCTGTATGCATGTAGATACATATTCGTCGCCATACTGGCGGGATTTCTCCTGTACGGATTTCAGCAGATTCTTAAGCCCGGTTTCTTTGTATGTAAAATTCCTCTCCTTTTTGTATGCCAGCCAATCATTGACATATTCCATCAGGTATTCGGATATATTGATCTCTTCCAGAAGCCTTTCAAGCACCTGTGCTGTACGTTCACGCCTCTGACCTTTTACCTGACCTCCCTCTGGCATATCAGTACCAGAAACAGATACAGAATCAGAAACAGATACAGAATCAGAAACAGATGCTTGTATGGGGCATGGATGCCCCATAACAGGGGTATCCTCTAAAGCGACAGATTTATCGTTTCTGATGCAGTCGATCACATAGAACACATACTCTTTAAATTCAGGCGTTTTGATGTGTTTCGCAACATTTTCAACGCCTGCAAGCGTTTTCTCTGACTTGCTCCAATTGTACTTATACCAGTTCAGTAGCAGGATTTCCTTTGTTTCTCTGCAGAAGCGAATCACCTTATGGACATTCTCAAAACGTTCAATAAGACGATTGACCGTGTCTTTGTTATACCCGGTTTGGTTAGTGACCTGGGCATAACTGATCTGATAGCATCCGCAGATGTTGGTCTGCGGATTTGTTATCAAATACAGGTAAAAGTATTTATCTTCGGGTGTAAAATCGTCCTCAACTTTGCTATCGGTCCAAAAACTGAGTTGCACGTTACGGTAAATAGCCATGTTTATCCCTCTTGACTTTGAGACAAAAATTTATTGATAAAGTATTGCTGTCCCTTTCCGGTCACTTTGGTAGTTCGAGTTATTCTCACTGTACCGTCAGGGTTGTTGATCGTACTTTCCTTGACTTCAAACAATCCCAACTCCATGCTTTTCTGCGTGGGCATATTCCAGTCGGAGCCGTTTCGCTTAATCAGATAACCGTTATCCCGCATCCATGCGAACATTCGTTTCTGTCCGATGTCCACGCCGTTCTGCTTAACCAGTTTCGCCAAATCCCCGATCAGGATTGACGTGTGGCTGGTTGCCACGGCATCGGCGAATATCTCTTTGGGCTTCATGCGCTGGTTGTCTGCTTTGAGCGCTTTGTTTTTGTCCTGTTCTTCCTTCAATCTTGTAGCAAGCTGTATCAGGAAGTCGGGAGAGGTCAGCGCCTTTTCAAGTGTTTCCTCTGTCATGTATGCGCCGTGTTTGCGGATAGAGGGAATAATTTCATCTGCGACCTTCGCCTGAAATTTCTCCGCTGTCTCGTTTTTAGCTTTCATGGCAAGGCGGTAAAATATGTTTTCGGGGATGAAATCCGGCAGCTCATCATTTTCGGAATTTAAAATTCCGAAAGAATATAACCACTTTTGAAGGTTCTGGCGATTGATGCGCTTATATTCTGTCCCATTCCTTTTATCTGTTTTGGTGATATCAAGTCCCCTCGCCACTGCATCCAGCTTCAGATATGCCACGCTGTCCTGTTCGTAACACTCGATTCCCTGAATGTTTTCAACCTGCATTTCATTTGTCATCTGCTTTTTACCCCCTGTATGCCTCTAAGCCTTGTCTGAACTTTTGCCAATCAGTGAGCCGTGTTCTTCCAATGCGGTAAACTGCATCAAACTCTTCCGCCAGTCGCCGGAATGTCCCGATGCTCATACTGGCGCGGGATGCACCATCTTTGTCTCTTACAAACTCTGCTGTATGGTCAATGTTTACTGGATTCACTTTTTTCTCCTTTCGTCTTGTGTTTCTGAATATTTGGTGGTATTATAGTAACATAAATGATTATATAAGCACACATCATGGATTATTTTTTTGCGTTACTTTATGGTAGGAGAGATGGGTAAAATGAAAAAGAAAGTAACCAGTAGTGAGGATAATATGTTACTTTGCGGAAAAAGAGTAAAAGAATGCAGGGAGGAAGAGAGGTACACCCAAGCGGAACTTATAGAAAAAATAGAAAATCTCCCAGAGAATAATGGAAAAGTCAGAAATGAAAAACATTTATCTGCTGTAGAGCGTGGAGAACGACGTTTATCTATTGAGTATGCCCGATTGATATCGAAAGTATTGAGAATTAGAGAAGACTATTTATTGGGATATGATGAATACAAAACAGAATCTGAAATGTATAGCAAAAAATCCTGTGGTAAATTTGATCGATATATATGGATTAAAAATATAGTTAAAAATATGGGATATGTGGAAGAACATGCTTCACAAGTAAAATATAAAAAAATGTATATAAGCTCTGATGATATAAGTGAGACAATACAAGAAAAAATAGATTTTGCCAAAAAGGGTTTAACCATAATGCCAGAATATGATATGACAATTTCAGATCAACGTGGACGAAAAATTCACATTACATCAAAAGAAATAGAACGCATGTATGAAGATATGGAATTTTTAATCAAATGCAGAATAGAACGTGAATTTGACGATGTTACACGATATCGTTATAAAGGGGATATGGAAGATGATAAAAACAAATAGATTTTGTACCTTTTTCTGTACCTTTTCAAAAGTACAGGACGATATATGGGAAAATAAGATTCACGGAGAAAATGAGGAAAACTCTGCGTTTTTCCGTGTTTTCAGTATACGATGATATGAGACAAAACCAATGATATATTATCAAGAGCTGAGTGCTAATTTTTTGTGAAAAAAGTGTGAAATCGGCGGAGATACGGGATTTCTCGGTATCAGGATTTCCGTAAGA
>VSNY01000253.1 GCA_009774535.1 Lachnospiraceae bacterium
CTCATAGCTTCTGCCCATACCTGCAACAGATACGCTCTGGAAGCGTCCTCGTCCTCCAAAATGTGAACCTCTGCATTCTCCGGGTAAATCATGATTGGGAGAAAACGCCGGTTCCCGGCTCGATCCAGCGGCAGAAAGTCCAGCGTATTCGAGGAACCACCGAACACGCACTGCCGAAGCCGGTCTTTAGGCTGAGATTCATAAGGTGTCCGGTAGGTTTCCTTCTGTCGGCTAATAAAGGAACGGATTTCTTCAATGCTCTTTGCGCTGCTGGTGGCAAGCATCTCTGACATCTCAATGATCCAGTGACCTTGTAGCTTTTGGAATACCCGGTCGTCATCCAACTTCTTCAGGTCATCAGAGAACCATTCGTCCCGGATCGCCAGCAGTCGGAAGAAGGTGGACTTCCCGGCACCCTGACCGCCCACCAAACAAAGCATTTCCTCATATTTGGAACCGGGACGGAATACCCGGCGTATAGCACCCAGCAGGAAATGTTTCAGCATTTCTTCCACATAGTCACTTTCATCAGCACCAAGAAAATGGTGCAGACAGGATCGGATGCGTGGTGTACCGTCCCAGACAAGACTGTTCAGCACATCCTGAATTGGATGGTAACAATTTTCGTTTGCTACGATAGAAAGGGCAGCCGTGATCTTTTTCTCACTGGTCAGCTCATAGTTTCTCTCAAAATAGAGGAGAAGATATTTCACATCAGTATCCGTCAGAGCGCTGGTATTCCTGCGCCAGCCCAAGTCCTGTACAATGTCTACCCGGTCTGTCAGGAGATTAAGCCGGATGGCATCCCGCAGGAGTGGATCGCAGCAGAACACAATCCGGCAGTTGTCGATGGTGTTGGCTGTTTTTCCCTTGTCGGTAACAGAAAGGCTCTGCCGCACCTCATCAACGCTCTGTTCCGGCGCTATGGCTTCGGCTGCGTTCATCACAGCCTGCTGGGTGGCTGGCGGTAAACTCTGATATTCGCTGTTCAATTTTCTTCACCTCTTTTCCATACTCCGCAACTACAAAAGCTCGTTCCTCTACGCTGTCAGACAGAAGCATATCCAGCAGATATTCGATATATGGCTGCCTGTGTAGAGCCTCCACAAACAAAAGATTCCAGTCATCCTCCGGTTGTTTGGGCGCATATTCTTCTTTCCAGCGTTCCAACAAACGCAGGTAGTCGCACAGCACTCGAAAGCATTTCTGCTCTGCCTGCCGGTATCGCATTTCCTCGCTGATTTTTCTTTTGATCACTTTCTTTTGTGGCGGATCGTGGCCTTTGCGCTCAAAGCTGATTAAGAAGTCCTCTGCCAGCTTTAAGGCAGCTTCTTTACTGCTTAGTCCAAAAAGACGGGAAGTGAAATCAATCACATCTCCATCTGCCTGACAGGCAAAACAATGGAACCGTCTGTCCACCTTCATGCTGGGATGCTTGTCATCGTGAAACGGGCAACAAGCCATCCCGTTGCGTCCTACTGAAATTCCATAAACCAAAGCAGCCTGCCTTGTGGTAACAGACTGTTTTACTGCTTCAAATACATTCGTTTCTTCCACCTCCAAACAATGCAAAAGGCATCCGGTTTCCATAGAAAATCAGATACCTCACAATTCCATATCCTGTTTTTTCTGCTTTTTCTGTGTTTGCCTTTCGCTGTCCCTTTTTCTCTGTTCCTCCATTCCCCGGTGCAGAGATTCCAGAATAGAAGGCTTTGCCTGTCTCTTGATTTCTTCTGTGACAGCTTTCTTCTTATCCGCATGAAGCAGTGTGGACTTCACTTTTTCCAATGTGGACTGCATGGTTTTTCTGATTTTTTTAATGATTCCATCCAGCCTTGCCACCGCATAGTCCCGTTCCTTTTGGGGCGCTTTTCGTTCCGGGGATTGCAGCCATACCTTGGTGTCCTCGATCATCTCAATATCTTCCTGATGGGTCATGGTCTTTACCTCGTCTGTTACCAGTTCCACCGCCTTGTCATAGGCAACGCTGGATACCTCATCAATCAGGCTGTCCACATCCTCAATTTTTAGGGTCAGTTCCTCCAGCTTCTGCTCCTGCTGGGCAAGTTTTTCTTTCTGCTTCATCAGGATATAATCCTGCTTTTCCAGATACTCACGCCCACCATAGGACGGCTCCTGTTCCAGATGCAGCCCATGCCGTTTGGCAATGTCAAATAATATTGTCCGACAGACTACATCAAAAGTCTGTTTCCGGTTATTGTGTTTTCCTTTTGGCTGTTCCGGTTTAGGGAGAGGGATACCCAGTTCCTCCAACGCCTTTTCCTGCTGGGGGCACAGCTCTCCATACCGATTTTCACAGTCAAATACATGGCGCTCATGGATGTGCGGAGTCCCTTCATCCAGATGGAGCGCCCAGTCTAAAATGTGGATATGGGAACCGAAACGGTTTTCAAATTCCTCATAAAATTCGCTGACAATGAGCGCCAGAGTCTCCGGTGGAACGGATTCTTCCATAGTGCCGATCTGGTAGATGCTTTCTTCTGGACAGGTCTTGTTATTTTTCAAAAGATCATCCACAGTGCGGTTGCGCTCAATGTGCCGGGTTTTCTCGTTCCGGGTGTTCTGAGCATTGACATGGTCGGCATAATGCTCGTAGTAATACATCCGTTCAATTTCTTCAAAGCTGAAATCCGGCTGCTCCGGGTTTTCCCGAAAGTCGTGGGTGGTAAAGCCCCGGTAACAGTCCCAGTACACATTTTGTCTGGCACGCTCAGCGTCAATGTGTTCGCTGTTTTCTACATCGAACCGACGGTCATTGTGCCGGGGATTGTAAGTGCCATGCTTCCCAGATCGTCCATTGTGCCTTGTCAATTTCAAACATTTTTCCTCCTTCCTGCAAAGATGTTCCGGGCTGTGGAAGGCGGCAAAGCCGCCAGACCTGCGAAGTTTTGCGTCAGGTAATACCCAGTACAAGTTGACGCAGGAATCAACTTTCCCTGGGCAAGGCGTTGCACCCTTGACCCGATGAGGCTGGCTG
This sequence comes from Lachnospiraceae bacterium, assembly GCA_009774535.1. GTDB lineage: Bacteria > Bacillota > Clostridia > Lachnospirales > Lachnospiraceae > Eubacterium_J. The sequence continues at coordinate 2,999 of VSNY01000253.1, forward strand.
CCCTCAACCCGCCAATGGGCGTTGCCCCTTGACCCCAGCAGTACGCTGCCGCCCCTGCACCCCGGCACAAAGGGCTGGCTGCCCTCTGTACTCCCGCACCGGCGAAGCTGGCTTTCACCGCAGAAGCGGTTTTTGCCAGTTTCACCGGCTCCATATCCGCATATTTGCGCCCATAGGCGGGAAGTGGATACAGAATACGCCTGCGGGAATTGCCGGTCAAAACAGCGGGTGCAGACCCGATGTTTTTTCGTAAATCGCCCTCATTTTAAGCGATTTTTTCTTCTGTCTGTATGACCTGAAAGCCATGCTCTTTTGCGTACTCCCTTGCAGCTACCAGCCGTTCTTCGCTGTACGGCGGCACCAGCCGGATTGAAAGTCGGGACTTGTCCAGTACATAGGTCACGCTGCCTTCCGGCGTACTGCGTTCCAAGCGGCACAGCAGAGGATACTTCCGACTGAAATCCTCCAGTCTGCGTTTCAAGCTGGCATTGAAGGTATAGATACTGGCAATCGTCTCGCCCTCATTCCAGTTGATGATGGTTTCTTTTTCATATTTAGACAGCTTCCTCATACAGTTCCTCCTCATAATCGGTGTTTGCTTTCAGCGCACGCAGACTGCGTTTGATCTGGCGGTATTCGTCCATCTCCATACGCAGATGATGGTAAAAGGCTTCGTACCACATTTCCTCTGTCTCTGTCTCAATTTTACGAACAAGATGAATCATCTGGCTTTTCGCCTCTGGGTCAACAGTCAATGCTGTCAGCCATTTCAGCCTTGTCACTGTGTTGTGATGGCTGGGGCAGGCGTAAGCGTAAAGAATTTTCTTTTCCTTCATATTCAGTTTCATAATGATCTACCTCCATTCATTTGGTGCGGTATGTCCCGCATCGTTTATTTTTCTGTCTGCCGGTCTGTCTGCAAAATATTCCTGCCCGGATTCTCTCCCAGCGTATTGTCCTCTTTGGTGCGCTCTTATCGTGGCGTCACTTCCCCGGAGGTCATCCCCCTTGCAGCCGGTCATTCGATTTTCAAGGTTCAGTGCCTGTTGACAAGAACTATCTTACCGAAAAAAACAGCCTTCTCCCGTATATGCAAGAGGTTGGAAAAATCCGAAAAACCGCCATATTTCCACGCTTTTGGAAATGTGCTATAATGGACGACAAGAGCAGGATTTATCCTGATGAAAGGGGGCATCTCTATGTACACAAAACTATC
>VSNY01000254.1 GCA_009774535.1 Lachnospiraceae bacterium
ATAACTCATAGATGTCTGTATGATCAAAGATCACATACATATCTGTTCCATAATTTTTAATTCCATTATTAAGTTCCCGGATTTTAGATACAACACAGGAAAAGCTTGATAAATCAGGGATTTCTAATAAAAAACTACGCATACAAAGCATAACATTTTATAGGAAATTGTTATGTTTTGTATGCGTAGTTTTTTATTCGGCAGATATGGGTACCGGATCGGAAAGGAAGGAAAATCATGAAGGAGCTGGATTATGTAAAAATAGGTATGAGAATCCGCCAGATTCGGAAAGCAAAAGGCTGGTCACAGGATGAGCTGGCAAAGAAGTGTGGAATCAGCATGTCATTTTTAGGGCATATTGAGCGCGGAACACGGATTATGAGTCTGGAAACATTTGTGGGTATCTGCGGAGCGCTTGGAGCGGGAGCGGATGAACTGCTTTGGGGTGTCGCGCTTGCGGAGGGTTCTATGCTGGATATTTGGGAACCGGCAGATCAAAAGACGCAGAACAAGAATACGGACAGCTATGCTATGTATGTAAGAATTATGAAGTCTGTGGCAGAGATTATCAATGAAGCATAAACGAGTTGCAATCGTGACGTCTGTGGCTTCTATGATTGGACAGTTTAATATGCGCAATATTGTGTTGTTACAGGAAACAGGCTGTGAAGTCCATGTGATCTGCAACTTTCAGGAGGGAAACACCTGTGATTCAAAAAGCATTCAAAAGCTGCAGCATACGTTGTCAGGGATGCATGTGCATCAGCACGCATGGAGTTGTCCGCGCAAATGTCTGCCGGGTAAATGTATGAAGGCTTATGTCTGTCTGTATCGTATATTTCGCAAATATTCATTTGCATTGGTACATTGTCATTCGCCGATTGGAGGAGCGTTGGCAAGAATCGCGGCTTACCAGTTTGGGATTCCGGTTATTTATACGGCGCATGGATTTCATTTTTATCAGGGGGCGCCCTGGAAAAACTGGCTGCTGTACTATCCGGTGGAAAAGCTTTTGTCTTTTCTGACGAATGTGCTGATCACCGTGAACCAGGAAGATGAGCAGTTTGCCAGACGGTATCTGCACGCCGGGACGGTTTTCAGGATTCCGGGTGTAGGAGTAGACAGCAAATATTTTTCGACGCAGGATATAGATGGCGCAGGAAAGGCGGCTGGCATGGAATTCCGGCAGATACACCGGATACCAGATGATGCGGTTCTGCTTCTTTCTGTCGGAGAACTAAATAAAGGAAAAAATCACCGTGTTGTGCTGGAGGCATTGGCGATGCTCGAAGAGGAGGAAAAGAAAAAGATTTGTTATCTGATCTGCGGGCAGGGAGAGCTTAAGCATCAGTTGTCAGCGTATGCGGAAAAACTGCATATCAGCCGACAAGTACGTCTGGCAGGTTATGTAGCGGATATTCGTCCTGCGTATCGGGCCGCCGATTTGTTTTTATTTCCATCCGTGCGGGAAGGTATGCCGGTAGCGTTGATGGAGGCGATGGCAGCGGGACTTGCGGTTATTGCATCAAAGATTCGAGGAAATCGGGAATTGATCCATAAAAAGGGAGGGCTGCTTATTCAGCCCCAGGATGCACAAGGATTTGCCAGGGCCATCCGTAAGCTGGTGCATTGGAAAACAGGCATGCCGCAAGAGCTGGAGGCGATGGGTGCATATAACAGGAAGCAGATCCTTAAGTATGATCAGTCGATTGTAGATCAGCAAATGCGTTGTATTTATCATCAAATGATCGATGGATCACTTATTAGTCGTAAAGTTTTGGCAGAAAAAAGGAAATAAAGGATAAGACAGGGGAATATGTGTAATTCCGAACAGGAGAGACAAGGAAAATGGCTGTCGGTCATTATACCAATGTACAATGCGAAACCATTTATAAAGAAATGTCTGGATTCCATGATTTTAGAGGAGGCAGAAATGAATGCTTTGGAAATTCTGGTTGTGGATGACGGATCGACAGACGATGCCTGTGTGGTTGTGGAAAAATATGTGTACCAGTGGCCGCAGACTTTCCGGCTTTTGCGTAAGAAAAACGCCGGACATGGATCGGCGGTAAATCTGGGTGTGTCGGCCTGTACGGGAAAGTATTTGAAAGTAGTAGATGCAGATGACTGGGTGCAGAAGGAAGAGCTTAGGAAAATGCTAAAGCTGCTGCAGCAGATCCGGCAGATGGATGTGGTGCTGTGCGGTTATCAGGTTTTAGATATCCGTAGTGGAAAGATCCGGAAGATACAGGCGCATATCAGCCGACAGTTACAAAAAGCAACTGTGCAAGGCGCTTCCCCGCAGGAGTATTCATTTGTTTATATAAAACTGGCAGAGATTATGAGGGACTGGGAGAATTATAAGCACCTGTTCTGTCTGCACGGCCTGATTTATGGGACTGCGTTTTACCGCAGTATTCACAGGGATTTGCCGGAGCATGTATCTTATGATGACGCTTATTTTGATGTTGTCTACGCATCCGAATCAAACTGGATATGCGTTTCAGATCTGTCCGTTTATGTATACCGGACCGGGGATTTGAACCAAAGTGTATCCAGTCAGAACCGGGCAAAGAGAATTGGGGATCTGGAAACGGTGCTGCTTCGGATACTTAAGACGTCTTCAGATGCGGACAATCTTTCCAAAGCCGGGCGGGCATATTGGTACCGAAGAACCTGTCCGTTTCTTGTAGATTATTTTATTACAGCGTTAGTGAGGGAGCAAAACCGCAGGAAGGGCAGGAAATATGCGTCCCGGTTTTATCGGAAGTTGAAAACGGATTATCCCGAATTGTGCAGAATGATCATAAAAAAATATGCTCTGCTGAAAGTCATGGGACTGATACATTTCAGGGAAGCATGGCTTACAAAGCTTTTGGAGCTGAGAGCGGAAAAGCAGTAGGAAAAATCAGAAATGGAAAGCAGGAAGTATGAGACAAAAAAAAGAAATGCATCTGATCCGGGGCTGTATGCTTTTTATGGCTCTGTATCTGATGCTGGCTGTATTGTTTTACTATGCGGCAGGCACACAATTATATGAACGAAGAAGCAAAAATGAGATCGGGAATCTGGCCGGTATTTATACAGCGCCGGAACTGACCAGGGAACAGACAGTAAAGCAGGTGTTTCTCTGCGAAATGGATGAACTGGAACTGTTTAATATCCTTTTTTGTACGTTTGCCAGAGAAAATTCTGGACAACTGCAGGTCGTGCTGCGGGATGAGACTACACAGACACAGATCTACAGACAGGATCTGCGGCTGGAAGAACTGGCAGATGGGCAGACACTGGAATGCATGCTGCCAAAGCGGGCAGAAGGCGTGCGTGGACATGTGATGGCAATTGAGCTTTCTTCGGACGGAGTATTTGGCAATGCAGCCGCGCCATGGTGTTCAGACACAGAGATTACCAAAGGGCAGCAGTTATATGTGAATAACGAGCCGGTAGAGGGAAGGCTGTGCTTTGGTGCTTTCGGGCTGGATCATGTATGGACCGGGCCGCATTACTGGCAGCTGGTTCTGATCGCTGGCGTCTGTCTGTGTGCAGGTATGGCAGTGCTGCTATTCAAACAAAAATACGGAAAGAAAAGTTTTGTGCTTACGGCTGCAGCACTGCTGGAAAAGTACCGTTTCCTGATCCGTCAGCTGGTATCCAGGGATTTTAAAATTAAATATAAGCGTTCGGTGCTGGGCGCTTTATGGAGTTTTGTCAATCCTCTTTTAACGATGTGCGTCCAGTATGTAGTATTTTCCACATTGTTTAAAATGGATATTCCGAATTATCCGGTCTATCTGCTGTCTGGCATTGTGCTGTTTAATTTTTTTACGGAAGCCACCAATATGGCATTGTATGCCATTACAGGCAATGCCAGCCTGATTACAAAAGTTTATGTGCCAAAGTATATTTATCCGGTTTCCAAAGTCCTGTCCACAGGGATCAACCTTTTGATTTCACTGCTTCCGCTGCTGTGTATGTGTCTGGCAACCGGGATTCGTGTGACAAAAGCCTGGCTGTTGCTGCCGTTTGCGCTGTTTTGCCTGGTCGTCTTTTGTATTGGCATGGGATTTTTGCTGTCGGCGGTGATGGTGTTTTTCCGGGACATGCAGTTTATTTGGAATGTATTGACGATGGTATGGACCTATGCGACACCCGTATTTTATCCGGAAACGATTCTGTCGGAAGAAAT
>VSNY01000255.1 GCA_009774535.1 Lachnospiraceae bacterium
GCAATCTGTGATGATGAAAAACACATGTCCGATCATATAAGGGCAATGGCCTCCGATTTTTTCCGTAAAAAGAACAGGGAGATCTGTTTGCGGACATTTTCAAGCGGCGAAGAGCTGCTAAGCTACGATGGGCAGACCGACATCCTGTTTCTGGATATCCAAATGAAGGGCATGGACGGCATAGAAACGGCAAGGAAGCTGAGGAATTCTAAGTTTCGGGGATTCCTGATCTTTATCACGGTACTGAAAGAGATGGTGTTTCAGTCTTTCGAGGTGCAGGCCTACGATTATCTGGTTAAGCCGGTGGATGAAAAACAGTTTGAAAAGACGATGGAGCGCCTTTACACTTCCATGCAAAACGCCAGCGAAGACAGCCTGCTGGTGCAAAAGGGATATGAGGGGCGCATCATCCGGGAGGAGGAGATTGTTTTCTGCGAGATCATAGACCGGAAAATATATCTGAATCTGACATCAGGTGAGGTTGTTGATTATTATGAGCGGATCGAAAATCTGGAAACGAAGCTGGGCAGCCATTTTTTCCGGTGCCACAGGAGCTATCTCATCAACCTGAAGCATTTAAAAGGATATAAAAACGGGACTGCCTATATGGATAACGGCAAAGAGGTTCCCGTATCGCGGCTGCGGAGTAAGGAGTTTTCCAGTGTTGTTCTGCAGTATATGAAGAATATGTAAGGTTTTTTTCATATGGGGGCAGGTAGCATGGCTGAGTATTTAGATTTTTTTAATGTATATATAATGGGCGTTGTCGAGATGTCCTTCCAGTTTTGTTTCCTGGCAAAAATTTTGAAAAAGAAAATGTAGCCTCCTTTTTATTTCCTGTTTGCAGTAGGTGCAGTGATTATCAATGATTTTGTTCCGGCCAGTACAATTGTTGGCTTTGTGGTGCTTATTTTTCTGTTCACAGCATACGGGACTGTTATCTGCCATGCAGATTTTAAGCATTCCTTTCTGTATGCTGCTCTGGCAGTGGAAATTATGCTGCTCTGCGGCGGAATTGTAAACTCGATGATTAGTCTTCCATACCCATGGCTGCCCGCCTTTTTCCATGAGACAGATAAACAAGCTGGGGATTGCAAAAAGCATGGGGATCAATGTGGATTGTTCCCTTCTTCTGCCATATCCCTGTGGCATCAGAGATATTGATATCTGTATTGTCCTGTCAAATGCACTGGATAATGAGAGCCCATAAAAAAGCGTGCAAAGGGTATTTGCGGGTTCTGCCCGTTGATGCATAGAAATGCTTCCGGAAGGAAGCGGGAATAATCTCATCAAGGTCAATGTGCTGTTGTAAGAGAGACAGGAACTGTGGTTTGTCGGATTCATAAATTTCCTGGCAATCTGAAAAAATATCTGCCAAAGAAAGCTGATTGTATGGTATCATAGAGGTGCAACTCCTTTCAGGTGGGTATGGTGAATTGTTACTGACATCTCAATTTTACCACAAACCTGTGAGGAGTTGTTCTATTTTATCAAAGAAAAAAGCCTGATTTTATGCGGGCTGTGGCGTTTTGCAAACGCCTATGTTTTTAAGAAAAAGAGAGGAGAGAAAGGTAATGAGTAAATACAACGCGTTATGGGAATATGTGTAGAAAAGCGGAAAGAAATCATTTCAGCTGACCTTTGAGGAGATTCAGGAGATCGCGGGGATACCGATTGACCACTCTTTTCTGAAATATAAGAAAGAGCTTGCCGAATATGGCTGGCAGGTCGGGAAAATATCCATGAAAGAACAGACGGTACTCTTTCATAAGATTGACTGATCGCTTAGGAACTGTGAATAAATAATTTTACAAAGGGAGTAAAAATGGATAAAAATATTTCAATTATGGCATTTGCCGAATGGGGGTTAACCAGAGCTGATATCGGAAGTGATATCGACAAAGAAGTGTTTTCGCTGATCCAAAGCACGGGATTTAAAATGTTATGCGGCGAACCTTATTTATTGAGGAACCTTGTGAAACTGGGATATTACCAGGTGGATATCGTGAAAGAGGAGATAGGATATATGCTTGGTAAGATCAAAGAAGACGGCGGGTTTGGCTGTATCAGCAGTAATAAGAAAATCAATGATCCAAAGAAACCACATAAAAGCTGTGCCAGGCTGACGGTTGAGTATCTTCTGCTTGTTGCAGAACTTCATCTTTTAGGGATTGAATGTGAGTGTGAGAGCGCGTTAGTACATTATTTCACCAAAAGGAATATTTTTTACCGGACGGATAACAGGGAGACACCGATGGTGGATGTGATGCTGGAAACATTTTATCCGTCAGATCCAATTAAAGTCGGCGTTCAGAATATTGTATATGCATTAAGAGTGTTGGGATGTCCAGGGGAATCTGAAGCGATGCAGGACGGATATGAGGTATTGAACCAGCACAGGCTGGATAATGGGAGATACTTGTTAACTGCATCAAAAAGTGTACCGGCATTTAAAGCAGGAAAAGTTGGCGAAGAGAATAAATGGATTACACTTTATGCGTATATGGCACAATAGACAGCACACCGATATTTTTTAGGAGATAATCATATGGCAGATATGCTTGTTAAATTATACAATATACCTCATTCACACGATATAGAAGAAAATTTATTCAAGAGTGGTATCAGAATCAAAAAAGCATTAGCGCCTGACAGGAGCAGGATCATTGCTTTCTCCAGGACATGTGCAAAAGATGATTATTCAGATGAAGTTAAGGCCGCTTTTTCTAATAATCCCATTACCTGTTATATCGCAACAAGGGAAAAGGAAATCATCGGTTTCGCATGTTATGAGGCGACAGCCAGGAATTTTTTCGGTCCTATGGCTGTGCTGGAAAGTGAAAGAAGAAAGGGAATAGGGAAAGCCCTGCTGCTGAAGTCTCTGGAATCCATGCAGGAGCTTGGCTATGCTTATGCCATTATAGGATGGCCTGCAAAATCCGCTGTTGATTTTTATAAAAAATGTGTAGACGCAATTCTGATTGACGAAAAATCTTCGGGTGTATATAAACGGATGATTGAGATTGATGAATAAAATGAGGTGTCTTTATAATGGAAAGTTTCACCGATGCATTGAAACAAAGGAATTTAAAGAAAATCAGGGAGTTTCCGAAATCTGACCTGCATAACCATTTTGTACTGGGCGGAAGCCGGCAGTATCTGCACAAAATGACAGGCATAAAGATAGAGCCTGTGAAAACTCCCATATTGTCCATGGATGAAATGCATGCATGGAACTGGGAAAACCTTGGAGAAAGATTCGAGACATCAGAAATGAGAAAGCTTCTGATTCGGGCCACCATCCATCAGGCCAGGGAAGATGGCGTTACCGTGCTGGAGATTGGAGAAGATGTCTGGGGACTTTCAGAATATTTTCATAATGATATTGACGAATTGATTGAGGCGTTTACCACGGCACAGAGAGAAATTGCACCGGATATGGAATTGCGGTTGCAGATTGGCCTGTCAAGGCATTGTCCTATTGGATATTTGCAAGAGTGTCTTTCACATTTTTGGGGAAATAGGGCTTTTTATTCCATTGATTTGTACGGAGTTGAATTGGCGCAGCCCATAGAAAATTTCAAATCCATTTACCGTAGGGCAAAAAAAGAGGGGCTTTGTTTAAAAGCACATGTCGGCGAGTGGGGATCTGCGGAAGATGTGAGAAGGGCGGTAGAAGAATTAGAGCTTCATGAAGTCCAGCATGGCATTTCCGCAATACATGATGAAAGTGTTGTGCGCTTTTTGGCTGATCATCATATCCGTCTTAATATCACTCCAAGCAGCAACATATTGCTTGGCAGGATTCCTGGTATGTCAGGGCATCCAATCGGCCGGCTTTACCGCAGCGGCGTGGATGTTACAATCAATTCGGACGATATTTTGATTTTTGACTCGGATGTATCCAAAGAATATTTACGGCTATATGAATCGGGATGTTTATCGGCAGAAGAATTGGACAGTATCCGTCAAAACGGGCTGACAGTCAGATAATCGGAAGATAGGAGGAAGGAATGGGAAATGGATTTGTGGGAAAAATTCGGAATGAGCGAGGGACTTGCCGAGATGTGGCAGGAACTGGG
>VSNY01000256.1 GCA_009774535.1 Lachnospiraceae bacterium
GTCCTGTAGTGACCTATGCCACTTATAAGATAGATGATAATGGTAATATCTCCATGATGAGCGGCAGTACAAACGATCCGGATGGGAAAATAGCCAGAGAGAACGCTGAGAGGAAAGCAAAAGAAAAGAAAGAGCAGGAAGAAAAAGCGGCTAAAAGGCGGGAGGAGAAAAAGGCAGAGGAAGAAAAGGCCGCGGAAAGACGGGCAGAAAGGAAAGCGGCGAATGAAGCAGCGGCAGATACAGACGGATATACCGTAAGCGCCACAGGCACGGATATAAAAGCTGTTACGCAGAAAGTTATAGCAGCATCTTTGGGTATGTCTACGCCCGCAGGAGCAGGTTTTGATATAAAGGCGTAAATAATCCTTACATCCGATTCCGCAGAGGCGCATAAACCCTTGCCCCTGCGGAATGCCCGGACTTACCATAAGGGGGCATGGGCGGCTCCGAATGACAGAGGGGTCGCCATTCAAAATTTTTTAAGGAGGATGATTATTATGGCAATGGAGATTACAAACAATTACAGTAGTTACGTAGCAAGCTACACCGACACTACGAAGAAGACAGACAGCAAGGCGGCATCGGAGGTAAAGACAAACACATCAACAAACAGCAAGGATAAGGTGCAGGCATATTACGAGAAATTGTGCAAGAAGTTCCCTAACATTACTTTTAATACAGGTAGTGGTCTTATGAGCGGAAATGAAAATAAAGTGGTAATAAATCTTTCCAGCGAATGTTTAAAGAAAATGGCAAATGATCCAGAATTTGCTAAGAAAGTAGAGTTTAATTTAACTGGTGCAGTTCCAGGACAAAATAGAATGTTTGCACAAGCCAAAGCTGATAATGCAGTGATACATGGTGTTACAACTGTAATAGATGCCGATGGGAATGCTTCCGTTACTTGTGGTGGTATGACAAGAACAAGTGGTTCAAAACAAAATTCAACTACACTGAATACGGAAAAGAAGCAAAAAGAAAGATTAGAGAAAAAGCGAGAGGAAAGAAAAATTTTAGAAGAAAAGGCGACTAAGAGACAGGCGGAAAAAAGGGCAGAGAAGAAGGAGCAGATGGAAAAGTTGATAGAAGACAGAGGAGCAGATACGTTCACGGTAACGGCTACAGATACCGATGTAAAAAGCGTTACGCAGAACCTTATAGCTGCAATTTCTGGTACATCAGTATCTACGGGAGCAGGTTTTGATATAAAGGCGTAAATAATCTTTACACCCTATTCCGCAGAGGCGCAGAAACCTTTGCCCCTGCGGAATGCCCGGACTTATTGCGAGAGGGCATGGACGGCTCTGAACGACAGAAGAGCCGTGATATTAAAATAATTGGAGGATATTGGAAATGAGCATAAATGGAGTAGGACAGAATTATTATCAGAACAATGTGACGGTAACGAAAAGTTCAAAGAGTGTAAACAACACAGAAGAAACAAGCGGTATGCGGGAATTATCGGAAGCAGAGGAAATGGCGGCATTCAAAAAAGAATTTTATGCCGAACTTGAGAGGATACCAAGGGATAGAACAATAGCAAATGTGGCTGTTAACATATCAGAAGAAGCATTTAAGAATATGAAAGATGATCCAAAGTACAGGGAACAGATGTTATCTGTGATTAGGCGTGATATGACGGGTTCTGTTGCTCCGGCCCCGGATTGTTCTTTGGTAATTACAGTAGGAGCTACAGCTAAAGACTATAGGGCTGATGGATGGTCAGTTAATAATGATTCGGAATTTTACGCGCGTTCTCAGGACAGTTTTTATAAGAAGACGAGTGAAAAGAAAGACAGGCAGAAGGAGCTTCTGGAGGAATATCTGGAAAAGAGGGCGCAGGCAAAAAAACAGCAGCAGGAAATGTTGAATGAAAAGATTGCAAAGATGGAACTGGAGAAAAGCAGACTGTCGCAGTCATGGAGCAGTGAGAGGCAGATGGCAAAAGTGGCTGATGCATATGATGCCAATGTTATGATGGAAACTGTTGCGGGCAGTGCTTCTCTGCTTGGCTGATAAAGGGCATTATGCCCGGACTTACCATAAGGGGGCATGGGCGGCTCCGAATGACAGAGGAGCCGCCATTCAAAATAAAAATTTTTAGGAGGACAAAATTATGGCAATGGAGATTACAAGCAATTACAGCAGTTATGTAACAAGTTACACTGACAGTACGAAAAAGGTGGATATGTCTGGGAACGGTATGCTGACACATTTATCACAGATGATGGTGCAGCGCGCTGAGAACTGGATGAACGGCATCGGCGGGACAAACGATATCCTCGGAAGCACAGTGCAGTCAGCAATCAGGGCAACGGAACAGGCACTTTATGATTTAGACCATCCGCTTTCCCCGGACAGCGTAAAAAGCATTGAGGTGCAGAGACAGCAGGTGAAGGAGAGAGCATTTTATCAGTTGTTTTTGGTAAAACTGGAAGGCTGCTTATAAAGGATTATGATAGATTAACACCAATGCCCCACAGAGGATAAGCAGGCATCCCTGTTTTCCGGCAGATTGGCAAATCGGGGAGCAGGGGCGGCTTTGGTGGATGGCGGGGAGTAAAAGGAGTGGAGAAAGTATAAATGAATATTTTTCTTAATAATCAAATTAGGCGGAATCAGACACTGCTTGACATTATGTTTGGCAGAAAGGTACAGAACACAAAAACTAATAAGAATATGCAGTCCGGCAGGAGGGATACCGTCACCATAAGTAGCGAGGCGCAGGAACTGTCCATGAAGAAAAGCATATCGGGCAGGACGCGGAACACAAGCGTAGATAGCACGATTGACCTGCAGAAATATATAGATGATGCCAGGGAAAGCAATCGCGCGGCATTGGAAAATGCGGGTAGTGAGATTGATGTCAATGCTGTTACATACACGGACAGTTCCGAAGCATTCCGGGCGGCACTGACGGATAAATATTCAAAACTGGCGGCAGAGGCAAAGACGCATTCCAACCCAGAAGAATATATCTACGGGAAATATTATGACAAAGGCTCACAGTATTATGAAGCGAATCTGACAGAAACAGAGCGCCGGATTGCCTATAACTATGAAATGCAGATGTATAAGGACGGAAAGATAAACGGCGTAAGTTATCAGGATTCCCTTTTCAGGGGAATTGAGATATACGGGGATGTGAAGGATAATGACAGGATCATGTTTAAACGCCAGACTATAAACAGGCAGATATCCAATATCCTGTCGGGCGCGGGGATTGACACTGCAGGGATTCCGGACACCTGCTCTTTTACGGTTGATCCATACAGTTATTATATTTCAGTCGATGGCGTGGACGATTCGCTTAAGCAGCCAATGGAACAGGCGCTCAATCAGGGGAGCAATGGGAAGAACCTGTATAAGCATATCCTCACCTGCTCTACGCAGGACGGGTGCAACAGTTCGCAGGTTTCTGCGGATTCCAAGTTGAAGTTTCAGGCATTCCAGCAGGTGTATGAATATATCGGGCTGAAACTGAATGAACTGGATGAGAGGGGCGGAACTTATTATACAAAGGACGGAGAGGACATAAAGGAACTGGTCAGGACAGCAGTGGATAAGTCAGGCACGGTTCCGTGTGATTACAAGGCGCAGGTAAAGCAGTGGATATGCGGGATGATTTCAGAGATTTCCGGGAAGGGCTGGAACAATGTGGCAGATATGAATCTCAGCATACTCTTCCAGTCGGGCAGGCTGATTGACACGAAGCAGTCCATCGTTTATGCACAGGACAGCGAATGGATCAAGGACACGATAGGTTCCAGTTGGTACAGCGTGACAAATAAGTGATGAAAACAAATAATGCACAAGTGATAAAAGGGAATCGGTGGACAGGAGGTGGCTGTGCATCCTGTTTGGCGAGCCGTATGAAGCCGAGTTCCAGTCCGGCGGCGGAGTCCATGTGTATGATGAAAACGGTGACGAGGTACTGACCTACACGGCGGGCGTGGGCTGGCATGAGAAGGAGTCGAAGGCGGAGACGCAGGTACACGGGGC
>VSNY01000257.1 GCA_009774535.1 Lachnospiraceae bacterium
ATATTCGATTTGTATGGAAATTGTCCGGCAGGACTATTTGTCAATGCTGTTAAGCATTATTGCAATCGTGATTGGAATCGGATTTATGGCTTTTACCACATATAGTTACCACTCGTTTGCTTTTGACCGCAGTCTGTTTATGATGGGGCAGTTTGCCATGCTGATTGGCATCTGGAAGCTGGCGGACACCGGGCTGTTTACACTTTTAACTAAGCGGGAAGATCTGGTGTCTTCTCTGTCCCTTCTGGCGCTGTTTTTATTGTCCGTACCGTTTACGCAGTATATCCGGGAGATATTTTCCAGAAGAGACCACTGGATCTGGAATGGATTGTGCATGTTTAATATTGGTATTTTCCTGGTGTCTGTCGGACTGCAGGCGTCTGGTATCGCAGATCTGCGGGAAATGCTGTGGCTGGTGCATCTGTCGATGCTGCTTACAATTTTCGTTGTTATTCCTATGTTGTATGCCGAAGTGCAGACAACCGGATGGAGCCGCAGGCTGAAAGCAATGACCATGTGCATCAGTGTCTGTCTGGCGGGACTTGGTACGGATATTGTGATTTATCATCGGTCGGGCGGCGTGCGTGTGACAAACCTTGGCATGATTGGCTTTTTAATTTATATTACCGTGCTGGGAGCCGTATCGCTGCAGGACGCCAGACGTCTGATTGCGATCGGAATGCGTGCAAAGCAGCTGGAGCAGATGGCATATCACGACCAGCTGACCGGGCTTTATAACCGCGCCGCTTATGCAGAGGACACGAAAGCGGAAAACTTTACAGCAAAAGGCTGTATTTTAGTTATGTTTGATCTGAATAATCTAAAATACTGCAATGATACTTTTGGCCATGACAAGGGCGATTTATATATTATCAGCTCTGCGGCAAGAATCTTTCAGGTATTCGGTCCTTACGGAAAGTGTTACCGCATGGGCGGGGACGAGTTCTGTGTAGTGCTGAAAAATACAACACAGCAGGAATGTGAACAACTCCTGCTCCGCTTAAAACAGGAGACAGAAAACTGGAACCACACCCAGCAGGAATCATTTACCGCTCAGATCGCAGCCGGATACGCTTTATTTGACGAAACGGCGGATTTTGATTTTGGCGATACAAGAAGACGGGCAGATAAAATGATGTATAAGGACAAGTTCCGGATGAAACAGGAAACAGAAACAGGCAACCAGGCAGTCAGAGAGGAAACAGGAGCAGAAAATGGAACATCAGTTTGAACGAACAGCATTATTGATTGGAACAGACGGCTTGCAGCGGCTGGCGGATGCGCGCGTAGCTGTGTTTGGAATCGGCGGCGTTGGCGGATATGTGGTGGAAGCGCTGGCGCGCAGCGGTGTCGGCACATTAGACCTGATTGACCATGACAAGGTCAGCGTGACAAATTTAAACCGCCAGATTTTTGCGCTGCACAGCACAATTGGAAAATATAAAGCAGATGTGGCAAAAGAACGGATTCTGGATATCAATCCGGCGGCACAGGTGTATGTTCATAAAGTTTTTTACCTTCCGGATACGGCGGCACAGTTTGATTTTACTGTTTATGACTATGTGGTAGACGCCATTGATACCGTAACCGGAAAGCTTGCCCTGGCAGAACAGGCGCATGCGGCAGCTACGCCAATGATCAGTTCGATGGGAGCCGGAAACAAAATGGACCCTTCCGCTTTTCAGGTAGCGGATATTTACCAAACTTCGGTCTGCCCGCTGGCGAAAGTTATGCGGCGGGAACTGAAAAAGCGCGGCATAGAATCATTAAAGGTCGTATATTCCAAAGAACCGCCGCTGCAAACGCAAAGCCGCGTACCAGGCAGCAACGCGTTTGTACCTTCAGCAGCAGGGCTAGTTCTGGCCGGAGAAGTCATCCGGGATCTGACAACAGGGACGCTTACTCCGCATTCCGCAGCCGTTCCACCACACTCTCCTTTCCAAGCTGCTCAAACGACACCATTGGCGCCACAACCGCCACAATCATCAGCACCGGCAACATAATCAGAAACGGCAGCACCTGAAACCGATATTCAAAAAACGCAATCACATCATTCAGCGCATGCAGCACCGCGTAAGCCAGCAGGCTCCCGGCTGCAAAGCTGATCATCCCCGCAGCCGCTACATAACTAAGCCCCTCACAGACTACCACGCTCCGCAGCTGCCCTTTCGTCATGCCAATGCTCTGCAGCATGGCAAACTCCTGTTTTCTGGAAATAATTCCGGTAAAAACCGCATTGATAAAATTCAGCACACCAATAAACGCAATCACTACGGCAAGCGTAACGCCAATCATCGAAACCGCCCCGATCATACCGGAAAACTCCTGTTCCAGCGTCTGTTTGGAAGCATATCCCATCGTAGCGTCTACCTGTTCCGTGTAATTTTTCAGCGCTTCTTCAAATGCCGCTTTGTCTTTCTCTGCAACCTGATAGGATTTTGCAAAACATTCTGCATTGATGACATTCGGATCTGTCATTTCTTTTAATGGAAGCACTGCGTCCATCCCGTTCGGACTGTACCGGCTCATATCCATACTGTGCGGAAAATCTACAATTGCCATAACCTCATATTTTTTTTCGGCAAGGCCCTCATAGACCACATCGATCACTTCTCCCGCATCATCTTTGACCTCATGTGCGACACTGTCTTTCGTGAAACTGGCAACCGTAACCTGATCCCCGGGATGATAAATACTATCCGCGGCATCCAGCATATCATTCCCATAAAAGCATTTCAGCAAAATATAATCGCCGGACTGAAATTTTTCTATATCCAGGCTGCCTTCCAGCACTTTGATATTTTTAAATAACCCATCCGTATAACTAAAGGAATACCCGCCGAAGATTTCCATTTCCATAGGTTCCGTCGTGTATTCATCTCTTCTTAGCTTTCCCTCCTGATCCAGCCTGCGCAATCCGTCCCTGCCTTTTTCATCCACCAGAATCTGCATGCCATATCCAATCCACAATTCGTCGGTTTGCTCCAAACCTGGCTGTGCGTCGGCAAACGCTGCAAATTCCTGATCTAAGTGGATATAGTTTCCGCTCATATGTTGGAACACATCCAGGCCGCCGATCATAAAATCCCCGGCAATCCGCTGTTCCAGATACTGGCTGATCTGGAAGCTTCCAACCCCGGTCATTACAAGCGTCAGCAGTATCAGGCTAAGCGTCATAGCCGAAATTACAACCATTGCGTTCTTTTTGCTTCTTCCCATATTTGCTATCGCCATCCTCAGCGGGGTAAAGCTGCGGCGCTTCTTTTTTGCACGCGCTTTGATGCTTGCCTGCGTATATTTCACAGCTTCCACCGCAGAGACGCTGCCGGCAACTTTGCCAGGCTTGCGGCAGCTTAAAAAAACTGTTGCCGCGGAAAACGCTGCCCCTCCTAAGAAAATAAGCGGATTCGGACTAAGGGAAAGATCCAGATCCAGATTGCTGTTCGACAATTTTGCAACTATCGGCGTCCCCAGGTACCCTACCCCATATCCAAGCAGCAGCCCGATCGGAATACCAATAGCGGAAAGCAGCAGCACCTGGCGCATAATCAGACGCCGGAGCTGTTTTTTGGTCGTACCGATCGTTTTTAGCAGGCCATAAAAACGAATATCATTCCGAATGGAAATCTGGAAAATATTATAAATGATCAAATAACCAGTCAGCAGGATCACCGCCAGCGCTCCTCCAAGCAGCGCAAAGGAAAATGGATCGATCGATTCCATACGGTTTTGCATATACGCCCAGTTTACACCATAATCCAGTTCTGTTTCCGGTTCATAACCCGCGCGCTCGATCACCATTCGCACCTTTTCTTCCAGATTGGATGCATTTTCAAAAAACAGCTGCACGGACAAAAGGCCCTTGCCCTGATCTTGCGGATGCGTTTTCTGCCACTCCCTGAAATCCGCTTCCGTGTACCCGTTTTTCACCTGCCGCCAGAATGTTTCAGACACGAACAGCTCGCTTGCATGGCTGACCGCATCTCCCTCATAA
>VSNY01000258.1 GCA_009774535.1 Lachnospiraceae bacterium
AAACCTAAAGTCACTTAGTCAGCATAAACACTGGGGTTGTGGGTGTTTTTACCCACCATTACCCTTGAAGAGCCTTAAAACTTTTATTATTACAGGGATCCTTATTTATTGGTTTGGAGAAAAGTAATGAAACTATATTTTTGGGGAATTGGCAAGGGCTGTCGTAAAGCTCTTCACAATTACATAGGCACAGAGGAGATACTTGGCTTTATTGATAATAACCCGGAACGTACAGGTCAGTTATTTGAGGGGAAAAAGATTTACCGTTTCAAAGACATAAAAGACTGCTTTGATTATATTATCGTTACTGTAATGAACTATGTGGCAATTGAATATCAGTTCCATCAGAATAAAGTAGATAAGGATAAGGTTCTGTTCTATTTTGATGGCAGTCAGGATGAGAAAAAGATAAGCACTTTTTTTGACAGTAAGAGCTGGAAGATTGATATTTTAGAAAAACGTCTGGAAGAGCTGGAGACAATGGCGGGCATCCGTCTGAACAATATGGGGTATGAGGTCGCTGATAAAATACGGCGGGACGGATATCGGTTTCCGATTATACGCAGCAGTGAGGAAGCGGTTAACCGTATTGTGAATGAAAAGTGCTCCATGATCCGATTTGGGGACGGCGAATTTGAAATGATGGCAGGGAATGACCGTGTGAATTTTCAAAAGTATGACAGGGATTTGGGAAATCGGTTAAAAGAGGTTTTACAGTCGGAAAACCCAGATATTCTGATTGGCATTGCAGATAACTATGGAAATCTGGATCTGTATTCTGATGAAATTGCAGATGGGATACGTGGATATATGACAGAGGAGACCAGGAGCAGACATATTTCTTTATTGAATTTAGATGAAGTTTACTATAATGCATATATGTTCAAATGTTATTATCCCTATAAAGACAAATCCAGGACGGATGAGCGTTTGGAACTGATAAAGAAAATCTGGAGTGACAGAGATATTATTTTAATCGAGGGAGCGCAGACAAGAACGGGACAGGGCAACGACTTGTTTGACAACGTAAAATCTATCCGGCGCATCCTCTGCCCGACCCAAAATGCTTATGCAAAATATGAGGAGATATTGGAGACAGCGAAAGCCCTGATTAAAGACGAATTGGTTTTATGTGTCTTAGGACCTGCGGGAAAGGTGCTGGCTTATGATTTGATTAATTACGGGCATCAGGTAGTAGATATTGGGCAGATAGATATGGACTATGAGTGGTACCGAGCAGGGGCAGGGAAAAAAGTGCCGAATCCGACAAAGTATGTTTCACAGCTTCCCCCGGCGGAAGTGGAGGACGTGAACGATAAGATATACCAAAGTCAGATTATTGCCCTTATTGTAAGTACTATTGACGAAGATATTTCTAAATGAGATTTCATTGAACCTGTGTAGACACGGAACAGTTATATTAGAGTATAATGAGGAATTTAATATGAAAGAAAAAATAGGAAACGTGGTTTTGGATGATTCTTTTTATACAGGTGAGGACAGTTATTCGGATGGGGATATAGAGGATGTTATTTTGGAGGCATTTCGGGATGGCACGTCTGAGCAGCTGTTGAGGAGCAGCAGGCAGTGGGCTGTTTTGTATCACCTTTCGGATATCAGGGAAAATATTCTGGAATGGTATCCGTTTGATTCGGATGCCAGCCTTTTGGAAATCGGCTCCGGGTGTGGAGCGCTGACTGGGTTATTCAGCAGAAAAGTGAAAAGAGTAACCTGCATTGAGCTTTCAAAGAAACGTTCGCTAATCAATGCGGAACGCAACCGGGGACGAAATAACATAGAAATAAAAGTAGGGAATTTTAAAGATATTAAGATAGAGGAAAAATATGATTATATTACTCTGATTGGCGTATGGGAATATGCGGGTCTATATGTTGGCGGTGACGAACCTTATATTTTCATGCTGCGAAAGATCAAAGAATATTTAAAGACTGGTGGGAAAATAATAGTGGCTATTGAAAATAAAATGGGGTTGAAGTATTTTAACGGGGCGCCGGAGGACCATACGGCGAAGATGTATAGCGGTATCAATGATTATGCCGGGGAAAAAGCGGCGAGAACTTTTTCCAAGCCCGAAATTGTGAAAATCTTGGATGAGGTGGGCATAAAAGATGTGACATTTTATTATCCCGCTCCGGACTATAAACTGCCGGACGTGATTTACAGTGACGGTATGCTGCCGAAGGCTGGTGACCTCAGGTATTACAAAAAAGATTATGCGGATTGCCGTATTTATAATTTTAATGACGCGGCGGCTTTTGACCAGATATGTACGGATTCCATGTTTGATTATTTTTCCAACTCATTTCTGTTTATATGCGGAGAAAGGGAGATACAGGTTCCCTTTTCGCGCTATAACAGGCTGAGAAAAAAGCAGTACAGGATGAAAACCTGTATAGCAGCAGACGGCGGTCGGGTGATAAAATCAGCGCTGCATAAGGATGCCGCATGCAATATCGAGACACTATTGCAGAATGAAAAGAAATGGAAGGGGACTTTGCCGGGAATTGCTTATGTTAGCGGGGAGATCATAAACGGGCAGTATCAGACATCCTATATAGAAGGCACGAATCTGGATGTTTCTTTTTACCGTTACAGACATTCGGCAAAAGAAATGATTGAAAAAATAAGATGTCTGATACAGGAATATTTACTGCCTGAAGAAGAACAGAAAGTTCCTTTTACTATGACAGAAGGGTTTGCACGTGTTTTTGGGGAGCAGGCACCTAGTGGGGAGTACAGTCTGCCGGTCACTAACGCGGACCTGATTTTTTCCAACTTTAAATTAGACCCAAGTGGCAAACTTGTGAATTTTGATTATGAATGGGTTTTTGACTTTCCTATTCCGTACGAATATGTTTTGTGGCGGGCGGTGTATCAGTTATATGACAAGTTTGCGGCTTATTTGCGACCACAGATGTCTAAAGATGAGTTTGTGACGAAAGCGGGAATCAAGAGAGAGCATCTCCAGGTTTACCAGAAAATGGAAAGAAAATTTGGCGAATATGTGTGCGGGGTAAACAGAGAGGAGAAATATATCAGCCATTATGAAAAAAGTGTATTTACGCAGACGATACAATTTAAGTGACGGGTGGTCTGCGTGGAGAGTTAGTTTGAGGGGATAAAGTTTTATGAAAAATGATGTGATTGATCTGGTTCTCCCCTGGGTAGACAGCAGGGATCCATTGTGGCAGGCGGAGAAAAATAAATATGACCCGGAACACAGGGCATCTGATGTCCGTTATGAATCCTGGGATAATCTGCAATATCTTCTCCGAGGGATTGAAGCATATATGCCGTGGGTACATAGAGTTTTTTTCATCACATGGGGGCATATCCCGGAATGGATGAATACCGCTTATGACAGACTGGTGGTGGTCAGACATGAGGATTACATTCCTAAGGTTTTTTTGCCAACCTTTAATTCCAATGTGATAGAGATGAATTATTTTCGAATCAGGGAATTAAGCGAGAACTTTGTCCTGTTTAACGATGATTTGTTTCCCTTACAGCCGATACCGGAAACATACTATTTTCAGAATAACCAGCCATGCGAGGAGGCGGTGGAGACACACTTTATATTGAAAACGGATAAGGGGATGGACTTGCAGATGATTTATGCCTGTGTAAATAACATGGTTCTTCTAAACCGCAATTTTGATAAGAGAAGTGTCATTGAAAAGAACAGGGACAAGTGGTTTTCGCCGGTTTACGGGGAACGCTTGCAACAGAATTACAATCTGGAGTTTTGGAACAACTTTGAATCGTTTGTATACCCCCATGAAGCAATGCCGATGAAAAAATCGGTGTTGAAGGAAATTTGGGATAAGGAACCGGAAGCGCTCGCTGCTGCATCGCGGAATAAATTTCGTACATATTCGGACGTGACACAAAGGCTGGTTACAATGTGGCAAATCTGTTCCGGGAATTTTGCACCACATAAATATCAGGGGAAAATGTT
>VSNY01000259.1 GCA_009774535.1 Lachnospiraceae bacterium
TCAGCGTATAATTTCCGCCAATGTATCCGCCGTCCGATGTAGGATAGAGCTTGGAGATCTGTTCGTTCCCGTCTCCGCCAACCCGGTATGCCTTTTTTTCAAACGCATCATAATCATCATTCGGGTTCACCGAAGGGTCGATCACCAGCATAATTGCGTCCCGGCCGCCCAAAGCCGATCCGCCTAAAGGATTGCCTCTTCCGTCCTTAATGCCGTTTCCATCATAGGACTGAATCGAGAGAAAGACATGTCCGCTGCCATCCTGCATAAGAAACGCGTTATTGGCGTTGTTATCATTGCCGGTACTTTGATACTGATACGTCCATGCAACATTTCCATTTTCGTCCAGCTTTGCCAGAAGGGGTCTCCCATTGCTGTTTCCTACTGCCAAATATCCGCCGTCTGCCGTAGCGGTGATGGAAGTAAATGTTTCTCTTCCGGCCTTGGTGATTTCTGTTGTCCAAATAATCTCGCCGTCTGTCCCTACCTTGGTAACCCATCCGCTTATTCCCGACGCTGAGCCGATCCCATCCAGATCCTGGTCGTCGCTGGACGTATTGCCGCAAAAAACAATGGTGCCGTCAGGGTTGCGAATAGCGCTGTTCATATGATCATTTCCGGAGCCGCCATACGTCACACGGTTTGCGAGCGCATCAGAGACGCCGCCGTCGATCCCAGATCCCGAACCGCCGTCTCCGCCTACAATTGTCCCGGCAGTTTCTCCGCAAAGCATACGGTGGCCGTTGAACGAAGTGCTGTATGCGATACTATTGATTTCTGCAGAGAGTGCATCAATCTCAGATTGAATCGCAGTACGGTCTCCCAGCGTGTTTGTATCATTCGCCGCCTGGACAGACAGCTCACGAATTCGTTGGAGAATTTCGTGTACCTCCTGCATCCCGCTTTCACCGACTTTTACAAAATTGATACCGTCTTGTATATTCTCATTCGCCTGCGCTAAACCGCGAATCTGCACACGCATTTTCTGCGAAATCTTAAGCCCGGCCGCATCGTCTGCCGCACGATTGATACGATAACCACTGGCAAGACGTTCCGCTGTCCTGGCTTTACGGGAAGTGGTAATCTTGGATTGACGGAAAGCCCCTATGCTCGCCAGATTATGTTGAATAATCATTCATTTACTCCTTTTTCATTCTTTTTCATAGGCGTATCTGTGGATCGTTCTGCATTGCTTGATCTTATTATATCAAATAATTATGGGAAATCAATTAATTATGGGAAATATGCGGGATAAACTTAAGCGCGGATCAAAATCGCGTTCCATTTGCTCTTATGCTCATTTTATGCTATGATAGAACCCGATTTTACGATATCCGTTTCAGAAAGGAGTTTAAATTACCATGACAGATACACGCACAATTGACATGCATGTACACTCTTGTGCTTCAGACGGCACATTTTCTCCATCCGCACTGTTGGCAGAAGCAAAAAAAGCCGGGCTTTCTGCCATTGCGCTGACTGACCACGATACGATGGACGGCATTTGCGAAGCTGCAAAGGCCGCAAAAGAACTGGGCATGGAATTGGTTCCCGGTGTGGAACTGTCTACCGAATATGCCGGATCTGAGATCCATGTCCTTGGATACTATGTATCACCGGAATATCCAAAGCTTAAGGCCATGCTGGAGGAATTTCGGGATTTCCGTGATACCCGTAATGTCCGAATGGTAAAACGGCTGCAGGAAGAAGGATTTTCCATTACGATGGAACAGCTGACAGAACAATTTCCGGATTGTGTGCTGACCCGCGCGCATATTGCAAGATATTTGTGCGAGACCGGACAGCTGCCGGACGTTCGGACAGTCTTTGCAGAATACCTTGGAGAAAACTGCCGCTGTTATATCGACAGGCCAAAAATCTCACCCGTAGAAGCCGTAACCCTGATCCGGGAAGCGGGCGGACTTGCGGTGCTGGCGCATCCGGTTCTTTGCCAGTTAGAAGAAGCGCAACTGCGGCAGATGATTTTGGAAATGAAAGACGCCGGCATGTGCGGGTTAGAAGCCGTTTATTCAGAGAATACCAAAGAAGATGAAGCGCGTATGCGCGCTCTGGCAGATCAAGCCGGACTTTTAATTACCGGCGGGTCTGATTTTCATGGAAAGAACAAACCGGACATCCATCTTGGCACCGGAAAAGGAGATCTGTATATCCCTTACGATTTTTTAGAAGCGCTGAAAAAACAACTGGCCTGCTAAAAGAAAAAACAGCTTACAGACTTATTAAGAAATTCAAGGATCTGCCGATAATAATGATAAGAGCACTGAAAAAACGGATTTTGCAGGTGTTCTCACATGATGCGCATGATGTGGCAACCGTTGGAATTTACAACCAGGGAGGGGAGTAAAGCAGCATATGTTAATCAGTTATTCCGAATTGAAAACGTGATTTTTGTAACAAGCCTTCACGATACTGCTTCCAAACGCAGGGAACAGCAGCAGCGTGAAAAAAAACAGCCCCGCAGTTTTGAAAGTGTACTGCAGGAAGCATGTGCTGATACCGAACAGCCGGAGATTTCTTATTCGGCGCAAGGGTATACCAAAAACGGCACGGCCTATCATCACTTTGAAAAACGCAGGGAATATGTCCATCATTAATTATGGCATCAAAAGGACTGCCCTTTTGGCAGAAGTTCCCAAGGAAGTATATGAAATTTCCGTCAGAACCGGCGTAGCGAAAGTTACGTCGGTTTTTGGATGTCCTCCTTGTGTTCGTCCCACATAACAAAAAAATCATCAACAAGTTTTATCTCTCTTTGATCTGAACATTTTCCATACATAGCCTTATGATCTTTTAACATATCCACCGTATGGTATATATCAAATTTCTGATTGAGCTGGAGGATCAATCTTATGAGTTTCTGATCTGCCTGTATGTCTGCGGTTGCAAGCATTTTTTCTATACCAGACTTCTCTCTCATCTGCGCTTCCATGCTTTGGTAAATGACTTCTTTATGTTCTGTCGCCTTATTTTCCCTTACAATTTTTCTTATCTCATAACGGTGTGGCAGATCACGGAAAAAGAAATCCCTGTCACGGTCATTCTCATAAGTCGTCATAAAAGAATTGCAATGGTAAATACCTTTTCCACTTTCCGATTTCACAAGTCCCAAATGAAGTATTTTCTTTCTATTCTCATGCACAAGCAAATAATCACTCTGAAATTCCGAATCCTTGTTCTGCTCCTTTTCATACAGGTACAGCTTTGAATAAAGAGAAAACATTTCCCCTAATTCCCCAATGTTATCCAGCTTCCTATGAATCATCTCCAGCATTCTGCGCTGTTTTTCTTCTGGTTTATAATATTTTCTCACTAATTTTTCTACGGATTCCATTGTTATACGCTGCTTTTTTATCATGTAGACACCATAATCTCCTGTGAACTGACCTGGCTTTCCAAGATATTGCATACCCATCAGATGTGGTATCTTAGTTTCCGAATTTGTAAGATGAAGGATACGCTTCTGTGTGTGGATATAATAGTCATATCTGCATAACACCTCTTTCGTATCCAAAAAAATTTGCAAAAGCGTCTTCATAGTCTCATCCTTCCGTGAAAAGAAATTGCCTGAGCAGTCAAGCCCAGGCATTACATTTCTTTTTGAATTGTAATTCATACTTATTAAATAAAACTACAAATATTTAATAAGATTGGGAGCAGTCCTATGATAATTCCATAGGCAGAGACGACCTTTGTATTCTTATTGCCCGCAAAGTCGGGACGGGTAGCTCCTCTCTATCGCCGTAAAAGCACTAAAGCTTTTCATTACTTAATACTTTATCATGCCTACACAATATTGTCAACTGATTTTCCTACCTTTTTCGTTATCCATTTAATACCCGCTGCCTTGATCGTTATTCTGC
>VSNY01000026.1 GCA_009774535.1 Lachnospiraceae bacterium
CAACCATTTAATCGTAACGAATAGCTCCCCCAAACCACAAAAAACACATTGAACCAAAAGGAAAATTATGCTATAATCGAAACAAAAAACAATTAGAAAGGGAGGAGATTGTATGTTCAATTTATTCAATTCCGCTGGCAACACCCAGAACAACTTTTTCAGCAGCATGAATTTCGCAGACTACGCCAGCATCCGCAACGGTTCATACAACAAACTGGTAAAAGCTTACTACGCAAAAACCGACAGCGGCAGCAGTTCCAGTGGATCATCCACAGGCGCCAAAAGAACAAGTGATAAAAAATACTGGGATTACAATGAAAAAATCAAAAATCCACCAAAAAAAGATTACAACTACTGGAATTATAATGAAAAGATCAAAGGCGAAAAAGCGCCAGGCGAAAAATTCGTGGACATCAAAAACGCAGCCGCTAATCTTAAGAGCGCGACAAATTCCATGGAAAAATCCGGTGAGATCACTTATGACGCAGTTTCCAGCTACGTAAGCAGATACAATGATTTAGTGAACGCTGCGAAAAAATCCGGCAGTGTAGTCATCGACAGTTCCATGCGTTCCATCTCCGATTATACAAAATCCAACGCGGACGCCTTAGCAGAAATTGGTATTACCATCGATGAGAAAGGCACGATGAAAATCAATAAAGACACGTTCCAGTCTGCAAGCTCTGACAGCGTAGACGCGTTATTTAAAGGAACAAATTCTTACGGCGCAAAGGTTGGAAGCCGTGCGGCAGCGATCCAGTCTAACGCAAAATACGAGGCGTCAAAATACGGAATTACAGATACAGGATCGACAAACGGAACAACTTCTTCCGGCAGCAGTTCTTCCTCCGGCAGCGTAACCGAAAAGCCTGCCGCTGCCAGCGGACAGTTATCCGTGGTACGCAGCAATGCCGGCAGCCTGGCTGAGACTGCCGGCAAATTGTCTTCCGGCACCAATGCGATTTTTAAGACGGATGACGAGGGCAACTATGATACTGACGCAATTTACAAAGCTGTCAGCGATTTTGTAAAACAGTACAACGCAACCGTAGAAAGCGCTGGAAAATCCAATGTTGCTGCGATTAAATACGCGGCGCTTGCGTCTATGACGGACAGTACAAAAGCAAACAGCAGCAAACTGGCAGAAATCGGTATTAAGATTGACGCAGACAAGAAAACACTGACGCTTGATCAGGAACAGCTGAAAGCAGCCGGCCCGGAAAAGGTAAAAGAACTTTTTACCAGCGGATATGGCGATAAAGTAAACGACAGAGCGTCGGCAATTTCGTATCATGCAAATTATGAAATTAACAAAGGCGGCATGTATAGCAGCACTGGCAATTACAATTACAACAGCAAAAGTGCGTTTGACGCTGCCTGGTAACATACAAGCAGTTTTATACAGTATCTGAAAAAATGCTCGGAATCATCTGATTTCCGGGCAGTTTTTTGATTTCAAAAATTCCCGAAGATAATTATTTATTTTCCCAGTCAGATATGGTAAAATAGTTCCATATTCTGCAACAGGCAATGAACTATGGGGAGGGGAACAAATGAAACAGGAAAAAATTATTTCCATCAGAACCAAGCTGCTCGGCGTCATACTGCCGGTAGTCAGCATTATCGTAGCTGTTTTGGTCGGATTCTCGTACAACATTTCGCGTGCGGCGATCAAAAAAGCAGCCGAGAACCTGCTGAACACATCCGTGGAAAACCAGGTCAGCGAGATCGAAGCATGGCTGGACGAAAATCTGTCGTCCATCAGCGCGGCAAAAAAAAGCATTGAGACGATGAGACTGGCAGATTCGCAGCTGCAGCAGTTTTTAAACGGTTTTTACGGGTATAATAGTAATTATCCGCAAGGTCTTTATCTTGCGGATACAACCGGAAATATGATGACGGCCGTAGGTTCCGTAAAGACAGAGACAGATCCGACCCAAACCGTCTGGTACAAAGAAGGCATGACAAGGGTGAATATAGGAATTACCAGCGCTTACACAAACGCAGAGGGCGAAGAAGTGATCAGCGCCTGTGGGATTTTAAATGACTACAGCGGTATGCTTAAGGTGATTTCGGCTGATCTGTCCCTGCAGAAAATCAGTATTATCGTAAGCAGTCTGGTCAGCATGGATCAGGCGCAGGCATTTTTGGTGGACAGCAAGGATCTGTCTATCCTGGCGCATCGTGATAACAGCCTGCTGTATGAAAAGCTGAACGAATCCAAAGATGTATTTTTGCAGGATGTTGCGAAACGGCTGCAGGAAGACGACTTAAGCACAATACAGATTGACGGCAATCTGGCGGCGTTTGAGGAAGTGGGCGGTACGGACTGGATTCTGGTTTCGTATGTTCCGGTGAAAGCGGTGTACCAGGATGTGGATAAGATCCGCTCATCCATGATTTTTATCGGTATTGTCAGCATATTGCTGTTAGCGCTGTTAATCGAACGCGTCGTCTATGTGGTGATTCGTCCGGTCAAAGGATTGACGAAAGCAATTATGGCTATGACAGACGGGGATTTTACCGTAAAGATCCATGCGCGCAGCAAGGATGAGATCGGCGTGATGGGCCGCTGCATGGAAAAATATGCGCAGACGATGCGCAGTATGATCGCTTCGATTCATGGCGTTTCCAGTAAGCTGTATGAACAGGCGGACAGCAGCAACGATGTATCCGGGCAGATGCTCGACGCGTCCAAAATGCAGAGCGCGTCTATGCGCGAATTGAACCAGACCGTGGAACAGCTGTCAGTCTCGGTCAATGAGATCGCGCAGAACGCTACGACGCTTGCAATGGTTGTGGCAGACACCAGAGAAAACAGCGTGCAGGTCAATGAAAAAATGAAAAATACTGTGGATGTGTCGCAAAAAGGCAAAGCGGATATGCAGAATGTCGGCAGCGCTATGCGGGATATTAATGAGTCCGTTACAAAACTGCAGGAAGCGATTGACCGGGTTGGGCAGGCTTCGGAGGAAATCACGAATATTACAAATGTGATCGGTAACATTGCGGATGAGACGAACCTGCTTTCCTTAAACGCTTCGATTGAAGCCGCAAGAGCAGGAGACGCCGGGCGCGGGTTTGCGGTTGTTGCGACGCAGATCGGGCAGCTGGCGCAGACAAGCGCGGAATCTGCGCATAATATCGAAAAACTGATCAGCGAGATCAACGGTCTTGTGCGAGACGCTGTCACACAGGCAGGAGACAGCATTGCCAGCATTAACAGCAGCAGTGTACTGGTAAATGGCGCCCTGCAGACATTTGACAATATTTTTGAAAATATCGGGCTGGTAAGCAAGATGGTACATCAGATGATTGACCAGGTAGAACAGGTCGACGGCGTAGCCAGCAATGTAGCGGCAATTTCACAAGAGCAGGCGGCGAGTTCGCAGGAGATTTTGGCGTCTTCGGATACGATGGTCGAGCAGGCAAATCATATTACCGGCAATAGCGAGTCGGTGGCAAATGAAGCCAAGGAACTGACAGAGTCTGCAATGGAACTGGCGCGTCAGGTAGAAATCTTTAAGATCGGGGAGGGAGAATCATGAACAGGAAACAAAGACTGGCAAGTGCATTAGCGGTCTGCATGAGCGCGGCCGCGATCTTTGGAAGCTGCGGAAAAGCTGACAAAGATACAGGAAAAAACGGGAAGATGCTCCTTACGATCAGTAAAATGGATACCTTCCGCCGGACGCTGGCGGAAGGCGCGAAAAAAGCGGCGTCTGAACAGGGCATTACATTGGAAGTCGCAGACGCGCTCGGCGTGGTGGAAAACCAGGTCGAGCAGATTCAAAAAGCCGCGGCAGAAGGCTGTGACGCGATTTTATGCGGAGCGATTGATACGGATACGGCAGTGGAATTAAAAGCCAGCGCGGGAGAACTGCCAATTATCTTTGTCAACAGCCGTCCGGATGAAAAATATCTGGAAAAAGACGCCTATATGTATGTAGGATCAGACGACGGAACCGCCGGACAGTTCCAGGCGGAATATGTGCTGGAAAAGCTGGCTTCCAAAAGTGAGATTAATGTTATGCTGATCAAAGGGCCGGTCGGCCATTCCGCTACGAAAGGACGTACAAAAGGGGTAAAAAAAGCGTTTGCAGAAAGCGGCAAGACGGTCAATTACGTATTTGAAGACAATGCGGACTGGTCAACGGAAAAAGCAGCGGATTTGTTTTCCGTCTTTTTGCAGACCGGAAAACCGTTGGATTGTGTGATCTGCAATAACGATGCGATGGCGCTTGGAATTGTGGAGGCATGCAAAAAAGCGGGGATGGATCCTGGCAGTATTTTAATTATTGGTGTAGACGCGACTGCGGATGGCTGCGCGGCGATCAAAAACGGCGAAATGGCATGCACAATCTTCCAGCCTGGCCCTGGACAGGGGCGGGCTGCAGTGGAGGCTGCAGCAGCGGTGGCGGCAGGCGGTTCCGCAGAGGATTTGGAAGGTGTGTCGGAAGACGGCAGATATGTATGGGTGCCGTTTGAAAAAGTAGACAGCAGCAATGTTTCAAAATATCTGACGGAATAAAAGATTGTGTGCAGACGTTAGAAATCAGACGGCAGCCAGGTCTGTAAGAAACAGGGAACCTGGTGAAGTTCTATAGAAAAGAGATGGAAAGGAACAGATTTTTATGCGTGTAGGGATGGGGTACGATGTCCACAGACTGACGAAAGACCGCAAGCTGATCCTGGGCGGCGTGGAAATCCCATATACATGGGGGCTGCTGGGACATTCGGATGCGGATGTGGCGGTTCATGCGGTGATGGATGCGCTGCTCGGGGCGGCGGCGCTTGGGGATATCGGGAAACATTTCCCGGATACGGAAGAAGCCTATGCAGGCATCAGCAGTATAAAGCTGCTGGAACATGTGCGGGGCCTGCTGGAACAGGAACAGTACCTGATCGAAAATATTGATGTGACCATTGTTGCACAAAAGCCGAAACTGCGGCCGTATATCAGCCAGATGGAGCAAAAGATCGCTGCGGCGCTTGACCTTGAACAAAATCAGGTGAATATCAAGGCAACCACTGAGGAGGGACTGGGATTTACCGGGACGGAGCAGGGAATGGCGGCTTATGCGGTATGTTCGCTTTCTTCGATGTATGAAGGAAGCTTTGCGGCGGCTGTCTCGGACGGGACTGGCGGCTGTCACGCAGGCGGCTGTACAGGCTGTCCGCACACGGCGGGGCAGGCCGGCGTCTGAGCGGTTTATCCGATTACAGCGGCAGGATTGTGTATACAGGAAAACAGAGAGGGGAAATTATGAAGATTTATAATACATTGACCAGGCAGAAAGAAGAATTTATACCGATCGAAGAAGGAAAATTACGGATGTATGTCTGTGGGCCGACGGTTTATAATCTGATCCATATCGGGAATGCCAGGCCGATGATCGTATTCGATACCTTCCGCAGATATATGGAGTATCAGGGCTACCAGGTCAATTACGTATCCAATTTTACGGATGTAGATGACAAGATTATTAAAAAAGCGCAGGAAGAAGGCGTAGACGCAGGCGAGATTTCCAGCCGCTATATTAAAGAATGCAAACAGGATATGGAAGCGATGAATGTGCGTCCGGCGACGGTGCATCCGCTGGCAACGCAGGAAATCGACGGAATGATCCGGATGATTTCTACGTTAATTGAAAAAGGCTATGCTTATGCGGCAGAAGACGGTACGGTTTATTACCGGACAGGAAAATTTGCAGATTACGGCAAGCTGTCCCATAAAAATCTGGAAGACCTCCAGGCCGGACACCGGGAGATCCAGGTAACGGGGGATCTGAAAGAAGATCCGTTTGATTTTGTACTCTGGAAGCCGAAAAAGGAAGGGGAGCCTGCCTGGGAATCACCATGGGGCGAAGGACGTCCGGGATGGCATATTGAGTGTTCGGTGATGTCCAAAAAATATCTGGGCGAAACAATTGATATTCACGCAGGAGGGGAAGATCTGATTTTTCCGCATCATGAAAATGAGATTGCGCAGTCAGAAGCCGCCAGCGGCAAAGAATTTGCCCGTTACTGGATGCATAATGGATTTTTAAATATTGACAACCAGAAAATGTCCAAATCGCGGGGCAATTTCTTTACTGTCCGTGATATCGCGCAAAAATATGAGCTGCAGGTGCTGCGCTTTTTTATGCTGAGCGCGCATTACCGCAGTCCGCTGAATTTCAGCGCGGATCTGATGGAAGCGGCCAGGAACGGGCTGGAACGCATTCGTACGGCTGCGGAGACGCTGACGCGGCTGATGCAGGCTGCCAAGGATGCGGCAATGTCTGCGCAGGAAGAAGCGCTGTATCAAAAGGCGGAGGAATTCCGTGTTAAGTTTGAAAACGCGATGGAAGACGACTGTAATACAGCGGATGCGGTTTCCGCTGTATTTGAGCTGGTAAAATTTATCAACACAAATAGTTCCGCCGAACATACCAGCGCATATTTGCAGAAACTGTATGAACTGCTGCAGACGCTGTGCGATGTGCTTGGTATTACGATCGGGCAGGAAGAAGAAATACTGGATGCAGAGATCGAAAAATTGATACAGGAGCGTCAGGACGCCAGAAAGCAGAAAGATTTTGCGCGCGCGGATCAGATCCGGGACGAACTGGCGCAAAAAGGCATTCTGTTAAAAGATACAAGAGAAGGAGTTACGTGGAAACGTGCATAATCATCAGACAGAATATGATCTGGATGCAAGGATCTGCCGTCAGTTCGGGCTCGGGCATCTGCCGCCCGGGTCTTATTCGCCGCTGGCCCTTGCCTATATCGGAGACGGCATTTATGAACTGGTGATCCGTTCGGTCGTTGTCGCGCAGGGCAACCGGCAGGTAAAAAAACTGCACCAGCAGACGAGCCGTTATGTCAAGGCACAGGCGCAGTCCCGGATGATGGAGACGCTGCTGCCGCTGCTGACGCAGGAGGAAGAAGAGATCTACAGACGCGGACGTAACGCAAAGTCTTATTCGGTGGCCAAAAACGCATCTGTACACGATTACCGCAGGGCTACCGGGATGGAGGCGCTGCTTGGGTATCTGTATCTGAATGGGGAGCTTGACCGGCTGTTAACGCTGGTGCAGACGGCAGTAGACAATTATGTCCCGGATGAACGGACGGGAGCAGAGACAAGAAACCAGGAGAATTTTTATGGAGAAAAAAGAGTATCAAAAGGAACAGGATGCAGAGGGATCATTGCCGAAAATAGAAGGAAGGAATGCAGTTCTGGAAGCGTTCCGCAGCGGGAAGACGATTGACCGGCTGTATGTGCTGTATGGCTGCAAGGATGGGCCGGTACAGACCATTGTGCGGGAGGCAAAAAAACACGATACCATCATTCAGTTTGTTGCAAAAGAACGGCTGAACCAGCTGTCTGAGACACAAAAGCATCAAGGCGTAATCGCCGTATCAGCAGCTTACGTTTACGCGTCCGTGGAAGACCTTTTGCAAAAAGCGAAAGACCAGGGGGAACAGCCGTTTTTGATTTTGCTGGATGGTATCGAGGACCCGCATAATCTGGGGGCGATTATAAGAACCGCGAATCTGGCAGGCGCCCATGGGGTGATAATTCCCAAACGCCATGCATGCGGACTGACCGCAGCGGCGGTGAAAGCATCGGCGGGAGCTGTAAATTATACGCCTGTAGCAAAGGTTACAAACTTAAGCCAGACGATCCGGGAGCTAAAGGAGCAAGGCATCTGGTTTGTGTGCGCGGATATGGATGGGGAACTGATGTACCGCCAGAACCTGACCGGGCCGATCGGGCTGGTGATCGGCAACGAAGGAGAAGGTGTCAGCAGGCTGGTGAAGGAACACTGCGACCTGACGGCTTCGATTCCGATGAAAGGGGAGATCGGTTCTCTGAACGCTTCAGCGGCTGCAGCGGTGCTTGCATATGAAATTGTCAGACAGAGGATGTAAGAAAGGAACAGGCAGCAGTGTAGTTTGTCTGGAATATGGCAGACAGGAGTTATATGGAACACGATAAATACAAGGATGTATCGGACGAACAGCTCATCGTCCGGCTGCGGGAAGGACAGCCGCAGGTGATGGATTATCTGATGGAAAAATATAAAAATCTGGTGCTTAAGCGGGCAAACGCACTGTATCTGATTGGCGGCGAGACACAAGATCTGGTCCAGGAGGGAATGATCGGGCTGTTTAAAGCCGTCCGGGATTATCGGGCAGATAAGGAGGTATCCTTTTATCATTTTGCGGAATTGTGCATTAACAGGCAGATGTATACGGCAGTCGAAGCGTCGCAGCGTAAAAAACATACGCCTCTGAATACTTATATCCCGCTGGACGCCGGACAAGAGGGGAAAGAAGGCATGTATCTGGAGACAGGCATTCATTTCCAGACACTTGACCCGGAAGCGCTGTTTATCAGCCAGGAAAATGTAAGGCAGCTCTTAAAGCAGGCAAATGAGCGTCTCAGCCAGATGGAGCGTCAGGTGCTGGCGCTGTATCTGGAAGGCATGAATTATAATCAGATCGCGGAGCATATGGGCAAGACGCCAAAAGCTGTGGATAATGCGCTGCAGCGTATCAGAAGCAAGATCCGCGGGTAATTTGGCAAAAGCCCTTGCAAATCCATGAAAGATCTGGCAAAACAACAATAAAAATATCCATAAATCATCCGGTAAAAGGAGATGGGGGAAAATTAAGGGGAAAATAACGATAAATAAAGGAGATCAGACAGAATGAAAGCATATGCGGAAATGAATCAGGAAGAGCTTTTTGCGTTAAAGGCAGAACTTGACGAACAATTTAAGACAGAAGAAGCCAAAGGCCATTCGCTGAATATGGCCAGGGGAAAACCAGGGGTATCACAGCTGGCTTTGTCCATGCCAATGCTGAATGTCATCAATATTGATTCAGATATGAACACGCTTCTTGGAAATGATACAAGGAATTACGGAGACTGGGACGGGATCGGAGAATGCAGGCGCATGATGGCAGGGATGCTCGGCGTGAAAAAAGACCATGTCATAGTATGCGGCAATTCCAGCCTGAATATTATGTATGATACGGTCGTGCGGTCTATGGTCAAAGGTGTGAATGGTTCCACGCCATGGTGCAGGCTGGATCATGTAAAATTCCTGTGTCCGGTTCCAGGGTATGACAGGCATTTTAAAATTACGGAAATGTTTGATATTGAAATGATCAACATTCCGATGAATGAAGACGGCCCGGATATGGATTTAGTAGAACAGTATGTTAACAACGACGCATCCGTCAAAGGCATCTGGTGCGTGCCGAAATATTCCAATCCGACAGGCATTACGTATTCCGATGAAGTAGTCAGACGCTTTGCGAACTTAAAGCCAAAAGCAGAAGATTTCCGTATTTTCTGGGATAATGCATACTGTATTCATCATATTTACGATGAAATCCAGGACGAGATTCCTAATATTATAGAAGAATGCGAAAAAGCGGGCAATCCAAATATGGTCTATGTCTTTGGCTCCACGTCCAAAGTAAGCTTTCCTGGCTCCGGCGTATCAGCGATCGCAACTTCTTTGGAAAATATGAATTTTATTAAGAAATATATGACGACACAGATCATCGGCCATGATAAGATTAACCAGCTGCGTCATGTGCGGTTTTTCAAAAATATCGAAGGCATGAAAGAACATATGAAAAAACACGCGGATCTGCTGCGTCCTAAATTTGAAGCTGTGCTGAATCTTCTGGAATCCGAGCTGTCCGGTCTGGGGATTGGTTCCTGGACAAAACCAAGAGGCGGATATTTTATCTCTTTTGAATCCATGCCGGGATGTGCAAAGGCCATTGTTGATAAATGCGCACAGCTGGGCATGGTGCTGACCGACGCCGGCGCGACATTCCCATATGGAAAAGATCCGCAGGACTCTAATATCCGCATCGCGCCGTCATTCCCGACGCCAGAGGAGATGGTAGAGGCGACAAAGCTGTTTGTGCTGTGTGTGAAGCTGGCTGCCGTAGAGAAATTACTGGCAGACCGTAAGGCATAAGACATAGCCAGATCCGAAACCGGAGAGCGTCGGCTGTCCGGTTTTATGCAGCTATTTCATTTTCGGCCTTGGCAAGAAAATAAGAAGACGTGCCTGAACTGTTACTTTAAGATTTGTTTCTTTCAGTTTTTTAAATGGTAAGGAACGAGATCGCTTGACGGATCGTTCCTTACT
This sequence comes from Lachnospiraceae bacterium, assembly GCA_009774535.1. Lineage (GTDB taxonomy): Bacteria > Bacillota > Clostridia > Lachnospirales > Lachnospiraceae > Eubacterium_J. The sequence goes on from VSNY01000026.1 coordinate 10,170, forward strand.
TTTCTAATGGGATAAATTCGGCTTTGCGGTTTTTAAATACTGTATAATAGGAAAAACCACAGGACTGCAGCAGCTGCGGCAGCTGGTCAAAGCCATAGGCTACATGCGCTGGCTGATGCGCGTCAGCGCCAAGCGTAAGGATCTCTCCGCCAAGTGCGTGGTATCTTTTTAAAATGTCCTCGCATGGATGCGGGTGTCCAAGTCCGTACTTAAATCCGGCTGTATTTACCTCGATCCCTTTTCCAAGTCCGATCAGCTGCTTTAAAATCTCATCGATAAGATCTGCATATTCGGCATAAGAATAATTTGCATTCTGATCCGGTCCATATCTGACGACATAGTCAAGATGCCCATATACATCAAAATCTGAAAAGGCCCGTATATTTTCCGGAATGGAGTGAAAATACTCTAAATAAGCTTCTTTTTCCGTCCGGCCATTATAATATTCGGCGTAATAGGGATCTTTTCCATGTACCAGATGGGAAGATGCGATTACGAAGTCATAAGGATATGACTCCAGCAGCTTCGCGTGCCGTTCTGCCAAATGCGGCTGCAGTCCAAGCTCGATGCCATACTGCACGGAAATGCGGTCGGCATACTGGAGCTGCAGTTCCTGGATCTTTTGCTGATAGGCGTCCGGGTCAAATTCAAAAATAACCGGATTTTTGGGATGAGACGGAAAATCATAATCCATATGGTCGGTCAGGCAGACGCCGGAAAGTCCTTTGGTTATGGCAGCTTCGATCATAGACTCCGGCGTGCTGCCGCAGTCGCCGGAAAAATTACTGTGCATGTGTGTATCCCATAACATAGGAATGGCCCTTCTTTCTGTTTGTGTGTACGTTATGACGTGGTTTTTTACATTCATTTAGTATGTCTGTGATTCGTAATCAACTTTGTTTGGCTATTTTCTTAGATTCCTTTCACGTTTTTCTCAGTATAGCATAGCAAATCTTACAGTGCAACTAGAATGATGATGGCTATGGCAATTTACACAGATTTTTGATAAGATAAAAGTGATCATTCAATGAGTATTCAAAGGAAAAGTGGAAAAGAGTTTTTTATTGTGGACGGATTTTGGTCAAAGTAGTATGTGACAGGAGGGTGAGCATATATGCGTTATTTTAATACAGAAGGCTGCTGCAGGCCGGATCTTCATTATATGGTACGGCTGGATGACAGACTGGAACAAATAAAGAAGCAATATATAGATCGTGGAAAATATTTTATTATCAACCGTGGCAGACAGTATGGCAAGACAACGACATTGCTGGCGCTGGAAGACTATTTGAGAGCAGATTATTTGGTGTTAGCGCTGGATTTTCAGCTAATTGGTTCGGAAGAATTTGCTGATACAGCATCTTTCGTTCATGCGTTTTCCAGTTTGGTGGTGCATGCATGTAAAAAAATGGATTTCGGCAATAATCAGAAGCTGGCTGAACTGATCCATGAATTGGCAGCTGATGCCAGGGACAAGACAATGCGGGAACTATTTTTTTTGCTGAGTGGCATTTGTGAATCTGCTGACAAGCCGGTTGTGCTGATGATCGACGAAGTGGACAGTGCGGCAAACAATCAGGTTTTTATTGATTTTCTGGCACAGTTGCGGGGGTATTATCTGCATAGACAGAACAATCCTGTTTTTTATTCGGTTATCCTTGCGGGAGTGTATGACATTAAAAATCTAAAGCTGAAAATACGACCGGATGCACAGCGCCAGTATAATAGTCCGTGGAATATCGCTGCGAAATTTCAAGTGGATATGAGTTTTTCCCCAAGACAGATTGCAGTAATGCTGGAGGAATATAAGGCAGACAGCGGGCATGATCTGGATACTGAGTCTGCGGCACGAGAGATTTATGGGTATACATCAGGTTATCCATATCTGGTTTCAGCAATTTGCAAATATATGGATGAAGAGGTGCCAGGGCGGCCGGGATTTGAAGCAGATACCAATTTATGGTCAGGACAGGGGATTGCAGAGGCGGTCCGAATGATTTTAAATGAGAATATGCCGCTATTTAACAGTTTGGTCAGACAGCTGGATCTGTATCAGGATTTGCGTAGAATGATTGAACAGGTATTGTATCAGGGAACCATAGTGCCATTCAGTCCGGTTGAAAAGTCTATGCAATTGGGTATGATGTTTGGATTTTTGAAAGAGAAGTGTGGACATGTCGTAATTGCAAATCGTATGTTTGAGATGTATTTGTTAAATCTGTTTCTTGCGGAGGAATCTTTAAAGAGCAGCATATACCGGTATGGGGAACGTGACAGGAATCAGTTTGTAAAAAACGGCAGGCTGAATATGCGGCTGGTGCTTGAAAAGTTTGTGATACATTTTACGGATATTTATGGCGGAAATGAGGAGAAGTTCCTGGAAGAGAACGGGCGCAGGTTTTTCCTGCTGTATTTAAAGCCGATTATCAATGGGACAGGGAATTATTATTTGGAGGCGCAGACGAGGGATGCCAGGCGTACGGATGTGATTGTGGATTATGGCGGAGAACAGTTTATCGTAGAACTGAAAATCTGGCATGGGAATGAATATCATGAGCGCGGAGAAAAGCAGCTGATCGAATATTTGGATGATTATCATCTGGATACAGGGTATTTACTGAGTTTTAATTTTAACAAGAAAAAGGAGATCGGGGTAAAGGAACTTAGGGTTCGGGGAAAACGGATTGTGGAAGCCGTTGTGTGAGGAGTTTTATTTGCAGAGCGCAATGGGGTTTATATCCCGGACGCGGTATCTTACGGATCAAAACGAAATCAGAGTGTAAAGCCTGTTGAACTTCCAATATGCTTTACACTTTTTTTGTCGCGAGATTCATCTTCTAAAACACAACATTTTATACGAAATTGTTGTCTGAAAGTATTCTAAACCAATTTGTGATTTTTTGCAATATAAATGAAAAAATTAGCAGGAATTACTAAATATCATAGCATTACATATGGAAAATTCAGGAAAAATATCTAAAAAAATCTTAAACGTATCACAATAAATCAAATCTAAAAACGAATCCTGTCAAACGTGTTTTAAAAGCGGCATACAGGTTTCACAGAGCCGGAAGATCTTATTCTTTCTTTATTTTAAGCGGTTTGCAGCGGATTTGCCTGCAATGGCAAAACATAACAATTTCGTATAAAATGTTATGTTTTCAAAAGCAGCTGCCAGGGTTTTGGGGTATGGAGCGAAACAGGCAGCCGCATCCGGGAGGGAAATTATGAGGGAACTGGATTACGGAAAAATGGGCATGCGTATCCGGCAGGTACGAAAGGCGAGAGGATGGTCGCAGGATGAACTTGCGAAAAAGTGCGGCATCAGTATGTCATTTTTAGGACATATTGAACGCGGGACAAGGATTATGAGCCTGGAAACGTTTGTCGGGATTTGTGACGCGCTGGATGTGTCTACGGAGGAATTGCTTTGGGGCGTGGCGCATGCTTCAGACGCGGTGCTGGATCTGTGGCAGGCGCCGAAGAAAAACGAGACTGCAAAACCGTCGTCCGGAAAATCTGTGACAGGGAATAAAGATGTGGACAGTTACTCCATGTATATCCGCATTATGAAGTCTGTGGCGGAGATTATGAATGAGACGGAATGACAAAAAGAAAAAGGTGCTTCTGGCCGCATCCGTTGCGTCTATGATTGATCTTTTTAATCGGGAAAATATTCGTATTCTGCAGGAAAGCGGATGTCACGTTGAAGTAGCGGCGAATTTTTGTTTTGGGAATATTACAGATGCACAGCGTGTGGAGCAGTTCCGCTTTCAGCTGCAGCAGATGGGTGTTACGGTATGGAATGTTCCGATTCCGAGAAAGGCGGCGGATCCTGTCAATATTCTGCGTTCTTACCAGATGTTAAAAAAGCTGTGCAAAAAGAAGGATTATGATCTGATCCATACCCAGTCGCCGATTGGCGGTGCGGTTGTAAGGCTTGCGGCGGCGCCGTACCGAAACAAGGGCTGCAGGGTGATTTATACCGCGCATGGGTTTCATTTTTACAAAGGTGCGTCTGTATTCCGGTGGCTTTGCTGCTATCCGGTTGAAAAACTGCTTTCGTCCTGTACGGATACGCTGATTACGATAAACGCGGAGGATTACCATTTGGCAAAAAGCTTTCGTGCCGGGCAGGTATGTTATATACCCGGGATTGGAATATCGCTGGCGGAGTATGGCAAGGACCGTACAACGCGCCAAAAGATGCGTCGGGAGTTTGGTTTTGGGGAGCAGGATTTTGTAGTGTTAAGCGTCGGGCAGCTTTCCCGGCGTAAAAACCAGGAAGTAGTGATCCGGGCGCTGGCGCGGCTTGCAAAGGACAAGAACAATGTCCAGTATGTGCTGGCAGGTCTGGGCGAGCGGGAGGAACGTTACCGCAGGCTGGCGCGAAAGCTTGGTGTGTCGCATCGGGTGCATGTGGCAGGATATCGGAGCGATATCCCGGATTTGCTGCAGATGGCAGACTGCTTTGCGTTTCCTTCCCGTCAGGAGGGGCTTCCGGTGGCGCTGATGGAAGCGATGGCGGCCGGGGTTGCGGTGGTCTGCAGCCGGATTCGCGGAAACTGTGATCTGGTCCGGGACGGGATCGAAGGCCGCTTGGTGGAGCCGGGAGATGATACGGGATTTGCGGATGCGATCCGTCAGGTCATGGAACACCAGGAGCTTGCTGACAGCTATCGCGACAATGCCAGGAAACGGGTCGAAAAGTTTTCCTCCCAGCGCGTCAATCGGAAAATGAAACAGATTTACGGACAGTATCTCGGTGACAAAAGCCATTAACGTCTTAGAGCGTGTTTTAAAAGTGCTTTCTGCCGGATGTATTTCACAATTTGTAGGAGATTTGCACCAAAGGAAGGGCGCATGACAAAAAGCAACGTGCAGCAGAACAAAAATGGGAGAATTTTAGTGGATAAAATATTAACGATTACCGTCCCGTCTTACAATACAGAAGCTTATATTGACGAATGTATTCCAACGATGCTGCAGCACCCGTACGTCAGGTATCTGGAGATTTTGCTGGTTAATGACGGCAGCAGCGACCGGACATTGGAAAAAATGGAATGGTACCAGCGCCGATATCCGGATACCATTGTTGTTATTGATAAAGAAAACGCAGGGCATGGATCGGCCGTGAATCTTGGTATCCAACGTGCGAAAGGCATTTATTTTAAAGTGATTGACGGCGATGACCAGGTGCTGTCCCAAAATCTGGCTAAGATGATGGAACAGCTGTCGCGCTGTCAGGCAGATCTGGTGATTCATCCGTATATCAAATGGCATGCATACACGAAAAAGCGCCGGATCGTCCGTTATCCATTGCTGGCAGGCCGGGAACTGCTGTTTGACGAAGTGGCTGGAAATCTGAAAGAAGTGGAAATCCATGCTGCGACTTATCGTACGGCTTTGCTGCGGGACAATCAGATCCAGGTACGGGAACGCTGTTTTTATGAAGATACAGAATATAATATATTTCCCGTCCGGTATATCAGGACGGTTTGTGCCTTTCGCAATCCGGTCTATCTGTACCGGATCGGAACAGCGGCACAAAGTATCCATCCGAAACAGGCATTTGCGCATCGCCAGATGCATCATAGGATTATAGCGGACTGTATTGCGTATGATCGGAAATATAGCGCCGGCCTTTCCAAAGGGAAGCGGGATTATATCCGGAGGATCATCTGTAAGCGAATCCGAAGCCACTATATGATCTATATAAAAAATCCTATGACCGAGAGCCGTATGAGGGAATTGCTGCGGTGGGACAGCGGATTAAAAGAAGCATCGCCTTTGTTATACCAGGCGTCCCACCGGTTTCCGATTTGTGTGATGCGCAAAAATATCCGGCGGATGTATCCGTTTGTAAAAGCGATGTATGGGGTTTATGCGCGGCTGTTTTACAGGCTGCAGGGATGAAAGAGGGAAGGGCTGACGGCGCCAGTCGGGGGAAGCGTGAAAAAGGATATGAAAAAGAAGGGATACGAAAAAGAAGGGATACAGCAAATGGAGGCGGGAAACAAACCGCCGGTATTGGTGGCGCTGGCTGCAAATGAAGCGTATGTACCAGTGCTGTACACATGTGTGCAGTCAGCGGTTCGTCACACCTCGGCAGCAAGAACGTATCAGTTTTGGATCTTCCATACAAATATCAGCCGAAACAGCCAGAAACAATTTGTCCGCGGTTTTGCCTGCGGCAACATACAGATCCGTTTTTTTAATGTCGCAGAAAGGATTGCCGGATATCAGTTAAAGGCAAAGCAGCATATTACCGAAGAGACTTTTTACCGTTTTTTGATTCTTGATCTATGTAGGGAGTATCCAAAAGTAGTTTATCTGGACTGTGATACGATTGTATGCCGTGACCTTGCCGGGCTTTATGACGTGTCAGTGGAGGATGTGCTGGCGGCCGCGGTAAGGGATGCGGATTTTGCCGGGCAGTGCAGCCGCAAAGGTTCTGACATGCGCCGTTACAGCCGGGAGGTTTTGGGGCTTCACGATCCGTTTGGTTATTTTCAGGCGGGTGTTCTTGTCTTAAATGTGGACAGGCTTCGCAAAGTGATTTCGGTCACACAGCTGCTGAAACTTGCGGAAACCGGAGTTTACCGGTTTTCTGATCAGGATATTTTAAACAAAGTCTGCCGGGGAAACGTGAGGTATCTGGATATGGCGTGGAATGTGCTGCATGACTGCGGCCATTCCAGATGGGCGCAGGTCATCCGTTATGCGCCGGAGCCGATCGCGAAAGAATATGCGTCTGCAAGAAAAGCGCCGTACATCATTCATTATGCGGGCTATCCAAAGCCGTGGATCAGACCAGACGAAGACTTTGCGTATGAATTCTGGCAGGAGGCAAGACAGACGGTTTTTTACAGGCAGCTTTTGGATGAGATGTGCAGGCGGCAGAGGAAAGGTATTTGGAAAGCAGGCAGAAAAGCGTGGTTTAACGGGATCAAAATAATTGCAAAAAAGCTGCTTCCGCAAGGGAGCCGCTTACGAAACGGCGCCATCCGTCTGTATTTGCGCATCGTGGCATAAAAGTAACAGTTCAAGGTGATCTGAACGGTTACACATAAAAAACTGGTTCCGGACGCAGGGGACTACATAACAGGAAGGAGTAAGTTTTTGTATGAGCCTGATGTGGGGAAGGCTGCAGGGATTTTATCGGTATCGTGACCTGATCAAACAGCTTGTAATCAAAGATATTAAGTTAAAGTACAGAAGAAGTTTTTTGGGATATGTGTGGAGCGTGTTAAACCCGCTGCTTGTAATGATTGTGATGTATCTGGTATTTGCCCACATGTTCCGGTTTGATGTAGATAATTATCCTTCTTACCTGATTATCGGGCAGACGCTGTTTACCTTTATGACAGAAGCGACCAACCAGGCTATTTTTTCCATTACGGGCAACGGGGCGCTGCTGAAAAAGGTGTATGTTCCGAAGTATATTTTTACGCTGTCCAAAGTGACAGGTTCGCTTGTGAACCTGCTGTTTTCGATGGGCGCCATGCTGCTTGTGTTTCTGCTTACGAAGGTGCAGTTTTCATGGGCGATGCTGTTTATTCCGGTTGTGTTCGCGCAGCTGTATCTGTTTTCGCTTGGACTTGGACTGTTTTTGGCGCAGGCGGCGGTATTTTTTCGGGATATCCAGTATATCTACAGCGTGTGGATTACGGCATGGATGTATTTGACGCCGATTTTTTATCCGATTGGGCAGCTTCCGCAGGAAATGCAGGATGCGATTGTGCAGTTTAATCCGATGTACCAGTATATTACGCAGTTTCGGACGCTTGTATTGGAACAGGCGCTGCCGCAGGCCGGGGATGTGCTGTATGGGTTTTTGCTGGCAATAGCGTTTCTGTCGCTTGGTTCCTGGGCGTTTATCCGAAAACAGAACGATTTTATATTATATATTTAAGCAGCGGGAAGGCTGCTTTCGGGGCGGGATATGATAGATCTTATTTTTTGACGGCCCCGGACCAGGAGAATGCAGATGAGTAAGAAGACAGTGATCCGGATTTCGGATGCGACCGTCCGATTTAATCGCGCGTCGCAGCAGGTTAATAACCTGAAAGAGTATGTGATCAAAATGGTAAAAAAAGAATTGATGTTCCAGGAATTTTTTGCGTTAAAGGATGTCAGCCTGGAAGTAAAGGAAGGGGAAGCATGGGGAATCATTGGCGTCAACGGTTCCGGCAAATCGACCCTGCTCAAGCTGATCTGCGGTATTTTAAGGCCCTATCGGGGAAGCGTTGCGGTTACAGGCATGATCGCGCCGCTGATTGAACTGGGCGCCGGATTTGACGGAGAGCTTACAGCCAGGGAAAATGTGCTGTTAAACGGGACGCTGCTTGGCTATTCGCAGAAATTTATGGAAAGTCAGTTTGAAAAGATTATTGATTTTGCGCAGCTTTGGGATTTTTTGGATATGCCGGTCAAAAATTACTCGTCTGGTATGGCGGCAAGGCTGGGATTTGCGGTAGCGACGATGGTGCAGCCGGAGATTTTGATTTGCGATGAAGTGCTGGCTGTCGGGGATTACCAGTTTCAGGAGAAATGTGAGAAACGGATGCAGCAGATGTTAGCGGGCGGTACGACGCTGTTATATGTGTCGCATTCCATTGCATCTGTGGAAAAGCTGTGCAGCCATGCATTGTGGCTGGAACAGGGGCGTGTGAAACAGTGCGGAGACGCAGAGGAGGTCTGCGCGGCATACCAGACGCTGACGTAAGTGAAGTAAATATTTTGCAGACCGCGCCGCTTGAAGATGATCAGACAAAGACCATATTTCTGTGCGGCAGATCATAAAGGGAGAATGTCATGCGTAAGAAAAAAGAAATTAAAATATTCGTTTCGCACCGGATTGATAAGCAGTGCGAAACCGTCGGCGATCCGCTTTTTTATCCAATCCGATGCGGCGCTGTATATGACAAACAGGAAAACAGTGTGCTGCCGGGAGACGATACCGGGGATCATATTTCATACAAGCATCCGTATCTGTCAGAGCTGACCGTCCAGTACTGGTCCTGGAAAAATGTCAAAGCGGATTATTACGGACTGTGTCATTACCGCAGATATCTGAATTTTTCCGGCAGAGCCTTTCGGCAGGACGCATTTGGAAATGTGCTTGAGAATTTTATTCATCAGAGGACGATTGCCAAATATGGACTGACTGAAGAAAAGATGCGGGCAGTCATCGAGTCCTGTGATCTGGTAACTGCGCAGGCCGTAGACGTCGGAAGACTGCCGGGACATTTTAAAAATGTAAAGGAACACTATTACAAATCATGCGGGTATTTGAGAAAGAAAGATATTGACCTGATGGAATCCGTACTCCATGAAAAATATCCGCAGTATGGAGCCGCGGCAGAAGCGTATTTATATGGAAGAAAAGGATATTTCTGCAACTTGTATGTTATGAAAAGAAACGTCTTTTTCCAGTACTGCAGCTGGCTGTTTCCGATTCTGGAAGAACTGGAACGCAGGCTGGATTTGAAAAATTACTGTGAGGAAGCTAAAAGGACGCTGGGGCATCTGGCGGAACGGCTGTTTGGTATCTATCTGACATATCTGGAAGCAAACACCCGTCTGCGCATCCGGCAATTGCAGACCGTGGTCTTTTTAAAGCCGGAGCTACAGCAGGACGTCCGGTTGGACAAAGAGGCAATTCCAATTGTCTTTGCGGCGAACAACAAGTTTGCAGGCCCGTTAAGCGCAGCGGTGCAGTCTGTGATCGACGCCGCTGGCTGTGACCGCAGGTATGCGGTTGTGATTTTGGAATCAGACCTGACGGAGCAGAACCAGGCGCTGCTGCAAAGGCAGGTAAGTGAAAAGCCGAATATACAGATCCGGTTTTACAATGCGCGGGCGCTTGTGGACGGCTATGATTTGAAAGCGCATAACCATATTTCTATCGAAACGTTTTACCGCTTTCTGATTCAGGAAATATTGCCGGACTTTGATAAAGCGATTTATTTGGATGGCGACCTGATTGTAAAGAAAGATCTGGCGCAGCTGTATGATACGGATATTACAGGGTATTCTTTTGCAGCCGTGCGGGATGTGGACTTTATCGGGCAGATCAACGGCGCGGCCGGTCATGCGATGGAATATGCCAAGAACAAATTACGGTTAAAAGATCCGTATGCATATGCACAAGCAGGCGTGCTTCTGCTGAATCTGGACGAAATGCGGCGGCAGTATTCCATGGAGGAGTGGCTGAAGCGGGCGTCCAGGGATTACCGCTACAGTGACCAGGATGTGCTGAACAAATACTGCCAGGGAAAGATTTATGAGCTGGATCAGCGGTGGAATACCATATTTGACTGCGACTTTAACAGAATCCGCACAACCGTATATATGGCGCCGGAAGAACTGTACAAGGCGTATCTTAGGGCCAGGAAAGACCCTTATATTGTACATTACGCAGGGTTTCAAAAGCCGTGGAAGCGTCTGCCCGCAGACTTTGGGGATGAATTTTGGACGACAGCAAAACGTACGCCGTTTTATGAACTGCTGCTTTATGAACTGCACGAGCAGAGAATGTGGGATATTGCAAATTTTCATTATGACCAGTGCCACAGAGGGCTTCTTCTGCGCGCCAGGGGAAAGCTGTTCTGGTTTGTGGAGACGGTATTTCCGCTGGGGACAAAGCGCAGGGACTTTCTGCATCTGGTCAGGATCAGACTGCGGCTGGCGCAAAGGAGGAGACAAGGATGAAAACAGTGATACTAGCCGGCGGGTATGGAACAAGGATTTCCGAAGAAAGCTTAAGCAGGCCAAAGCCGATGATTGAGCTGAACGGCCAGCCTGTCTTGTGGCATATTATGAAATCTTATTCGTACTATGGTTTTCATGATTTTATTATATGCGCAGGTTATAAGCAGCAGGTAATTAAAGAATATTTTGCCAATTATTATCTATACCGGTCGGACATTACGTTTGACTTTACTTCTGAGAATGCTATGACCATACATAACAACGTTGCGGAGCCATGGAAAGTAACGATTGTGGATACGGGACTGGATACGCTGACTGGCGGGCGGATCAAAAGAATCCGGGATTATATCGGACAGGAGACGTTTCTGCTTACTTATGGAGATGGCGTCTGTGATGTAAATATCCGGGAGGTTGTCCAGTATCATAAAAAGCAGGGAAAACTTGCGACGCTGACGGCAATCCAGCCAGGCGGGCGGTTCGGCACGCTGGAAATAAGCCCGGACGGCCGTATTGAACGTTTTGCGGAAAAAGATCAGGAAGCCGGCGGATGGATCAACGGCGGGTATATGGCGCTGGAACCGCAGGTGTTTGATTATATTGCAAACGATCAGACCACTTTTGAACGTGAACCTCTGGAGCGCCTGTCCAGGGAAGGCAACCTTGCGGCTTATAAATATCATGGTTTTTGGCAGTGTATGGATACGATGAAGGATAAGATGTATTTGGAAGGGCTGCTGACGGAAGGGAAGGCGCCTTGGATGGTTTGGGAAAAGAAGGACGGAGAGAAAAAGAAGGGGTGCGGGTGACAGAAAGCATGAAAAGGGTAATTGTAACAGGAGCAAACGGCTTTGTTGGAAAATGGCTGTTAAAGGAACTGGGCCGGGAAGGGGTACAGGTAACAGCTGTTGTACGCAGCCGGGATGCAGACTTGTCTGAAATTCGCTGTCTGGCACATGTGCAGGTTCTTTTTTGTGATATGGCACAGCTGAGCCGTCTTCCGAAGATGATAAATGGGCAGTATGATACGTTTTATCATTTGGCTTGGAGCGGTTCGACAGGAGACTTGCGGGGAGATTACGGAATGCAGTTGGAAAATGCACGCTGGACCTGTCAGGCTGTGGAAGCTGCGCACGCAGTCGGGTGTACCCGATTTGTCGGGGCTGGAACGCTTGCAGAACTGGATGTGCAGGCATATGTGGCGCAAGACGGTACAAAGCCTGCACAGACAATGAACTATGGTACAGCAAAAATTGCGGCGCACTATATGAGTAAAGCAGTCTGTCAGGCAGTTGGAATTCAGCATGTGTGGGCTTATTTGCCGAATTTGTATGGAGAGGGCAACCAAACATCTAACTTTGTAAATTTTGCTGCAAAGACGATGCTGTCAGGAAAAGAAGCTAACTTTACATCCGGAGAGCAGCTTTATGATTTTGTGTATATTTCGGACGCGGCAAGGGCTCTTTGTCTACTTGGAGAAAAAGGCAGGGACGGGTATTCTTACTATATTGGCAGCAACGCGGCAAAAAAATTAAAATATTTTATTATGCAGATCAAAGATGCCGTCCATCCGCAGATCCGGCTTCATCTTGGCGCAGTGCCGTTTTGTGGCGTGGCGCAGGAGCCGCAGGTATTTGACTGCAAAAAGCTGATGGAACATACGGGTTATCTGCCGCAGGTATCGTTTGAGGAGGGAATACAAAGAACGGTTGCCTGGCTGCGCTTACAGATGGAGGAACAAGGATCAAATCATGCAGAAATTTGAATTTGAAAAAACAATGATTGATGGGGTTTTTCAAATCACTCCTTTTTGTGCGTATGATGTACGAGGATATCTGATTAAGGATTACGCAAAGGAAGTATTTGAACAACATGGAATTACTTATGATCTGAAAGAAGTGTTTTATACAAATTCCCAAAAGGGTGTCGTTCGGGCGCTTCATTTTCAGAGGGAATACGGACAGCCAAAACTGGTGCGCTGCGTGTGGGGACGGATCTTTGATGTGGTTGTGGATCTGCGTAGGGAGTCTGGTACATACCGCCAGTGGATGGGCTGGGAACTGAGCGAAGAGAATAAAGCGGAACTTCTGATACCTGCCGGGTGTGCGCATGGGTATCTGGTACTGGAGGATTCTGTAGTATCTTATAAGTGCGCAGAAAAGTTTTATGGAGAATATGATGATGGTATTTTATGGAATGATCCGGAACTTGCGATTGACTGGCCGCTGGAACGGGTAGGAAATAAGGTAATTCTGGCAGAAAAAGACAGGCAGCTTCAGACGGTGCGGGAGTTTGAGGAAAGGTACGGCGGGTTATAAGTTCGCAGCTGACAGGCAGATGGTAATGGAGGAAAAGCAGATGAGTATCATACATCAGATCTTGGAATGGGCATTGGATGCATGCGGCCGGATTTGCCATAATTATGGATGTTCGATTCTTCTTTTTACGTTGTTCAGCAAAGTGGCGCTGCTGCCGGTATCCGTCCAGGTTCATAAAAATACGATCAAAATGGTCAGGATGCAGCCGGAAATCAACTTTATTAAGGCGGAGCATTTTGGTGATCCGGATACGATCGCAGAAGAACAGGCGCGGCTGTTTCAAAGGGAGAAGTATCATCCGTTTGTATCCGTGATTCCACTTCTCATTCAGGTAGTCCTTCTGATCGGGCTGGTCGATGTGATCCGGGCAGGTGTGGACAGTCCGCGGAAAGAATTGGTATTTCTGGGGATTTCATTGGATATGGCGCCCCAAAACGGCGGCGGGATGCTGCTTCTTTGTCCGGTGGCAGCCGGGCTTTCGGCGCTGCTTCTTTGTCTGGCACAAAATAAGAGCAACGTGCTTCAGTCCGAACAGTCGAAAGCAAACAAGTATGGGATGATGGCCTTTTCGGTTGCCTTGTCGTTATATCTGGGATGGTTTGTTCCGGCTGCAGTCGCACTTTACTGGGTGGCAGGCAACCTTCTGGCGGTTGCACAGCTGTATTTGTTAAACTGGGTGATCCGTCCGGCAGACTATGTGGATTATGCGCAGCTTAAAAAAAGCAGACAGCGGTTACAGGAACTGGAACTGTTATCAGAGAGCGGGAAAAAACAGCGCATTTTCGATCCGCTGAACAGACGGGAAAGGGAAGATTATAAAAAATTTTTTTCAATCGCGAATAAGCATTTGGTCTTTTATTCGGAAAGCTCCGGTTTTTATAAGTATTTTGAGGAAATTATTGCATATCTGCTGTGTCATACGAATCTGGTAATTCATTATGTAACAAGCGATCCGGCGGATGCCGTGTTTCAGACCGCAGAGAAAGAGCCGCGGATCCGGCCATATTATATAGGACATAAAAAATTAATTACGCTGATGATGAAGATGGATGCGGATCTGGTTTTGATGACAATGCCGGATTTGGAAAATTATCATATCAAAAGAAGCTATGTGCGTAAAGATATCGAATATATATTCCTGCCGCATGGTATGGGAAGCATTAATCTGACGTTCCGTACGGCTGCGCTGGATCATTTTGATACCGTCTTTTGTACAGGAAAGCATCAGAAAAAAGAGGTAGAGAAAACAGAAGCTGTATATGGACTTCCGAAGAAAAAGCTGCTGGAATTCGGCTATCCTCTGCTGGATCGTATGCGCCGGGATTATGAACATATGGAACATCAGCCGCAGAAAAGAAAATCCATTCTGATCGCACCATCCTGGCAGGAAGGAAATATTGTGGACAGCTGTCTTTATGACTTGCTGGAATCTTTGCATGGGAAAGGATACCAGATTACAGTCCGTCCGCATCCGCAGCAGATCCGCCATCAGCGACAGAAAATGGAACAGCTCAAAGCCAGATTTGCGCAGCAGGGGGATATTGAAATTCAGACAGATTTTTCTTCCAACCGTACCGTGTTTACTGCAGATCTGGTTATTACGGACTGGTCAGATATTGCGTTTGAATATGCATTTACGACCGGAAGACAGGTATTGTTTGTGGATACGCCGATGAAGGTGATGAATCCTGCGTATGAGCGGATTGACACGGAGCCGTTCAATATTTGGATACGAGAACGGATCGGAAGGGTATTGAAGCCGGAACATGCACAGGCAGCTGCTGAAATAGTCGGGGAAATGCTGGCTTGTGCAGCGAAAAAAGAGGAAGTTATTTATGCGCTTGCACAGGAATATGTATATCATCCGGGCATAAGCGCAGCAGTTGGAGCAAAATATATGATCCGTCAGATTCAGAAGAAGGCGGCTGAAAGGAAAGGTGAGAAGGCATGAAGGAGAAAATAAGAAACGCAGGTCTGTGGCTGTATGGAGTGGTGTGTCTGATGCTGTTATTCGGAGCCGACGCCAAGGCATATATTGATCCGTCCGTTATGACGTATGTGATACAGGCAGTTGCAGGCGCAGCGATTGCATTAGGCGCGGTTGTCGGTATTTACTGGAGAAGGGCAAGGCGTAAAATCGGCAGTAAGATTGGACTTGATGAAAACAGGGGAAAAGAGATGGAATCGGATGAAATCAGGGTTACGGAAGAATCCGGATCTTAAGTACCGGAAATGGATCGTGGCGTTGGGGATTCTGGCGGTGACTTGTTATAGTTCTGCCAATTGGTACCAGTTATTGCTGATTCATGGAGATTCCATGTATCCGGCTTATCATGATCTGCAGTTTGTCATACTGGATAAGCACACGGGGGTGTATTCCTATGGGGATGTTATTGCGTTTTGGTGTACGGGTTTGGACGCGCTTTTGGTAAAACGCATTGCGGCGTGTCCTGGTGACCAGGTATGGATACAGGGGGAAAGGCTGTATGTGAACGGGAAGGAAAGTCAGGTATTTCCCGCGGATCTTGTATTTGCGGACGCAGGGATTGCAGATACAGCGCTGCTTCTGGGAAAGGATGAATACTTTGTCATCGGTGATCAGACGGCGAAGAGTAAAGACAGCCGGTTTCGGGAAGTTGGATGTGTCAGGGAAGAGGATATACGTGGAAGGGTGTTACCGGAAACCGTTCCGTTTTTTCGGGGAGGGAAGTAATAGGACATGGATTTGTTGTTTTTCATGATTGCAGTATGTCCGGCAGTGATCGCGGCAGGTATTGGCTTTGGGAAAGAAAAACGATCCTGGAAAGCATGGGTCTTAAAGGCAGCAGTATGGTTTTATGGTATCACGTTTGTTAATCTGATGATGTTATATGCGCGTGGATGGGGCGCCTTCCGGTTTGAATTTTTATCCGTGCAGTTCTTATTAAAATATATGGTTTGCAGCATGTTTGCCATTGTACTGATGCTATGTATGAAAAAAATGATTCAGACAAAACGATGGCATCGTTTTCTGATCGTGCCTTTTGTTCATTTTGTGAATTTCGTGAAGAAAGCATACAGAAAAATCAAAACGGTCCATGCGGTTCCCTTTTATGGAAGGTCTGTTGGAATTGCCGCGTCATGCGCGCTTTCGTTTTTGATCTGTGTATTTGCGCCGCTGGACTTATATTTTAATAACCAGGGAGAATTCTGGTTTGATTTGTATATTTTGCTGCCTTATGTGATCGGAATGTTTCTGGCTGCGGCATTCACCGGGAGTATGCTTGCCTTAGTATGTTTCCGGGTGCAGAGACGCCTGTATCAGTGTCTGTGGATCATGGAATTTGTCTTGTTTGTGTGTACTTACATACAGGGCAATTATTTAACGAAATATCTGCCGCCTCTGGACGGGACAGAATTTGACTGGGCAGATTACGCGGATGGAAGATCTGAGACCATTATTTTATGGAGTGTCGTTTTGCTGGTCACAGTTCTGTTGCTGCTTGCGCTTCCATGGAAAAAATTTTATAGGATGGCAAACGGAGTATTTGGCGGGATGACAGCGATGCTCCTGCTGACTTTGTGCATAGAGGGAGTTATGACCTTCGGGTATCAGGACAAAGCGGATGCGGTAGTTACAACCAAAAACCAGTTTGAAATGTCGCAGGATCGGAATTTTGTAATTCTTTTGCTGGATGCTCTGGACACCGGGGTATTTCAAGAGATGCTGGAAGATCACCCGGAGTACGAAGAAGTTTTTGCTGATTTTACATATTATCCCGATACGATGGGGGCATATTCGTTTACAAGCCGGAGTGTGCCGTTTTTACTGTCGGGCGAATGGTTTGAAAATCAGGAATTGTTTGAAAAATATCACGAGCGTGTATATAAAGAATCCGGACTTTTGAAAAGACTGGAAGAAGAAGGGTATCAGCTGGGCATTTATGAACCGGAACTGCCGCTGACTGGCAGGAGCATTTTCAGATTTGATAATGTCTGCGCCTATCAGGTAAACATCCGGTCCGGTTTGGAGTTTGCAGGTCTGCAGCTGAAGCTGGCCGGATTTAAATATGCGCCTTTTGCTTGGAAAAAGTATTGTACGATAGATATGGATGAATTTACGAAAATCAGGGAAATATCCAGCGTTAAGGAGCAGCAGGCTTCGTTTGATAATCACGTTTTTTATGAGGATCTAAAAACCAGGGAAATTACCAGTACCGACGGAAAGTGTTTTAAGTTTATCCATCTGGAGGGAGCGCATGTCCCTTTCCGTTATGATCGAGAAGTAAATGTGATTGAAGACGGCACGTATGAACAAAATATAGAAGCATCGGTCACGCTGACAGACACTTATCTGAAAAAATTAAAAGCGGCGGGCGTATATGATAATTCTGTCATTATTGTTATGGCAGATCATGGATTTAACTGGGATGACGTACATGGAAGACAGGACCCTTTTTTGATGATCAAAGGGATTGGGGAAAAGCATCGGATGCGGGTTTCTCAAGCACCGGTATCATTTGAAGATCTGCAGCTGGCATATGACAGGCTTTTAGATGGGAAACCGTCAGATTGTGTGTTCGATTGGGAAGCAGGAGATCAGCGTGAACGCAGATTTTTATGGTTTGAATATACGAAGGAGGATTATATGGTGGAATATCTGCAAAAAGGGCATGCATCTGACTGCACATCTATGTATCCTACCGGAAGGGAGTATCGGCAATGAGTGAAAAGCACAGGAGACAACCGGAATCGGATGTATGGGTGAAACAATGTTTGGATGTATTCCGGCATCTGGACAGACAGTTGTCATCGTTCTGGGATACGCAGGCAGTCAGACAGGAACAGATGTTGGCGGAAATCGCAGACGCAGTCAGACGCACGGAAAAGGAGCTGGAGGCATGTAATCAAATATATCCAAACAATGAGGGTTTTTCGATTTTTAATACCAATGCATACGCCGCGTTTTTGTATCATTTATCCCATTCCATCGGAAGTAAGGGCGGAGCGGAACATACCAGGCTGGCAGACCAGATCTACTACCTGAATAAGATTATGAATGGTGTGGAATGGTATTGGAATATAGAACTGCCGGAGCATTTTTTATGTGAGCATCCGATCGGGAGCGTGCTGGGCAAGGCGCAATACGGGGATTATCTTTGTGTTTACCAGGGTGTGACGGTTGGGGCAAATTTCAGAAGGGAAACTTGTATTTATCCGGTACTGGGTGATTTTGTTACGTTGTATGCCAATGCCACTGTACTTGGCGAAAGCCACATCGGAAACCAGGTTGTTGTGGCGGCCAATGCTTTTGTGATGAATGAGAATATTCCGGATCATTGTGTCGTATTTGGCAGCAGTCCGAATCTGACGATACGAACGTATTCGGAAAAAGAAATGCAGGATAAATTTATGCGAATCTGGAAGCTTTGAGAGGATAAAAGAGATGTTGAATTTTACAGTCGGGCCAGTGCAGTCCTTTGAAAACGTAATGGAACTGGGAGGGATGCAGATTCCATATTTTAGAACGCCTGAGTTTTCGGCCGTTATGAAAGAAAATGAAGCTTTGCTGAAAGAGCTTGCAAAGGCGCCAAAAGATGCCAGGGCGCTGTTTCTGACTGGTTCCGGGACGGCGGCTATGGAAGCTGCTATTTTAAATACCCTGTCCCCCAAAGATCAAGCGCTTATCATTAACGGCGGCAGCTTTGGGCAGAGATTTGTGCAGCTGTGCCAGATGCATGGGGTGCCATATAAAGAACTGAAATTGGATATGGGAAAGGCGCTTCGGGAAGACATGCTGCAGGCTTATGAAGGAAAAGGAATTACTTGTATGATTGTCAATGTTTTGGAGACATCTACAGGTGTTCGTTATGATATGGATATGATCAGCAGGTCTTGCAGGAAAAACGGATGGTTTCTGATTGCGGATGCTGTTAGTTCTTTTCTGGCGGATGCATTTGATATGGAAGGGCTGGGGGTAAATGTGATGATTACCGCTTCACAGAAAGCATTGGCATGTCCGCCAGGCGTATCTATGATCATTGCGGATCGCCGGGCGGTTTGCAGAATAGAAAAAAATCATCCTTCCTGCATGTATCTGGATTTGAAGGGCGCATTAGCAGATGGAGAACGCGGCCAGACGCCGTTTACCCCAGCGGTGGGGATTCTGCTGCAGGTTCATGAAAGGCTAAAGCAGATCGTCCAGGGAGGCGGCGCCGAACAGGAAATTAAGCGGACGGCCAAGCTGGCGGAAGATTTCAGACGCCGGATCATAGGACTTCCACTTCAAATAACAGCAGAGTCTTTATCTAACGCGGTTACACCGCTGCATCCGGCCAGAGGATGTGCATACCAGATCTTCCGGTGCTTAAAAGAGGAATACGGCATCTGGGTCTGTCCAAACGGAGGGGAATACAGGCATACGATTTTCAGGGTGGGACATATCGGCAATCTGACGCAGCAAGATCACGAGGTTTTGCTTCAGGCATTCCGGGATTTGTGGAAAAGGGGGATGATCCAGGCGAACGCAGAACATACAGTAAAAAGGGAGGAAGGAGACACAAGTATGAAGAAAAGCAGAATATATAAAGATAAAGCTGCGATCAGCCAGGAAAACACAAGGAATTTTTATAATCAGAGAGCCTTAAAATTATTAGGGGGGGCAGAATGGAAATGAGAAATATGAATGTCCGTATACGTCTGTGCTTCTGGGAGACCAGAATCCGGAATATGCCAGACAATGGAATAGGTTTGAAAGAAACAGTATTTTGCCAAAGCTGAATATTACCAAAGACTGTGATGTACTGGATCTTGGCTGCGGGATGGGCCGATGGGCAGAACATGTCATTCCTTTATGCCATACATACTGCGGGGCAGATTTTTCTTCTGAGATGATTCGTGCCGCGGAACAACGGGATTATGGAAGAACAGGAAATTATCGGTTCTTTAATTGTTCCCTGCAGGATTTTTTGAAAGGACAGGCTGGAGAGCTGTCAGTCAAATTTAACAGGCTGATAATCGTAGGCGTGTTTATGTATATCAATGATGATGAACTGCGGGAGTGTTTGGCAAAGCTTATGGATCTGTTCCGTGAAGATACGGTAGTTTATATTGCAGAAACGGTTGGACTGGGGCAGAGACTTACCCTAAGAGAATTTTATTCGGAAACGCTTGGCTGCAGTTATGACGCGATTTATCGTACGCCTGAGGAATATGGACAGATGTTCCAAGTGTTGAAACAAAACGGATGCAGGGAAGTGGAGCAAGGCTTTTTTCCCGCGCTGGATCGTGAACAATCTTTTGGTGAAACAGGCAGGTGGTATATCGTTTTTGAGAAGAAATCATTTGACTGAAAGGTCAAATAAAGGAAGTAGAGCATATGAAAAAGGTAATTACATATGGTACATTTGACCTGCTCCATTATGGCCATATCTGCCTTCTGAGACGGGCAAAAGAACTGGGTGATTATCTGATTGTCGGAATTACCGCGGATAGTTTTGACAAAGCCCGCGGTAAGATTAATGTCAGACAAACATTGGCAGAACGGATGGAAGAAGTGCGTGCGGTTGGTATTGCAGATCAGATCATTGTGGAAGAGTATGAAGGGCAGAAAATTGATGATATCCGCCGGTATGGCATCGATATTTTTACAGTAGGCTCTGACTGGGCTGGAAAATTTGATTACCTGAGTAAGTATTGTGAAGTCGTTTATCTGGAAAGAACAGAAGGGGTATCCAGTTCCTATGAACGGGCAGCAAAGAGACGTGTCTGCTTGGGATTGATCGGAGAAGCTGCGTGCTTGGATAAGATCTGCACGGAAAGCAGATATATCAACGGGCTGTCGATTGCGGGTATTTATGCCGGGGACCAGTCTTTGCAGGTACCTGGGACACAGCAGCGGAACAGGACGAAACGGTGCGGACTCGATTATTTTTTGGAAAAGACAGATGCTGTATATATTGCGTCGCATCCTTCCATGCATTATGCACACATTAAACAGGCACTGGAAAAGAACCGGCATGTATTATGCGAGCCGCCTGTGGCATTAAGGGCTTTCGAGTTTGATGAACTGACCAGACTGGCATATAGGAAGGGGCTGGTTTTCATGGACGCGATCAAAACATCGTATGCGACAGCATATAACCGAATGCTGCTGCTGATCAAAAGCGGAGCAATCGGCCATGTGGTTTCTGTGGATGCGACTTGTAC
This sequence comes from Lachnospiraceae bacterium, assembly GCA_009774535.1. Lineage (GTDB taxonomy): Bacteria > Bacillota > Clostridia > Lachnospirales > Lachnospiraceae > Eubacterium_J. The sequence goes on from VSNY01000026.1 coordinate 31,388, forward strand.
GAGTATGCAGGAAATGCTTCAAAAGAACAGTGTCCGTCAATCTAAAATGTGGAACAGCATTTGCGGCTGGGGGCCTACCGCCCTGTTGCCAGTACTGCAGATCCTTGGAAGCGGTTACAGGGAAAAAACGATTGTTTCTTTGCCGGACGAACACTGCGCGGGATTTGACTTGTTTACAAAAATAGATTTTATTTATGAACATGCGGTAGCTACAGTGAAAGCTGCAAAAGGAATGAAATCTGAAGGAGAACTGGTCGTTTCCGGAACAAAAGGATATATTTATGTTCCTGCACCCTGGTGGAAGACCGACTATTTTGAACTCCGGTTTGAAGATCCGGCGAAAAACAGGCGTTATTTTTATCAATTGGAAGGGGAAGGAATCCGGCAGGAACTGCTCGCTTTTTGTAAAGCGATTGAAAAACGCGGATACAAAGATACCGGATTTGTAGAACGGAATGTTTCAAGGGAAATCTGCGCGATTGTGGAAGAATGCCAGGAAGGAAATCAGGTGAAGAAGATCCGGATCGCACAAGAGGAAGTTGGAAAAGATGAATTACAAACTGGTTCAGATGATAAAGGATCAAAAAAATGAAAAACAGACTGTATTTGGTGATTCCATGCTATAACGAAGAAAAAGTGCTGCCCGTCACGGCGCCCCTCTTTTTCCAAGAGCTGGAAACCTTAATTGCCAAAGGAAAAATCAGCGACGACAGCCGGATCTTATTTGTGGACGACGGCAGCACGGACCATACCTGGGACCTGATCTGCCGGTTTGCAGCGGACAACGCCTGTTACTGCGGCATCCGTCAGAGCAGAAACCGCGGGCATCAGAACGCCGTGCTGGCCGGACTGATGGAAGCGAAAGATCTGGCGGATTTTACGATTTCTATTGACTGCGACGGGCAAGACGATATCCATGCGATCGAAGAAATGACAGACGCTTTTTTGCAGGGAAATGAGGTCGTTTACGGCGTCCGCAGCAATCGGGACTCTGATACTTTTTTTAAAAAAGCAACTGCAGAAGGATTCTACCGCTTTTTGCGTTTGATGGGCGCGGAAGTGGTATTTAACCATGCGGATTACCGTCTGACTTCCGCGCGCGTGTTAAAAGAATTCGCCAGTTTTAAAGAAGTCAATCTGTTTTTGCGGGGCTTACTTCCGCTGGTAGGATTCAGCAGTACGTCCGTTTACTATGAAAGGAAGGAACGCGCCGCCGGGGAGAGCCACTATCCTTTACGGAAAATGCTGGCGCTGGCATTTGACGGCATTACGAGTCTTAGCATCCGTCCGATCCGTATGATTACAGGTATAGGGATTCTGATTGCACTGCTCAGTTTTTGCGTCGGGGCGTGGTCCGTGGTGCAATATTTTCTCGGCTGGACGGTTGCCGGCTGGACGAGCATGACAAGCATTCTTTGCTTTGTGGGCGGACTGCAGCTGGTTTGCCTGGGCATTTTGGGAGAATATATCGGGAAGATTTATCTGGAGACCAAAGCCAGGCCAAGGTATATTATTAGCGAAAGGACAGCGGGGCCTGGAGAGAAACATAAGATCAGGGGACAGTAAAAGGCAGTATCCTGTAACAGCGCAGTGGGCGGTCTGAACTGTTACAGGATGACGTCTGCGGAAAAATTGGAAAGGATGGAATGGTAGATCGTAATGATAAGAAAGAAAAAAGCAACAGGCAGGAGCGGCGGGTCTGTTTTAAAATTTTTGGAAACAACAGGTATCGGAAGATACGGCTTTCACCAGTTATTTGTTTTGGATTTTGTGATCTGTTTTTTATTTTTTGCTCCGTTTTTCAGGCTTCATTTTTCTTCTGATGCTTATACGGTTCTGTCCTATCAGGACGTAATCGGGGCGGGGGGGGGTAACCACATGGTAAAGGCAAGGTTGCCCGAGGCGGTGTTCGTGCAATTCGCAAGAAT
>VSNY01000260.1 GCA_009774535.1 Lachnospiraceae bacterium
GTGGATATACCAATTTCATACTTGACAATTTTTGTCCGGGGGGGGGTATAATGAAAATGAAAAAAATGGCATTTTCAAAAAGCAAAACAAAGGAGAGTAAAAATGCAGAAAAATTTCAAAAAAAGACTGGCTGCAGTCCTCTCGGCAGTTACAGCGTTTACTTCCGTATGCATGATGGATGGAACGCCCGCCATACAGGCGGCAGCCAAGGGAGGGCCGTATGTGAGTCTCAGGACGTCCTATAAGACACTGAACGTAAACGAAACAAACAAAATGACGCTGAAAAATAATACGATTGGCTGGAAGATTACGAAAATTTCCACAGAAGACAGAGATGTTGCCATGGTATATAAAAAGACAGCGTCCAGCTTCATGATCAAAGGAAAGTCCGTCGGCAGGACAAAAGTAAAAGCCAGGCTGCAGACAGCGAACAGGAAGAAGTATAACAGTAAGCTGGTAAAATGCGTGGTCAATGTCGTTTCTGAGGCTCCGGCTACTCCGACAGAGCCGGCCGTTCCTACAGTTCCTGTAACGGAAACAACGAAAAGCGTTGCAACGCAGGCAGAACTGGACGCCGCATTGGCAAACAAAAACCTCAAAAAGCTTACGATTGAGACGAAAGAAAAACAGCAATTCTCGATTCAGGCAGGGGATTACTCCGGTGTGGCCCTGACCGTTAAGGCGCCTGCCGCTGAGGTGGAAAACAATGCGAAGTTCCAATCCGTTGAAGTACAGGAGATTGCGAAAAATACGTGGCATGAAAATGCCGTGGGCAACACGTTACGGATCTCAGCGAAATCTGCACGGATTATTGTAGGGCCGAAGGGACAGATTCGGGATATTTCCTTTACGGGCGCAGAGGCAGATGTAAAACTGGTCGTAAACGGAAGCATAGGGAATGTAACGATTCGTGAAAAGATTTCGATTGATATTTCAAGCGACCTGGATCAAAAACCGACCGTTCCGCTGATGATTGATGCAAAAGCCCAGGGGACAAGCGTGACGGCACAGATTCCGCTGGATCTGACGGTAAGAGCCGTGGATACGGTGCTGAATTTCCAGAAAGGCGCTGAAGGCAGCAAAGTAAAGGCGGAAGTAAAAACAACAGTTAATAATAAAACAGACGGCAATATTTCCGTCACGGATGCGAATAATCAAACGAAGAATGTACCAAAAGGAGGAAGCAGCGTTGTAAATGCAGGCGTAACTACTTATCAGCCGTCTTCCCCATCTTATGGATACGGCGGGTCGTCCGGATCGTCTTCAAACCCGGTTACTTATTATACGGTCAGCTTCGACGGCAAGGAAATACGTGTACAGGCCGGCAGCAAGATCCAGGAGAGTCAGATACCATCAGCGCTTAAGCGTAATGGAAACGGCTACAAATTCAGCGGCTGGTATTTTGCGGCTGGAAAAGATGAAAATGATAACACCATCTTAGAAAAATTTGATTTTAACACAGTGATTAACAAAAATATAGAGCTTGTTGCAAGATGGGGGATGACAGAGGAAGACCGGATTTTAGATATCAGAGGCTCTTTATTTGTTACCTCAGGAGCGGCGGTCAGTGTGGATCTGTCACGTTCGCATGCAACGATGGCGATTTTCGATGAAGATGCATCCAAAGCAGAGTTCGTACAAATTAATGATACCGCAATTACAGATCAGGCAGGACAGGCAGAGGTTCATCCGGCAGATGGAAAGCTGGATATCGTTATCGCTGTCCCTGTTGGAACAGAACTCAGGCGGTTCCTTGCGCAGATTCCGATGCCGGCAGGAGCAGAAGAAGGGATCGATGTGAATTTAGCGGGCGCTGGATGGGATTATTATCAAGGAAAAAGTATATCAGTAAGCAGCCAGGATGAATTAATCAGTGCTTTGGCGGATAAAAGCTGCGCATCTATTGGAGTGATTACATCGGGAGCGCTTAAAATTAACCTGGATGACAGCATTAACCGATCGGATGTTACGTTGACAATTCATACTCCGAATCTGGAAATGGAAAATCATGCAACCTTGGGTACAGTTTTTATTCAGAAAGAGAATTGTACTTGGACAGAGTACGGAACAGTCAATACTATTTATACAATATATCATTCATCAAACATTACAGTAACAGAAAATGCCGAGGTCGTTTCTGTCATTTATAACTGGGGCGGAGAAGGCAATCTTGTTGTGAATGGACTCGTGAAAGAAGTAAGTACTTGGAGGGACAGAGAACCTGAAGATACAAAAAATGTAAATATAACCATTTCCGGTACGGCTGCGAATATGCCATATGGAAATATTTTCAGAAGTGGTACGATACTGACGACAAAAATACCTATGCACGTAGTTATCTATGAGATGGCGCCGCACAGCGTAGTGAATTTTGAAGAAGGTTCCGCGAACAGTAAAATAGCAACATACGTAGAAGTGGAAGTAAACGATCATAGCGGCGGAGAGATCATCGTTTTGGATCGTTAGAAATAAACACGCAGTCAAATCATCCTCAAAAAGCTGGTCTGTTGAAACAGGCCAGCTTTTACAATATTCCCAAAGCTTATTTTCAGCGCAGCGCTTTCAGGATTTAGAAATCAACGTCAGTGTCATAATAACAGCATTTCAGCAGTTTTTCCATTTCTTCCTGGCTTGGCTGGCGCGGGTTAGAGCCGGTGCAGGCATCTAAAAGCGCATTCGCAGCGATTTGCGGCAGTCTTTCCAAAAAGACGTCTTCCGGTACAAAGCCCTGCTCTGCCGGATAGCTGTCCGGGCCATAATTCTTAATACAATGCGGAATATTCAGGTCATCGTTCATTTTCCTTAAATAACCGATCAGCAGTTCCACTTTTTCATCCGGCGTTGAACCGCCCAGTCCCATAAAGTCCGCAATATCGCCATAACGTTTCTTCGCTGTCTCATCCTTAGCGTTAAAAGCGATAACTTTTGGCAGATACATCGCGTTTGCCGCGCCGTGAATAATATGTGCGCCGTGATCTGCAAATACAGCCCCGGTCTTATGCGCCATAGAATGTACGATACCTAACAGCGCATTGGAAAAAGCCATACCAGCCAGACACTGTGCATTATGCATGGAAGCTCTCTTTTCCATATCTCCGTTATAAGACCCCACCAGATCGCGCTGGATCATTTGAATCGCATGCAGCGCCAACGGGTCGGTGTAGTCACAGTGCGCAGTGGATACATATGCCTCTACAGAATGTGTCATCGCATCCATACCCGTATGTGCGACCAGCTTCTGCGGCATCGTTTCAGCAAGATCCGGGTCCACAATCGCAACATCCGGCGTAATCTCGAAGTCAGCAATCGGATACTTAATGCCCTTCTGGTAATCCGTAATAATGGAAAAAGCAGTTACCTCGGTAGCAGTTCCGGATGTGGAAGATATCGCACAAAAATGAGCCTTTTTACGCAGACTCGGAATACCGAATACCTTACACATATCTTCAAAAGTGATATCCGGGTATTCATACTTAATCCACATCGCTTTTGCAGCGTCAATCGGTGACCCGCCGCCCATAGCGATGATCCAGTCCGGTTCAAATCTGGCCATTGCCTCGGCGCCTTTCATAACGGTCTCAACGGATGGGTCCGGTTCGATACCTTCAAACAGTTCGACTTCCATGCCGGCTTCTTTTAAGTACTGCTGTGCGCGGTCTAAAAATCCAAAACGCTTCATAGACCCGCCGCCTACGCAGATCATAGCTTTTTTGCCCTGGAACGTCTTTAATGCTTCCAGGGCGCCTTTGCCGTGGTACAGGTCTCTTGGGAGTGTAAATCTTGCCATTGTAAAAATCCTCCTGATTTGTGAATATTATGTTGATCTGTTATCTAA
>VSNY01000261.1 GCA_009774535.1 Lachnospiraceae bacterium
ATACCACTGAGATCAGGCGCTTACAACATTCGATCCAAAAATCCATCCTCCCCCTGTAACTTCCGATATTCCAAATCCAGATTCCTGCAGAGCTGAAACCCGACCGCCATACCAGCCTTAAAATAAATCTCCTGACATTCCGCGGCAAAATCTGCCAGTACACTGCACAGCTCTTCTCTCTCCCGCACATCCACTTGCAATAACTGTGATAACTGGTCAAATAGCCGTTCATACGCTGCGTCAACCCGCTTTTGATACAGATCTTTTTCCTTATCCTTTATAAAATCCTCTTCTACGTCCGCAAAATAATCTGCCAGCCTGTCCAGCTTCGCACGTTCTTTTATTTTCCGATAATGATCCACCATGTCTCCTCCTGCCTGTCTGAAACGACAGGTCATTTGCGCAAAAATCATTCACTAACCATACAAACTCTTTCAAAAATAGAACTGTTTTCCCCTTTTTTCGCCATAAATTCCACTTTTTCTGTATTACGGGAAAGTTTTCATTCCAATTCTATCTCATTTATACAGTAAAATCAATATGTAACCATTCATTCTGTCAAAAAAACTGCCACTGCCGGGCGGATTTTTCTTTGACTGGCATAGAGCAGTAAAAAAGGATTTTTACGTATGTCAGCAATTATTAACCAGGATGTTTCCATTGGCGCCAATCTGAAAAAACTGCGCCGAAGCAACGGGCTGTCCCAGGAGGAAGTAGCCGCCAGACTGCAGGTTATGGGATTTTCCATCAGTCGTGAGATTATTTCTCAGATGGAACGCGGCCGCCATCATATTAAGGTCAGCATCCTTTTGGCGATGAAGGAAATTTATCATGCCTCTTTTGACGACTTCTTTCAGGATCTAAAGCTGTAAGGGATTGCGGCCTTTTGGACATGCGTCAGCCCAAAACAAGAGGGACAAGTTATGTATCTCCTGATTTTGATTTCAGGATTTACGAACTTGTCCCTGTTTTCTTAAGAATGATCGTTTTCAATGCTGGTATGGATCACCAATCGCTTAATGCCTGGCAATGATCTGATCAATCAATCCAAAATCCACTGCTTCGCTGGCAGACAAATAATGATCCCTTTCCGTAGCCTCCTTGATTTCCTCTATTGTCTTCCCAGTATTTTGTGCCAGTATCCGGTTAAGCCTTTTTTTGCTTTGCTGGATATGATCAGATACTATTTTTATATCCGTTGCCTGTCCTTGTATTCCGCTGCCTTGAATCGCCGGCTGATGGATCATAATTTGTGCATTCTGTAAAGCCATACGTTTTCCCTTGGCTCCTCCGGCAAGCAGAAATGCCCCAAAACTGGCTGCTAATCCGAAACATATGGTTGATACATCGCATTTGATATACTGCATCGTATCATAAACTGCAAATCCTGCCGATACAGAACCGCCCGGACTATTGATATAAAATTGAATATCCTGATCCGGGTCCTGCGATTCCAAAAAAAGCATCTGCGCAATTAAAAGTCCCGCAGAATGATCGCTGACTTCCTCCCCCAGTATGATAATCCTGTTTGCAAGAAGTCTGGAATAAATATCCATACTTCGCTCTCCCCGGCCTGTCTGTTCCATCACATAAGGTATAAAGCTCATGACGCAGTCCTTCCTCCTGTCATTTCAAATACAAACGCTGCATGCAAAATCTCTTTCCCGCTCCTGCCGATTCTGTCCTGTTTCGGCATATAAATCCCCACCCGCCTGTATTCCTGCGGCGTACAGGTATAGGTATGCCGGAATGCCTGTGTAAACGCCTGCTGGGAACTATATCCTGCTTCAAATGCAATCTCAACAATAGGCTGATCCGTTTCCACCAGTTTTTTAGCTGCTTCATCCAGACATCTGCCCTGGATATATTTATAAATTGTTACACCTGTATGGGACTTAAACGTTCTTGCTATGTAAAATTTTGAATAACTTAGTTCTTTTGCGATATTCTCTAGCGATAGTTCTTTGACTGGCTGATCCTCTAAATGATCTTCAATGTACCTGAGTATCCGTTTTGTAATTGGCAGATCCTCCATGCGCGATATCCCCTTTCTTTTTTTGTATTGTAACATATTGCTTTTTTGGCGTCTTAAGAAAAATTGCCCTTTTACGTTTTCGGGGACAGATGTAGACTGGTAAATGAAATAGGACGATAACATATAAACAAGAAAAAATAATCTGGAAACATCAAATTTCAGAATGTTTCCAGATTACGAAGCAAGAGATTCGCTCTTCTTGCAGAAGTGGAATAGACGGGAATCGAACCCGTGTCCAAAGATCCCTCCACCGTACTTCTACGAGCGTAGTCTGCATTTTAACATTCCCTCTGCGGCGCCCGTACAGACACGGTCACCGTTTCAGTAGCTTCATAATACGCCTGCATACGCAAAGCTTAATATGCATCGTTTCCTGCATCGTCGATGCCTGGTTTCTGATGTGCAGGTGCATCAGATCAGACAGCTGCAACTAGGCAGCGTATGCTAAATTATCGTTAGCGTTTAATTTTAATTTTGAGAGTTGACGCATCTCCTGCGGCTCGCTTCTCCAGCTTTAAAACCCCTGTCGAAACCTTTACTATCCCATATGAACTTATATCTGATTTTCTCTATTATAGACCTGGGCTGCTGGAAAAGTCAATAAAATTTTTATAAATTTTAAAAAAGGCGTTGTCCTCACAGATCACTGATATACCGTTATCCCGCCTTACGCATCGCCTTGAGTATTGCCCCAAACTTTGGCTTGGTTCCATATAACAGCACGCCGACCCGGTAAATCTTCGCAGACACCATCCCGACTGCAATCGCCGACAGTACAAGTATCCCGATCGATAAAGCAACCTCATAAAACGGCACCGTACTCATGGCCAGCCGCGTAAACATCGCCATCGGAGACGTAAACGGAACATACGAGCATACCTTCATAAGCATGCTGTCCACTGTCCCGTTTCCAAGCGCCATCATCGTAACCAAAAAGGCAACAACAAACATCATTGTAAGCGGCATAACAGCAGTATTCACATCTTCCAGTCTGGAAACCGTGGAACCAACCGCCCCGTACAAAAAGGCATAAATCAAAAATCCAAGCACAAAAAAGATCATCATATACCCCAAAAGCCAGCCTGGCATACCAAACAGCGAAGAAATCATCGGATTTCCGTTCCAGTATGACTCATTCATCTGAAAGAACAAAAATGCCGAGCCAAAAATAGCAATTAACTGGATCAGACCTGCCAGACAGGAAGCAATGACCTTTCCAAACATCATACTGACCGGTTTAGCACTGGTAATCAAAAGCTCCATAGCACGCGAACTTTTTTCCGTTGCTACATTCGTCGTGATCATCTGACCGTAAAGCAGGATTGCCAAATACAGCGCAAGGATCATAATGTACGTATAAAAGAAATTCTGAACCTGGTCTTTTCCCAGATTGACAGTCTTATGTTCCATCTGCGGAGCCAGGGCAGACGATGCTGCTTCAGGCGTCATTCCTGCACGCATCATGGCGTCTATGCTGTACATATTTGACAGCAGTCCGTCAGCTATCATTGTATTTTGATCCTGCATGGAAAGATCCTTCACATAATACTCATAGGAAGTCAGACTGTCCAGTACGAACGCACACGCTGCTTCTTCGTCCAGAATCTGTTCTTTGATCTTATCCAGGCTGATATCCGTAAATACTACCTGGTAATCCGCAAACGCCGCCGGAAAACTTTCCTGCAGCAGCTGTATGTCTCCCGATGCATTGCTGGAAACTCACATTACCGGCAGGCCCTGCTCTGCATCATTGGCC
>VSNY01000262.1 GCA_009774535.1 Lachnospiraceae bacterium
AAGCTACCGCTTGGAAGGTTTCCTGAAAGCCATCCGAGAGGAAAAGCAACCGCCTGAATATCTGATAAAGACCTGTTCCTCCCCTAACACCGAGGAAGGTTACCGTGCCCTGAAAGAAGCGGAAACAGAGTTGCCCGGCTTCACTGCCGTGCAGGCCTGGTATGACGGTTATGTAGTAGGCGCCCTGCAGTATTTATACGAAAAAAAGCTGCGGGTACCGGAAGATGTCGAAGTTATCGGACATGACGGCACCTATTCAGCTCTCCTCGCGCCGCCTGTAAGCAGTGTGTGCCTTCCTTTTGAGGAAATGGCGGCAGCAACCGTAAATATTATTGTGGAGTGGCAGGATGAATCCGTTGAACATTTTGTCAAAAGCGTTTATCTTGAGCCAAAGCTTATATTACGATAGCTAAACGCACCCCGCAACTATTTAAAAACTCCCCGCATACTGCCCTAAATAATTGCAGTATGCGGAACGTTTTCAATTACCGCTTTCCTTTTCCATATGCAAGTTCCAACCTACAGAACATATCTTCCAAAATCAGCCTCGTATCCAGACTGTCATATACCCGTATCTTCTTCCCGTTCGGGGTTACTCCATAAGAAAGATCCTCTTCGATCACAGGCGCATCCTGCTCATGGAAATGCCCGCGCCTTCTGCTCTCTATTAACATTCCGACCGTTGTATTATCGCCGAGTACCCAGTTTTCACCGGTGCGCAAAAGAAAATCCGGATTATATTCCCTCTCATTTTCCGCAAGGATTTCCCGGAACATATACTCGCCCAATGCCCCGCACGGTCTCACCCTGCAGGACAGTTCAGCGAACGAAACCTCAAAACTCCCGTACACGTTTCTCGGTGTCTGCCAAACTTCAGCATTACTCTCAAGCACCACGCGACACGCGTCCGCATCCTGCATCAAATTAAATTCCGTGCCGCCTTCCGGATAGGGGCCGCCGCCATTCCAAAGCACTACCAATTTTTTTGCAATCTCCGGCGCCCTGTTAATGGCAGCGGCAACGTTTGTCATTGCTCCCTGTATGGCAATATACAGCGGACGCGGGTCATCCCGCTTCGCTTCCTCAATCAGAAAGCGGACGCTTTCACTGTCGGGCGCGTCTTTTTTATCGGCAAGCGGATACCGGCATCCCCGCAGAACCGGCACATCATCAATCTCTGCAAGTTCCATCAGTTTCAGCGCCCCCTGATAGCTTCGCTCCATCGAATCACCGGAATGCCCCGCTTTCTGTTCAAAATGCGTCGCAAAAATCCCGCGAACGTCAAATGTCGGCATGAGCAGATGATGCATAATTGCATACGGGTCATCCGCTTCGTTTTTCACATCGGAATCCACAATAACGCGCACTTTGGCCGCCGGCAGCGCAGCATAGCCAAGACGTTTCAAAATTTCTTTTCTCTCCATAACATGCCTCCTTTATTTTTAAACAAACTCCTTCTCAAGCCTGGTATACCATACATCGAAACCTCTTATTCAGATATGACCATCTGCACTGCCGATTTCCACCCGGCATAAAGATTTTCACACTGCTCTCTTTCCAGTTTATTTTCATAGCTTTTTCTCTTTATCCTATCAAAAATATCTTTATTGTAAATTCCCAAAGAAAGCCCCGCCGCATAGGCTGCTCCTATACCGGAAAGTTCTTCCGTCTCCGGTATTCTTACAGGAATACCCAGCATATCGCTCTGAAACTGCATCAGGTAACCGTTTTTTGTGGGACCACCGTCCACCCGAATCTCCGCTATCTCAATTCCACTGGCCTGTTGCATTACCCGGACAATATCTGTAATCTGATAAGCAATACAGTCAAGCGCAGCCTTCACAACCTCCGCTTTTCCTGTCGTTCTCGTAATACCACAGATAACCGCCTTTGCTTCACTGTTCCAGTAAGGAGCACCTAACCCGGAAAATGCCGGAACCAGATATACCTGATTGCCTTTCCTTGCTCTTTCTGCCAGTTCTTCACTCTCACCGGCAGAGGAAATCAGCCCCATCTCATCTTTCAGCCATGTAATCACAGCACCGGTATAATTGATATTGCCTTCCAGTACATAACTTACTTCTCCATCCATAGACCAGGCGAGAGAAGTCACCACACCAATATAGGTAAATACCGGTTTCCTCCCTATATTCATCATGATGGATGAACCGGTTCCGTACGTTGCCTTAATCATCCCTTTCTGCAGACATCCCTGCCCCAAAAGGGCGCCATGGGAATCCCCCAGTACACCCCGGATAGGAATCGGCTTATCCAAAAAACCGTCAAAATCTGTCACACCATAATCTCCGTTTGAGTCTGTCACCGTTGCCATACAGGACTTATCAATGCCGAATATTTTCAAAAGTTCCTCATCCCAGCACAATGACCTGATATTAAATAGCTGTGTTCTGGAAGCATTGGAGTAATCAGTCTGGAAATTTTTGCCCTTCGTAAGCCTGTATACGAGAAAACTGTCAATCGTTCCGCAGGCAATCTCTCCCTTTGCGGCACGTTCCTTTATCCCTTTTACATTTTGAAAAATCCAGGCAAGCTTTGCCGCTGAAAAATAGGGAGAAAGCCGAAGCCCGGTGGCCGCCCTTATTTTGTCCGCGTATCCCTGCTTCTGAATCTCTGTACAGATATCCGCTCCTCTTGCGCACTGCCATACAACAGCATTATATACGGGGGTTCCGCTTTCCTTTTCCCAACAGGCAACAGTCTCACGCTGATTGCTGATTCCCAACACCGCAATGTCCCCCTTATGAATCCCCGCCATTTCCACCAGATTTTTTACAACCTGCACTGTATTTGCGTAGATTTCTTCCAAATCATGTTCTACCCAGCCGCGCTCATCCACAATCTGTCTGTGAGGAAAATCACTCCTGTAAAGAAGCGCGCCTTCCTCGTCAAACAAGAGAGCTTTTGTTCCCTGAGTACTTTGGTCTATCCCCAATACATATCTGCTCATGCACTTTTTCCTTCCCTCTGTCTCTACTGCAATACTTCCCGGACCTTTTTGGCTATCCCCACTGCGTTCAGCCCGTAATAGTCAAACACTTCTTTTGATGTGCCTGTGATGACAGGTGTGTCAGGCAAGGCAAGATTAATCACTTTCTTCGGGCAGGATTCGCCAATCACCTGACTGACCATGGAACCGAGGCCGCCGAAAGGTGCATGCTCTTCCACTGTCACCACCGCTTTTACTTTGTCTGCAGCTTTCAGAAGACCTTCTTTATCCAGAGGCTTCACACAGTACATATCCAGCACCGCCGCATGAATGCCTTCTTGTCTCAACAAATCCGCTGCATCCGCTGCAGGTCGCACCATCTCTCCGCAGGCGATAATCAAAATATCCTCGCCTTCTGACACTACTGTCGCCTTATCCATTGTAAACGGGCAGTTTTCCTCTGTATAAATATCTTCCACCGGATTTCTTCCCACACGGATGTATGCCGGTTTCTCATCTTTCAGCAATTCCCTAATCAGGCAGGCCGTCTGAAATCTGTCACTGGGCAGATAAACCCGCATATTGGGAATAGCAGACATCGCCGCAATATCCTGCGCGGAATGATGGCTCATGCCAAGTGCGCCATAACTGACGCCGCCGCTGATACCAATCAATGTCACATTGGTATTGGAGTATGCACAGTCTACTTTTGCCTGCTCGTAACTTCTGGTTGACACAAAGCTGGCGGGAGAAGCCGCAAACACTATCTTACCGCATTTTGCAAGCCCTGCACCAATGCTGACCAGCTT
>VSNY01000263.1 GCA_009774535.1 Lachnospiraceae bacterium
TTATACTTTAAGCCCGGTGCTGTTTGCCCCTGATCTCACAGGCCCCTTCTGCCAACAGGACAAATGCCTGGAGGGGAAAATGACCTGCGGAAACATGCTGAAAGCGGATATGACGCCTGAAGATATTCTGAAAACGGACTATCCGGCTCTTTTGGAAGGAGGCGGCGCATGAAGATCAAACTGATCGACTTTGGCGTGCCGAAGGACCGCCGCCCTTTCCGTCCGCATGGGAACGATGCCGGCGCGGATGTCTACATGCCCTATGACTGTACGTTACAGCCGGGGGAGATCGCAAAGGTCCCTCTTGGGTTTGGGATTGAAGTGCCGGACGGATATGCGGGCTATGTGTTTCCACGCACCAGCATGGCGGTAAAAGGGCTGGTCTGTGAGCTGCCGCCGGTGGATTCCGGCTACCGCGGGGAGATTCACGCGATCATCAGTAATGTAAGCAGCCAGACCCAGGAGCTTTCCAAAGGCTCCCGCGTGGGCCAGCTTGTAATTACTCCGGTTGTGATCGCAGATTTTGTTACAGAACTTGGCGAGCAGCGCGGCACAGATGGGTTTGGAAGTACAGGAAAATAAAAAAGTGACATTCCGGGAGTGATTCCTGGTTTATCGCCGGTAGTGGGATTGGGCATATCAGGAGGATTGCAGGATAAAATAAAAGAAAGGCAGCAAAAAGCAGTACGCCGTCATAGCGTACCGCCCCGCTGCTTAAAATTGCCTTAATATGTCGTGATGCCCTACGTCTACCAGGATAATCATTTTATCGCCTTCATAATACCAGATAATGCGGATGTCCATGTTGACGCTGCACTCGAAAAGGTCCGTGGTGCCCTGGATGCGTTTGGTCCGCAGCGACGGATGGGAAGGATTTTCAGCCAGAAGTTCCAGCTTGTTTTTAAGCTGCTTCTTCTCCTGGGCGACCAGACCCTTGAAATGCTTTTGGAAACGGGGCGTAAAGGTAAACTCATACGCCATTATTCTGCCTCCAGTCTGTCAAACAGGGCGTCCACGCTGTCAAAGACCGGCTGTTCCCCGGATGCGATTTTTGCTTTTACCCCGTCAATTTCTTCCCGGAGCTCATTCAGGGTGTTCTTTGGATAGACCACCACCGGCATGATGCAGATGGAACCGTCTTTCTCGAAAATGTCCAGTTTGTCGCCTTCTGACAGGCCGAGCTTGACAATGATTTCTCTTGGTATCGTGACCTGGGCTTTTTGGCGTAATTCTGCCAGCATAGAATCATCTCCTTTTTAAGTTTGAAAGTTAGAAGTTCTTACTTTCTTACTTATAGTATATCCACTTTGGGGGATTTATGCAAGGGGGCACGAAAAAAATTTACAGAATAGTAAAAGCGGCCAACACCCTGGCCGCCTTAGCGCTTGCTGTTCAGTTCTTTCATAATGCCGAGGATATAACCCATTGACCGGGAATCCAGTTTTTTTGCCTCTGCGATAAATTCCTTTAAGGCTTGCGGGGCCGGGTTCCCTTCGTCAAAAAATTCCTGGGGCGTCACTCCCAGATATTCACAGATGTAAAGGAAGGACTGCATGGAGGGAAGGGACTTTTTATTTTCAATGTTGTTAATGTAGTTATTTGCCTGTCCCAATGACAAGGACATATCGCGTGCAGACACGCCTTTCTGTGTCCGCAGCTTTGCCAGCCGTTCCGGGACGAAATCTTCATACATCGCCTCTGCCTCCTATTCTGTAATAGATTGTACCTTACACCCTTCCCTTATTCGCAAAATAAAAAAGGGTGTTTACATTGAAACGCTAAAATAAATCTATTATAATTTTGAAAGTGAAGAATACTAACTATCGGATGGAGGAAAAGACAGATGAAAGGAAAGACATGCTGTGTCACCGGGCACAGGGATTTACCGCAGAAAGAAATCAACCATGTAAAGGCGGCGCTGCGGCGTGAGATTGACTGCGCTGTTGCGGACGGGTTCACCCGCTTTATGAGCGGCTTTGCGGACGGCGTGGACCTGTATTTTGCAGAGTTCGTGCTGGAAAAGAAAAAGACGAATCCGGCGCTGGAGCTGATTGCGGTTATCCCTTATCAAAAGCGGCTGGATAACCTGATGGAAAAGGGACGGACCTATGAAATGCTGGAGGCCTGTGCGGATGTTGTCGTCATGCAGGAGAAATACCACCCCAGCGTCTATTCCCACCGGAACCGCTACATGGCCGAGCACTCGGACCGGGTGATCGCCGTGTATGACGGGAGGGAAAAAGGGGGCACGGTCAGGACGATCCGGTTTGCGCACCAGATGAAAAAGGAGTTGCGGGAAATCCCGGTGGGGGAGATTGTTCTGCCGGGACAGCCCGCAACAGAAAGAAAATAAAAGAATGGATAACTGATACTTGATGATACGCTCACTTTCCGGTGGGCGTTTTTCTTACCTATTTTTGGAGGATTTTTTATGTGGAACATGATTACACACTTCCTTACATTCACAGGAGGGATGTCTGCCGGCGTTGTTCTGATGTGTCTTTTGCAGGCCGCAAAGCAGGAAGATGAATGGTCAGAAAACAGGAAACGGGAGGAAAACGAATGAAGAAGGAATTTGCAGAAAATATCAAAAACCATATCCGGGAATATCTGCCGGCAGACTGCCAGGATGCAAAGATAACCCTTGAAAAAGTCACAAAAGGAAATGACCGTACTCTTACAGGGCTTATTATCCGTACAAATAACGAAACAGTTGCGCCGGCCATTTATCTGGAACACTATGAGGAACAGTTTTCCAAAGGCCGTCCGATGGAGGACATTATGAAGGAAATCGCACAGATAAAAATGGAGAGCGGTTTGGAGCTTCCTATTGACGTGAAGGGACTGGAGGATTATGAAACAGCCAGGCCGATGCTTGCTATCCGTCTGTGCGACCCGGAAAAGAACCAGGAATATTTGAAAGATAAACCCTGTACCGCATGTGGGGAACTGGCGGCAACTTACCGGATTCAGATCATGGAGGACAGCAGCGGAACGGCTTCCGCTGTTGTTACAAATGACATGCTGGAACTTTGGGGGATTACGCCGGAACAGCTTCACCATGACGCTGTTACAGCGGAAAATGCCCGGAACCCTGTCTGCTTCTATACAATGGATGATGTGATGTCAGAGCTTATGCTTTCTGCCAAACCTACGAATCTATTCAGCCAACAGGAACCGGAAGAAACTGGCGCTGCGCCTATGTATGTCCTGACGAACCAAAGCAAACTGGATGGAGCCGGGGCTTTGGCGCGGGATGGCGTACTGGATAAAATCGGAGATCTGATGGATTCCAATTTTTATGTCCTTCCATCATCCATCCATGAGGTCTTAATTGTGCCGGATAACGGGAACATGCAGACTAAAGAACTGGAAAATATGGTCAGGGAAGTCAATGCTTCCCAGGTGCTGCCAGAGGATTTACTTTCCGATAAGGTGCAGTATTATGACCGGGCAGCAAAAACCCTGGGACGGAAACAGGAAAAAGGGCTTTTAGAGCGGCTTTCCGAAAATAAAGCAAAGGTTCAGGAAAAGGATGCAAAGGAACCCAGAGAAAGTCAGAAAACCCGGCAGGAACCGGGCTTATAAAGGGCGGCTGCCATGCTGGCTTTTCTATTTCAAAGAAATGGAGGTTTACAGGAATTGAAATAACTCGAAATTTTTGAACAAATCCGTAGGAAGCTCTTAACCCTTGATTTATAAGGGTTTGAGGGTTTTGTCCA
>VSNY01000264.1 GCA_009774535.1 Lachnospiraceae bacterium
AAAAGACGGCGCTTATTTTTACATTATCGGAAAGAAAGAACCGGAAACCGCACATCCGGAACCATACGCCGCGCAATAGGAGGAACAGGCAGGACAACCGACCGCCCCAAAGACAGAAGAACAGGAACCGTCCGATAACCAGGCAGACAGCCAGACAGATGCGAAGGCGCAAGAGCAGACAGAAAATGTGTAGATCTTCTGTCGATCTGTTGATACAAGTCGGCAGTCAGAAGTGAAAGACCACAAAGAATCGAAGGAGCAGCAAGCCTATATGGGAGAAGTAATGGTAGTAGAAGGATATTCCTTTACAGATGAAAACATGGCAAAGCAGGCCCGCACCGAAGCAGATGGCGTCCGATACGTCAAAGCAAGAACCGATATGTCCAAGCCCGATCAGGTGTTCAACGTATACCACAGGCTGCTGGCGCAGAAAATGTTCCAGACGCCTGTCGGTTATGCCTATTTAAAAGAACTGCAGGATTATTTAAAGACCATGCCAGGCATCCGCATTGAGGATATCCGGCCGATCCCTGTCGCCCCGACGCTCGTTGTCAACGATACGCAGGGGATCTCCGACCGCTGGCGCAGGCGGCTGGAAAAGGAACAGAATAAGCTTAGGACTTCTATTGTGGCAAATTTTGCCTTTGTAATTTCGATTTTACTAATGTTTCTGATCACGGCGACAAGCGGCCAGACGACGATCTTAAACTACGAAAAAAAACTGCAGGACCGTTATGCCCAGTGGGAGCAGCAGTTAACGCAGCGCGAAAAGTCGATCCGGGAAGAGGAACAGGAACTGGAGCTGGATTTTGATACCGTTTTGGATGATGAAGAGGAAAAAGAACTGGAAGAATCTGAATAACGCACACATTTTTTTCATAAACCTATGCTAACATAAACAGAAAACATGTAAGCGAGGGATCGAATGTGGAAAAATTAAAAATATTAGTAGTGGATGATGAGAGCCGGATGCGTAAGCTGGTGCGGGATTTTCTTGTAAAGCAGGACTTTGAAGTGCTGGAAGCCGGAGACGGGGAAGCGGCGCTGGACGTATTTTACCAGGAGAAAAATATTGCGCTGATGATTCTGGACGTTATGATGCCGAAAATGAACGGCTGGGAAGTGTGCAGAGAAGTCCGGGAAAATTCCAAAGTGCCGATTATTATGCTGACCGCAAAGGGCGATGAGAGCGATGAATTGATGGGATTTGAGCTGGGCGTGGATGAATATATTTCCAAGCCGTTCAGCCCGAAGATCCTCGTTGCACGCGTAGAGGCGATTCTAAGGCGCGCAAATAAGCTGATGGAAGGACAGGCCGTGGAGACGGGCGGCATTATCATTGATAAGGCGGCGCATTTGGTGACGGTGGACGGCACACGCGTAGAACTCAGTTATAAGGAATTCGAGCTGTTGTCCTATTTTGTGGAAAACCAGGGAATCGCGCTGTCAAGGGAAAAAATTCTAAACCATGTATGGAACTATGATTATTTCGGGGATGCCAGAACCATTGACACACATGTCAAAAAACTGCGGTCGAAAATGGGCGCAAAGGGCGATTATATCAAGACAATCTGGGGGATGGGCTATAAATTTGAAGTGAGTGCGGGCAAGGCATGACCAATCTGAACAAAAGGCAGCACGGCCCGTTTGGAAAATATTCGCTGAACAGGCAGGTGACGTTTGCGATGATCGCGCTGGCAGCAGGAACAGTGCTTTTGTGCCTGCTGTTAAACACCCTGTTTCTTGGGCAGTATTACGTGTGGAACAAGTCCAAGATTCTGTCTAACAGCTACGCCAAAATCAACGCCGCAGCCCAGGCGGGGGTTTTGGACAGCCATGAATTTGATATCGAATTTGAAAAATTATGCGTCAACAACAATCTGACCGTGATGATTATCAACGCCGACCAGACCGTCGTGCGTTCCTCTGTCAGCGATACGCAGACGATGCTGAAATATTTTATGGAACTTTTGATCAGCTTTAGCGAAGCTTCCCCGAAAAGCTATGTGATTCAAAAGCGGCAGGATATGCGTATGGATTCGGAATATCTGGTTATGTGGGGCGTGCTTTCCGACAGCCGTCTGATTATCGCGCGGTCCCCGCTGGAAAGCATCCACGAAAGCAGCGACGTAACGAACCGCTTCCTGTTTATGATCGGCGCGATCGCGGTCGTATGCGGCGCAGTGATCGCCGGAATCGTCACGCGCAGAATTACCAATCCGATTCTGGAACTGACAGAACTGTCCGCCCGCATGACAGAACTGGATTTTGAGGCCAAATATACCTCCCGGACACACCAGAACGAAATCGATTTATTAGGCGAACATATGAACGAAATGTCTGCAAAGCTGGAACACACGATATCCGAATTAAAAAGCGCCAATAACGAACTGATGCTTGACAACGAACGCAAGACACAGATCGATGAAATGCGCAAAGAATTTCTGTCAAACGTATCCCATGAGTTAAAGACACCTCTTGCACTGATCCAAGGGTATGCCGAAGGACTGCAGGAATATATTAACGACGACGCTGAGAGCCGTGAGTTTTACTGCGAAGTCATTATGGATGAAGCAGACAAAATGAATCAGATGGTCAAAAAACTACTGACGCTCAACCATCTGGAATTCGGCGACGAAGCCGTGTCCATGGAACGCTTTGACTTAACGGAGCTGATTGAAGGCGTGATCAACGCTTCATCCATTCTGATCCAGCAAAACGGAATCACCGTCCGCTTTGACAACAGTCAGCCAATGTACGTATGGGCGGATGAATTCAAAATCGAAGAAGTCATTACAAATTTCTTAAGCAATGCCATACATTATGCCATGTACGAAAAACGGATCGACATTTTTTATCAGATCAAAGAAGACTGCGTACGCGTCAGCGTATTCAACACCGGAGACCCGATCCCGCAGGAAGACCTGGAAAAAGTATGGATTAAATTTTATAAAGTAGACAAGGCCAGAACGAGAGAATACGGCGGCAGCGGCATTGGGCTGTCAATCGTTAAGGCCATTATGGATTCTTTAAACCGCCAGTGCGGCGTCTTTAACCGGGACGGCGGCGTAGAATTTTGGATGGAACTGGATATTACATGCAGCAGTCCGGTATGCATGGAGTAGGAATGGCTGCCCGGATGTGTGTGATAACCGCGAAGCGGGATGCTGGCGCCAGGGAGTGGCTGCCCGGACGTACCAGTGACAGCCGGAATGGGGGACGCCTGCCCGCAGAGTCGTTCGGAGAACATATCCCCTGCCGCCCACCATCCAAAATAGTTACAATTTCCAGAAGAAAGAATAAGAATTTCCAAAAGAAAGGATTGCTTAATTATTTTAAAAATGTTAACATAAAGAGTAAGCATAGTGATGTCTGAATAACCAGACAGAAAAATGCCGTATATTTTATGCACGGGAGTAAGCAGATGAAGAAGAACAGGTTAGCAGCGGGCGCTCTGGCGCTTGCGGTTTCTATCACAGCCTGCGGCTGCGGTGATCAGATTTATGAAATGACAGATGAGGAAGAAACGGCAGTAGTGCAGTCCGCAGCACACGTTGTTTCAAAATTCAATCGGAAACAGTCAGAAGGAATTGAAAATGTCGCGGTGCTCAAAGCGTTG
>VSNY01000265.1 GCA_009774535.1 Lachnospiraceae bacterium
ACACCAGTTTACAAGTTTTGGATTTCATACTATATGTAGATTATATCGCCGCATCTAAATACAATATATAGTTTGGATTTTCTTATAAAGACGGTAAAATCAGTAAAGTTGTAAACTGTTGGTTTTAAAAAGAAGTATAAAATATAAAAAAGCTTTGAAAAGAAGTTTTAAAAAGAAGCATAAAATATAAAGAAGCTTTGAAATAGAAAATAAAAAAGAGGGGTTCAGCTATGAAAGATATGACCTTAGATGCAATGGCCGCAGCCTGCCATGGACAGTTAATCGGCGCGAATGCCAAGCAGTATTTAAACGCGCAGGGAATCGTGATTGACAACCGCATGGTGCAGGATGATTATGTATTTGTAGCGATCAAAGGCGAACGGACAGACGGCCATCAGTATGTGGAACAGGCGTTTGCAGACGGCGCGCTGGCTGTCGTGACAGAACAGCCGCTCACCGTTGCAAAACCGTATATTCTCGTTGCGTCTACCAGGCAGGCGTTAAAAGATCTCGCCGCCTATTACCTAAGCAGACTGAACGTAAAAGTCGTCGGCATCAGCGGAAGCGTTGGCAAGACAAGTACCAAGGAAATCATTGCTTCTGTGCTGTCGCAAAAATACCAGGTTCATAAGACAGACGGAAATTTTAATAATGAAATCGGCCTGCCGCTTACTATTTTCAAAATGAAGGAAAGCCACCAGGTTGCCGTACTGGAAATGGGGATTTCTGATTTTGGGGAAATGCACCGTCTGGCGTCTGTCTCGTGTCCGGATGTTGCGGTGCTGACAAATATCGGCCTTTCCCATTTGAAAACGCTTGGTTCCAGAGAAGGCATTTTAAAGGCAAAGACGGAAATGTTTGATCATCTGCGTGACGGGGCGGATGTGATTTTAAATGGGGATGACGACCTGCTTAGCACGATTCGCGACGTTCATGGGAAAGCGCCTGTATTTTACGGAATTGGAACAGAGAAACCGCAGACGGCTTTGTATCCGGAGAAAGAGATCTACGCGTCCGATATCAAAAATATGGGCTTAAAAGGAATCCGCTTGACGATCCATACCAAACAGGAGACCTTTGCTGCACAAATCCCGATTCCGGGTATGCATAATGTATTTAATGCGCTGGCTGCGACAGCGGTAGGACTGCAGATGGGCCTTACAACAGCGGAAATCAAGGCTGGGATCGAGCAGGCACGCACGATTGACGGCCGTACCAACCTGATTGAAACCGGGCGGCTGACAGTGATTGACGACTGCTATAACGCAAATCCGCTTTCCATGAAAGCATCCATTGACGTGCTTGCTACCGCGCTTGGCCGGACGATTGCCGTTCTGGGCGATATGGGCGACCTGGGCCAGAATGAACGCGAACTGCATTATGAAGTTGGCAGACATCTGGCGGAAAAGAAAATTGATATCCTGTTCTGTGCCGGACAGCTGTCACAAGAAATTGCGCGGGCAGCGCGCGAAAACCGGGCGGCATGCGAGGTGCATGCATTTGACAGCAGAGATGAAATGCTTAGAGAACTGCTTCCGTTTTTGACGGAAGGGGATTCGGTATTGGTAAAAGCGTCCCATTTTATGGATTTTTCTGAGGTGGTAGAAGCGATTATTACCATGTAAACGGACGATGGCACTGTTTTGGGAGCCTGGTGCGCGTCTGCATTATGATAGATCTATGATCGTCCAGCGGCAGCTTTCTTTTGTATAAATAAGTTTGACAAGTCCGGTTCTGCCGCGCAGTCTGATCCGGCACAGGTGTTCGATGGTGCGGATGCCGCAGTAAGTTTTTTCTTCTGTTGTAAACAGTTCAATATCACGTATGGTATGCAGCAGTCCGTCGTCATCCATCACTTTGATGATTTTGGGAATGCTTCTGCCGCTGCTGGTGAACCAGCATTCGCAGGCAATCTCCCGCTGTATGCCATGCAGGACGCCATGTTCACGTTTTTCTATGATATTACCCAGTTGAAATCCCACTTTGCCACCTTCCTTATTCTAAAATCGTAATTGCCGCAATCTTTTGGCTTGGCCTTCTTTGCCACCAGCGCTGCCGGGTTCGTCCAGCTGGATTGTGCGGTAGTCCACTGTCCGTTTTTCTCTTGATATGCCCCCGCTCATATGATCGATTTGATATTGATTCAGAAAAGAGGCGCGCAGGATGGAATCCGAACCGAATTTTTCACGGATCTGATCAATCGCCCGATCCAGCTTTTCCAGTTTTTCGTAGTCTGTCTGGTCAAAGAAAGAAAGCTGGCGGATGGCTCCTTCTTTGGAAACGCGTGCCGTGTGTATGCCCAGATGCCGGATTGGCACGCCGTTCCATAGTTCGTCGAACAGTTTGACAGCGGCTGCATGGATTTCTTTTGTAATATTCGTAGGCGCCGCCAGGACACGCTGGTGCGATACGGACTGCAGGTCGTAGAAGCGGATGCTTACAGACACTGTATCGATGCGGGCATGGTCTTTGCGCAGACGCTTTCCGATCGTTTCCGCTAAAGACAGCAGCACCAGCTTTGCGGTCGGAGCGTCGGTTACGTCAAAAGGTATCGTCGTGGAGTTGCCATAACCTTTTAAATCCGGCGGCTGCGGTTCTACGATTGATACGTCTCGTCCGTTCGCAAAATTCCAGATCACTTCCCCATGTTTTTTTAACAGCGATCTAAGTATGTTTATATCCGTGTTTGCCAGATCTCCGATTGTGCGGATACCGATGGAATGAAGTTTTTTTTCAGAAGCGTGTCCGACAAAAAACAGGTCGCGCACCGGCAGCGGCCACATTTTCTGAGGGACATCTTCAGAATATAACGTGTGTACCCGGTCGGGCTTTTGAAAATCACTGGCCATTTTTGCCAGCAGCTTTTTGTCTGAGATACCGACATTTACCGTAAAACCAAGTGTGCGGGCAATTTCGTCCTTAATAGCAGCAGCCGCGACAACGGGCGGGCCAAACAGTGTCTGCGTTCCGGTCATATCCATAAATGCTTCGTCAATGCTGTACTGCTCGACCTGGTCGGAATATTTTTGCAGGATTTCCAGAAATGCTTTGGAGTTTTTTTCATATAATTCATAGTTGGGCGGCACAAGCGTCAGTTCCGGGCATTTGCGCAGCGCGTCCGTAACGGGTTCTCCGGTTTGGATCTTATATTTTTTGGCTGGGATGGATTTGGCCAGGATAATGCCGTGGCGTTTGGAAATATCCCCGCCGACAGCGGACGGGATTGTACGAAGATCCAGGGATGCGCCCAGATGCAGAATACGGTATGCGGCTTCCCAGGATAAAAATGCACTGTTTACGTCGATGTGGAAAATGGTTTTTTTGTGCATGGCAGACGGCCTCCTGTTATTTTTATTATATGCCGTGTACTGGACTTTTATGCGTAGTCGTTGCGATCACCGCTGCAGAGTTATTTATATGCAGCAGTTCAGGCAGATCTGCGTATTGGCTGCTCTGACTGTATGAAATGTAGTGACTGCAGATCCCCAGCTCTTCGCGCAGCGATTCGGAATGGCTGGATAAGCAACAGTTTCATGGGGGATCTGAACTGCGATACTTATTTATTATGACTTTGGATGCAGGCAGAAAGTTTTGCTTGACATATATAG
>VSNY01000266.1 GCA_009774535.1 Lachnospiraceae bacterium
TGCCATTTGTCAAAATTCCGAATCTTGCATTAGTTACCATAAAATATCGGAGAAGTTGGTTCATATGTTTTAGTGTCAATTCAGTATTTACAGATTTCGCCTCAATGAGAACAAGTGGTTCTCCATTATTTAAAATAGCATAGTCTACTTTTTCTCCTTTTTTTATTCCTGTATCCGCAGTATATTCTGGAATAAACTCTAAAGGATTGAAAACATCGTATCCTAGCAATTGGAAGAATGGAAGGATGACGGACGTCTTGGTAGCTTCTTCTGTGCATATATTATCCTTAATATGCTCGATTCTTTTTGAAAATTGAGTTATTTCTTCAATAAAATCCATTTGTATACTCACTTTCTTTTGTTTATTCAACCTTACATTGAGAAACTTATATAAACGCCGGAGCGGTTATATGCTATTTAAGCCTTAATCTTATCAATTCTTCCGAATATCCAGTCAGCCTTGATAGCTGCTCAGTAGTGTTTCCACAGTTTTCTGAAATAATTTCATTTGGAACTAACAATTCCATTGCGAATTTATCAGCTTCTGTTTCATAAGGTGCAGTCTTCAAATATGTTCTGGTATCCATGAAAACTGTATTTTCTTTACGATGCATGAGCATATGCCCTAATTCATGCGCGCAAACAAATTTTTGTTCGTATTCTGGCAAATGTTCATCTATGTATATAATGTTATTTCTCTGAAAGTATTGATAAAAGCCGCGTACATCAATAAGCGGTGCAAATACCAGAATGGTGTTCATGCCCTGTATGATTTCAAAAGGGTTCCGGCTCTGGTATTTCTTAGCAAGTGAATTTGCTAATTTCTTTATATCATCCATATAATCGTAAGCGCAAAATATTGCTACGCTGCCCATGAATCACGCTTGCACCAAAATGATAGATGCAA
Source organism: Lachnospiraceae bacterium (assembly GCA_009774535.1). Classification (GTDB taxonomy): domain Bacteria; phylum Bacillota; class Clostridia; order Lachnospirales; family Lachnospiraceae; genus Eubacterium_J. Next base: position 908 of record VSNY01000266.1, read on the forward strand.
GCGTTTTGCTCTATGTTTAGTTTTGACAGTTCGCTTTCGCAGTCTCGCTCCATGGGGCAAGCTGTTCCAACTGTTCATCTGACATTTTAGCGTCTGGCCGCTGTGATAAGAGATATGTCAGATATTTGTAGGTATTCAGGTCATTCGCTTTTGCCATCTCAACCATTGTATACACAATAGCGCTAGAGGCAGCTCCCTTCGGGCTGGCACTGAACAGCCAGTTTTTCCGGCCAACAGTGAATGGTCTGATTGCATTCTCGCTAAGATTATTGGATAAACTGCAATGACCGTCTTCCAGATAGGTCATCAGGGTGTCTTTCCGATTTTGGGCATAGTTCACCGCTTTCGCCAAACGGGTTCCCTTGTTTGGACGCTGTTGATTCAGCCAATTCCAGAATGCCTCCAGTATCGGCTTCTCCTTTTCAAGACGGAACTGTTTTCTCTGCTCCGCAGTATGATTTTTTGCTTTTGAGTACCGCTCACAATCAAACAGCTTGGAGCAGAACTGTACTCCCTGCACTGCCGGAAGGCTGTAATCATACTCTTTCCCTTTCGGTATGGCATCTGTGAAGTAACGTCTCACATGTGCCCAGCAAGAGCATCGTTTGATATCCGGCAGATTGTTATAACCCTGGTATCCATCAGTCTCCAGATATCCGCTGAACCCCTGTAGGAAAGATGCCGCATGGAACTTTGCCCTTGTCTCTGTGTAATGATAGAGCAGGATCGGCGGAAGCCCATCTTCTCCACTGCGGAAGAGCCACATCCAGGAATCTGTTTCAGGATTGCGCTCCGGCTCATTCAGTACCTGAACCCGGGTTTCATCTGCCATCAGATATTTACGCATCCGTAACTGACGGTGAAAATAATCATAAACATGACAGAGGTAATTCTCGGCACAGTAAATGATCCAGTTAGCAAGCGTAGCCCGGCTTAATGGGACACCCAGCTGCTTCCATTCCGATTCCTGCCGGTTTAATGGCAGACCATTCTGGTACTTCTGGTGCATTGCCCATCCTACAACGGATTCCGATGCATAACTTTCTGGGATCAATGGTTCCTGGACAGGCGCTTTGACAAATGTCTGATCATCTGGGTGTTCCTCTGATATGGCACATTCCGGGCATTTATAGGTTTCACGATAGATATTTACTACTTTTCCTTTGGCAGGGGTAAAGCGAAATTCATGGCGGACGAATTCTTTCCCAATACATTCCATCTGCGTTCCGCAGGTTGGACAGTTTCGCTCCTCCTCCGGAAGAGAAATGATCTCGTCGCAGGAAGGAACATTTTTAAAGAGATCTGCATGTGTCCGTCGTGCTTTTCGCTTATGTTCCGGAACAGTGATGTCATCAGGAAGTTCCTGTTTCCATGTCGGATCTGCTTCCTGCTCGGCTTCATCAAAAAGATTCAGCTGACCATCGATATCTTTCCGTTTTTCACTGGAAGTACCAAAAAGCTTCTTCGTGAGATATTCAATCTGCTGACGAAGGTTTTCTTTTTCCAGACGGTCTGCTTCCAATGTTTTTTGTAAAGACTGAATCAGTTCTGTCTGTGTGGAAATCGTCTTATTCAGTTGGTTGATCATGTCCTTGTACGCGAGGATTTTTGAATCTTTTGAATTACCAGCCATATGTTTTCTGCTCCTTTTTCACTGCTCTTATTATACCATAAAAAGCAATGAAAAAGAAGCAGAAAACCCAGCATTTACAAGGGATTTCAGACATGATATAGGGTGAGAACCCCCTCCGTTTCTGTTGGTTGGCATAGATGTTTTACGCGATCATTCCGTAGGTTTGAATGCCTTTGGTTGTTCGATTTCAAGCCCGGACATGAGCCAGTCGAATTGCTGCCAGGTCAATTGTTTTACTTCCAACTGATTTCTGGGCCAGCGGAATCTTCCCTGGACTTCCATACGTTTATACAGCAGCACAAATCCGTCAGATTCCCAGAGCAAAGCTTTGATCCTGTCACAACGTTTTCCACAGAAAAGATACAGGGCACTTCGCCTTGGATCCATATGGAGTTGATCCTCTACAATAGCACACAGCCCGTCAATGGATTTCCGCATATCCGTTCTGCCTGTTACGATATAGATTTCATCGGCGGCTGTGATATCCCCTAACATTCCAACTCCTTCACAATGCGAAGCGTTTGAGCCAGAAGCTGAGGATCTGTTCCATTTGGTATTGTTAGATGAAAGCTTCCTACAGACAGCTTCATTGGCTCTGCTACGGAAAGGTTATTTCTTTCCGTAGCTACCGGAATCACATTTAATGGCTGTTCATATTGGAGCGGGTCAGTATCATGAAAATCCACTCTGACAACTTCCTGGTTTTCCGGTGCACGATAGCTGCGTCCGGTTGACGCTGGCAAATCCACACAACCTTTCTGACGCAGCCTTTTTACCCAGTTGTAAAAAGTTCCCGGTTTGATGTCGTGTTCCACACACCATTGATGATCTGTCAATCCACTTTGACGGCATTCCATGATGAGACGGTATTGTTCTTCGGCAGGTATTCTTTTGCTTCTCATGAGCACACCTCCATAAATCGGATAGAGTAAAATGCTCGCATCTATCATTTCTGGCAAGAGAAGATAAAGTGAAATGCTTGCATTTTCTAATGATTATTATGGAATGATTTTTAGGGCAACACAATCCGTCGAATTATTTTGCGCTTAC
>VSNY01000267.1 GCA_009774535.1 Lachnospiraceae bacterium
ACCTGATACTACATACAGCCAGCCATCAACAAATGCTACTGATGGGCAAATCGAAAAACCTAATTTAGATACAGAAACGGTTTCCGAACCATCCAGCGAAACACCCTTCATAGAAAAATATGATAATGAAATTGTAGTGTCGGCTAAAATGATTCTGGATAACTTCGTAGAAAACTATGAAATTCCTAACGCTCCGCAACTCTGGACTTTATCAGATTTTGATGAAGAAGGTGCTATAATGGCTGTCGCCAATATTACCGAAGAATCAACGAATCTGACTCAGAAAGCAATTATAGTACTTACTCCCAGCATGAAAGAAGACAGAATGACAGGCTGTACGCCACACTACGTGAGTGTTGGAAGTACCGTTTATGGTAACGACGGCTATTGTGATGAGTTTTTCTCTAATATTGAAAATGCATTAAAGAATCAATAAAAAAGATACTGGATTCGTTTCGCAACGATTTCAATATCTCTTTAAAACCTTTTTACGCACAATTAAAAGGAACCCTGCCCCCAGCCATTGGCGTGGCTTGCGGGGCGGCCGAACAACGTGATCTATGGCATTATGTTACAAATTATTTTTTAAAATAAACACTGAAAGGAGCCAAACTATGGCTGACAACCTTGCATACCAGGAAGAACCCTGGGAAGAAAAACTAAACGGGCAGATTTTCCTCATGTCGCCGCGCCCGTCGGTGAACCATAACCAGGCAGCCGGGAACATCTACCATATATTCAGGAACTACCTAAAGGGGAAAACATGCAGGGCATTCCCTGACGGAACAGATGTTTTCCTTACGGAAGAAGACAACGTAATCCCGGATGCAATGATCGTATGCAACAAAGATATCATCAAGCCGGACGGCATCCACGGGGCACCCGACCTGGTAGTGGAAGTCCTGTCGCCCAGGACTGCCAAAAATGACAGGGGCTACAAAAAAGACCTGTACGAATCGTCAGGCGTGAAGGAATACTGGATCGTCGACCCTACCTTGCGTTCCATAGAAGCGTACCTGCTGTCTGATGGGAAATATACCCTTGACGGGGTATATGGTTTATTCCCAAACAGCCCCAGCATAACAGAACAGGAACGCCAGGAAAGCAAAAAGGAAATCCCTGTATCGCTCTATGGCGATTTCAGGATCCCCCTGGAAGAAATCTTCTGCGACTTGCTTTAGAAAGGAAATCCGCCGTACCCTATTAGCGTAGGAGGGCGGCGGACCGGCTGATGATGTATAATAACAAAAAATTATCATACAAGCCATGTTATAAACATTCCGAGCAATGTTATTATACAATATCCGGCCCTAAAGCACAATGATTTTTTAGGGTTATTTTTGCGCCCTTTTTTACAGTAACTTAAGGAGGACTATGCTCTATGAAACAAAAAGAATTAAATCCAGATGCTTTCAATCTTGAAAACATGGCTGACCTTTACATCCGCGTATCTACAACGGAACAGGCGGAAGAAGGTTACAGCGTAGGGGAACAGGAGGCAAGGCTCCGCTCCTACTGCTCCGCTATGGGCTTTACTATAAACGCTGTACATATCGATCCCGGCTACTCCGGGGCTACGCTCGACCGTCCCGGTATCAATCAGGTGATTAAGGACGTGCGGGGCGGCTATGTGAAAAAGGTTATCGTCTGGAAGCTCGACCGCCTCTCCCGATCCCAGAAGGACGTGCTTATCCTGCTGGAAGATGTCTTTTTAGAAAATGGCTGCAACTTTATTTCCCTTATGGAAAGTTTCGATACGGCTACGCCCTTCGGGCGGTGTATCGTCTGGATACTGGCGGCTTTCGCCCAAATGGAACGGGAAAATATAAAATCAAGAATGATGATGGGAAAGCAGGCTGGGCTTAAAGAAGGACGTTATTTCTCCAGCCGCGCGCCTATCGGTTATCAATTTGAAATGCAGCCCAACGGAAAACTTGCCCTTGTCGTGGATCCGTATACCTCTAAAGCTGTCAAAGATATGTTCCGGATCTATGCGTCTGGGAAAAGCGAAAGCGCGGTTGCCGGGTATATCCAGGAAAAATACGGTTTGTTTCCTAAACTCGACCGTCATTCCGCTGTCGGGCGGATAAGCCGTATCATGCGTAATCCGGTTTATATGGGCAAGGTAAGAATGAAAGACCAATGCTACGAAGGGCGGCACGACCCCCTGGTGGACTCCGACCTATGGCAGTCTGTCAATGAACGCTTAAGCCAAAACCTGCAGGCGTTCAAACGCTCTTACGGTGATTCCGACGGGCTACTCTGCGGCCTCCTGTTCTGTGGGGACTGCGGCGCTCGGATGGCGATCCGCTCCTGGAAGAAAAAAAGCGGCGAAAAAGTCAAGAAATATATGTGCTACTCCGTAAGCCGTGCCACTCCGGCTATGATCCGTTCCGAAAACTGTAGTAACCGTAAAAAGCATCTTACCCTTGCAGAGCTTGACTCCCTGGTGCTGGAAGAAATAAAAAAGCTCGCCCTTGATCCGGCTGCCCTCGATCCCCTTATCAAAGAAAGCGCCGAGGAAGCTGCCCCAGACCTTCCCGTATTCCAGGAACGCATGGCAAGCGTGGAAAAACAAATAACCCGGCTCCTTAATCTGTATCAATCCGGAGTCATGGAACTGGAAGAAATACAAGACCGCCTTGCCAGCCTTAAGGAAGAACGGGAAGCGGTTCAGAAGCGGCTGGACGAAGCTGAAAAGGCAAATGCCAGGAAGCTGTCAAAAGAAGCGGCTATAGCCTCCCTCGCAAGCCTTGGGGCTGTTATAGAAAGCGGGGACAACACCGCGCTTTATGACCTGGTGCATACCCTTATAGAAAAAGTCGTATACCTCAATGGGGATATGACTATATACTGGGCTTTCTGCTGAAAACAAGCGGCTATTGTTTTTTTACTAACAAATAGCTGCTTACTTGTTTACCTCTGCATAAGTGAGCGCCGCTTCGTCCACGTCCTCACAGCTTCGTACCGGGGACTTGCTCGTCATAATCTGCCCGATGAATTTCTGCTTGTTTTCGATGAGCTGCCAACTGTACGAATCGAATGTACCTTCTGTTACATAGCGGAAAATCTTAACCTTTGGATTGAGGTTGCCCTGCCTTAAAATACGCCCCTCCTGCTGTTCAATGTCAGTCGGTCATTTTTTGCGGACAGTTCAATACATGCCATCCGTTTCTGCTCCCTGCTCCTGCGTTTGCTCTCGTTTGACTTCTCCCTCTGCATCTTCTTGGCGCAAACGGGACAATACTTTGATATGCCAGAGCCAGGGACGTATTCAACGCCGCACACTGTACAGCATTTAGCGGGCAACGCTGTCCACCGCTTTGTGGGTGTGATATGTAATTCACCGACAAAGCCGATGAATTTATAGTAAATCTTGATTTCCTGTCTAACCGTTCCGTCTGCCATCTTCTCACGCTCCGAAACAAGTATCTTGTCTATCAAAGCGTTTACAACAGTTGCGTCCAGTTCCTTTAAGCCTTGATAATTGCGGATAAGGGAGAGGAAGTCACGGATTCCCTGCGATTTCTCATAGCTTTCGTTGAGCGTTTCCGTTACCTCTTT
>VSNY01000268.1 GCA_009774535.1 Lachnospiraceae bacterium
GAAGGGACAGACGGCGAATACAATCGCAAACTGCAAGACGGTATTCCAGTGCGATCCGCTCCTAAAGGGGGCAGTCCGTTTCAATCTCCTGACGGAACGGATTGATATTGTCCGGGAAGTCGGGTGGCGCAGGGATACCAGCGTACTTACGGACACGGACATAAAGTATCTGCTCCTTTACTTCGAGGAGAACTACGGAATCACCAGTGAGAAAAAGATACAGAACGCTTTGGCGATTGCGGCAAATGAAAACTGCTACCACCCAATTCAGGATTGTTTAAAAGGGCTTTTATGGGACGGAACGCCACGTATCCGCTCATGCCTGCACCATTTTTTAGGAGCTGATGCAGATGACTATGTGGAGGAAATGTTGAAGCACTTTCTGCTGGGCGCAGTCCGGCGTGTGTTTATGCCCGGTTCAAAATATGAGGAAATGCTCTGTCTGGTAGGCGGGCAGGGGGCTGGAAAATCTACTTTCTTCCGTTTGCTGGCAATAAAAGACGAATGGTTCAGTGACGATTTAAAGAAGCTGGATGATGACAAGGTATTTACGAAATTACAGGGGCACTGGATTATTGAGATGTCGGAGATGCTTGCCACCAGCAGTGCAAAGAGCATCGAAGAAATTCGCTCTTTTATCAGCAGACAGAAGGAAACGTACCGCACGCCTTATGAATCACAGCCAAAGGACAGGTTACGGCAGTGCGTGTTCGGCGGCACGTCAAACAGGCTGGACTTTCTGCCGCTTGACCGTGCAGGGAACCGACGGTTTCTGCCTGTGATGGTCTGCCCGGAGAATGCTGAGGTACATATCTTAGAGGACGAGGACGCTTCAAGGGCATATCTTTTGCAGGTGTGGGCAGAAGCGATGGAGATTTACCGAAGCAGGCAGTATTCCATGAAGTTCAGCGAGCCGGTGCAGAGAAAACTTGTGGACGTACAGAAAGACTTTATGCCGGAGGATACCGAGGCGGGAATGATTATCGGCTTTCTGGAAAATTACCGTGGAAATCAAGTGTGTTCCAAACAGCTTTACAGGGAAGCCCTGCACCATGAATATGACGAGCCGAAACGCTGGCAGATTCACGACATTAACGAGATTATGAATACGGCAGTCACAGGCTGGCGGTATTTTTCCAATCCGAGGGCGTTTGATGGGTATGGCAGACAGAAAGGCTGGGAACGCATTGCGGATTCCGGCAACGAACCACCCGGCAACGAAGCTGATTTTTCGGAACTGACAGAAAAAGAAGCCCAGCAGATGGGGATACCCAAGGAGTGGATGGAATGATTTTAAGCGTTGGTTGTCGGGTAGGTTGCCACTTCGTTGTCGGGTTCGTTGCCGGGAAATCTGCTTCTCTCCTGCCCGGAAATGCTGATATTTACAGGCTTTGTTGTTATTTTTATAACTACTGACAACGAAAGCAACAAAAAATTCAAAGAAAATAGAAAAAAGAAAAATAATAAGCCAGACATTAGATTGCAGGTTTTACGGTGTCCGTTGCCGGACTTCGTTGCTGATTCTCTTTGTCCGGCTTTATTTATGCACACGGGCGCCAATACGAAAAACCACATATGAAAGTTTTTCGCATAAGGAAATTAGCTGCTGACGCAATGTGCGCCCGGCGCAGCGATTAGTGGAGGTAATGCTTATGGCAAAAAATAAAACAAGTATCAAGGTAACTGCTGTATTTGATGGGGAATTGGACGCAACGGATGTGTTTGTGAGCCTGATTGCACGGCAGTATGCACGGCAATATGCCGAGAAATATCATAATAAAGACAGTGTAAATATTACAAAAGATTTTCTTGCAAAATCACAAGACAAAGCGTATAATAACAGTGAGGTTCAAAAGAGCCAGCCGTCTGGACTGTGCGGGTAAATGGCTATGATGAACGGAATGGATTATGGAATGGCGGATAGGATGCCTGCTGGTGGTTTTCGTGTGGCAATCTATTGCAGGCTATCAAAAGACGATGACTTACAGGGAGAAAGCGCCAGTATCGCCAACCAGCGTGATATGCTGGAAAAATACTGCGAACGGCAGGGCTGGGAGGTCGCGGCGGTTTATCAGGACGATGGCTACACAGGCTTGAACATGGAACGCCCTGACTTAAAGCGGATGCTGAAAGCCGTTGAGCGGCGGCAGGTAAACCTTGTAATCACAAAGGATTTAAGCAGACTGGGGAGAAATTATTTACAGACAGGTATCCTGATTGAGGACTTCTTCCCCCGGAACGGTGTGCGCTACATTGCCATGAATGACGGCATCGACACCATGAAGGATAATAACGACATCGCCCCATTCAAAAATATCCTGAATGAGATGTACAGCAAAGACATTTCCAAAAAGGTACATTCTTCCTACCTGCTGAAAGCGCAGAAAGGACAGTTTACCGGCTGTCTTGCCCCTTTTGGCTACAGGAAAGACCCAGAAAACAAAAACCATCTTCTTGTTGATGAGGAAACAGCGCCGGTTGTGCGGCAGATTTTTGGTTACGCACTCGAAGGGCACGGGCCCAACTATATCCGGCGCAGACTGGAAGAAAACCAAATCCCCTGCCCTACATGGTGGAATCGTAACAGGGGACTGCGGAATGTCCGTACAAAATGGGAGAAAAAAGACCCTGTAAATGGACAGTTTATGTGGGATTTTTCCGTAATCAAGGAACTTTTGATGAATCCTGTTTATACCGGGGCAATTGCATCACAGAAGGCGCACTATAAATTTAAAATCGGCACTATCGGGGATAAAAAGCCTGAGGAATGGATTGTAGTGGAGGGACAGCATGAAGCCATCATTGACAGGGAAAGCTTCAACATCGTGCAGGAAAAGCTGAAATCACGCCAGCGTCCGGGAAAGTTCGGGGAAATCAGCCTGTTTGCAGGGCTGGTGAAATGCGGGGAGTGCGGAAAGGCACTGACTATCAGGACAACGCATGAGAAGTTCCCCAAACGGATTTATTCCTGCAAGACTTACAATGCCTTCGGGAAAACGCACTGCACCCAGCACCGTGTAGAATATGACACGCTTTATGCCCTTGTGTTGAACAAAATTCGGGAATGTGCCAAGATGGCGCTGGTGGACGGCGAAGCGGTTGCAGGGAAGCTTTCCGACACCTGTGAAGCCGAACAGAAAGGGCAGAAAGAAGCGTTGGAACGTTCCCTTGCCAAAGATGAAGAACGTATTAATATACTGGAAAAGATGGTGCTGCGCCTGTATGAAGATATAGCTGCCGGACGCATCAATGAGCAGAATTTTAATCTGATGCTGGAAAAGACACAGAAAGAGCAGGAAGAATTAAAGGCAAAAATCAGCGAAGAAAAGAAAAAGTTAGCTGACGAAATCCAGCTTGTAAACAGCGCAAGGCAGTGGATAACTGCCATTCAGGAATATGCAGACATCGCAGAACTGGATGCGGCAGTATTAAACAAGCTGGTTAAAGAAATCGTTGTCCATGAAGAAATAGACAGCGATAAAACAAGACACATTTCTATTGAAATTCATTTTAATCTGAAACCAATCCCGGAAGTGGAGCAGGTCAGAAAATGACCTGC
>VSNY01000269.1 GCA_009774535.1 Lachnospiraceae bacterium
AATGCTTTGGTTGAAATTGATGGTATTTCTTCTTCGCTGCTTACAAAAATCGCTTTGGAAGTCGGAAGTTTTGATGATAAAGCGATTTCTGATTTTGCCAGTGGGAATACGGTTTATTTAGCGCCAACGAGTTTAGGCAATATACAAAAAGGCGTTATTGGAAGTGAAATATCCATGACCGATTCTTTTACCGGACAAACGGCTTCCTATGTTGTTGCGGGCATCTTTAATGAAAATGTAACTACAGAACACATTAAAAACAATCAAATCAACTATAGAACGGTGGACGGTGTTTATACGGATGACCTCTCTTCGGATTTTGCTAATTATTCTGTTGGGAAGATTTACATGAGTGAAGCAGGCATTGGAAAACTGAACAGTCATCCCTTTATAGGTCAAATTCTCTTAAATGTAGAACCGCCTATGGATAGTAATATCAATCAGCAGCTTAAAACAGCTTTGGAGGACAAAACAGGGGTTGAGTTGTTGTCACAAAGTGAATCCACACAGCTTTATAAAGAATCCTTGGGGGCTATCCTGCTGATAGGCACAGTATTTTCGTTTTTATTGTTGTTTATCGGAATCATAAATTTTGTAAACACCATGACAACAACAATTTACTCACGAAAACATGAACTTACAATTTTAGAAAGTATCGGAATGACAAAAAAACAAATTCTTGCAATGCTCTCGTTAGAGGGATGCCTATATGCGGTGTTTTCCATACTTCTGCTTTTGTTTATAGGGTTGCCCGCAGCATACTTAGTCCTTCAACTTCTTAGGGGGCAATTCTATTATTTGGTATTCAAGGTTCCTGTTGTAATGCTTGTTCTGATTTTTGCGTTGGTTATTATGATTTGTCTTGTTGTTCCCAGATTAACTTACAAGCAGATTTCAAAGAATAGTGTTTCAACCAGATTACGAATTGCCGAATAGAATGGATTCTCTCTCAAAAATGCCGGATGCAAGTGGTTATATGCCCGCTGCATCCGGCATTTCATGTTATAGAGAAGTATTTATAAGCGTGGCGTCGTTATGTCTGGTGTAGTATCTTTAACTTTGGGAAACTCCTGTTTCCCATTTTGAAACCGCCCTATTACTAATGTTAAGCTTTTCTGCCAGCTGTAACTGAGAGGGGCATCATGGCAAAAATGATTATGCCATACTCGTGCGCCATTTGTATGTTTGCATCCGTCGCGCTAATCATGCGCAGCAGGCCGTCACCCCACAGATAGGCAATGACAATCACCACCACACCGGACAAAAACGATCCAAGAACCGCACTGCCAACGCTCCTGTGAATGTCATTTGTTTCCCCGCGCCCCAGAGAAACGCTCAGCGCGGCGGCGGCTCCGTCACCAAAGAACAGGCTTAACCCCCACCCATCTACCGTAATCGGAAAGATCACGCCGGTAGCGGCATTGCCAAGATAACCCACGCCGTTGCCCACAAATATCTGGTCTACAATATTGTAGAGGCATGAAATAATCAGGGAACAGATGCAGGGAATTGCGAACTTCTGCAGCAGCTTCCCCATTTTTTCCGTACCAAGATAGTTACTGTTTTCCATAATAGTCCTCCTTTTTTGCACAAAAAAACGACACCTGCAGCACCCGTACCGTAATCAGATTTGCGCGCGGTACGCTACATGTATCGTTAATTTTGCATGATTTAATTTCCAGATAATATTATACTTTTTTCGCCTTTCAAACGCAAAGGACATTTTCCACAAAAAACAACTGCCCCTTATCTGTCAAAAATATACAAAGTTTCCACACGGCAGTCTTGTGCTGTCAACCAGTCCCTTATGTCGCAAATCCGGCATACTGGGTCATGTCAAGCCCTAAATCATTGTTTTTTCAGGCTTTTCTTTAAATATTTACCTCATAAAACAGAGCCAAAAGTGTATGACAGTCATTGTATCTTGCACTGAACAGCCAAAAGAGGGTGCAGTTTATAAAGCGTCCCATTGTCTTGCTTTATAAAGGCTATAAATCCTCTGTTAACTATGATGGCAAACCTTCCGTATCTAATGGTATCACGTACCAGCTTCCTTCGTCCCACCTGCTCATACACTGAGTACCCGCTAAGCTTTCTAACAGGGTCATGACCTGCGGAGAGAACTACTGCAAGCTGCAGCTCTTGTTTGTATTTTGATTTTACTGACCTGCCCGTTCCACAGGAGACAGATATTCCGTGGACGCATCACCCCGCCTCGTTTAGCTGGTCTTTGTGCTGATGCAGTACCTGTAGTACTCCATCCTTATCGGGTTTCTTTTCAGAACCCTGCCCGATTTCGGAATCATCCAGAACCCGGCAGGGCTCTGGAATATAGGATGCTCCTGACTGTCTTATGCCTTAATCGCTTCCTTCTTTTCCACACGTCTGATGTCCATCAGCATCTTCTTCGGATCGTAAACAATACCTTTCTTCAGAATCGTGCAGATTATCCTCAGAAGCTTGCAGCCTATCACAATCAATGACTGCATCTTTTTCAGCGGATTATCAGCTCGTGTCGTATAGTACATATGCTGTTCTTTGAATTCCTCCGCATGAGCCACTGCTGACTTTGCCGCCTGGAATAACCAGTATCTGAGCCGTTTGCGTCCTCTGTGGCTGATTTTGGTTTCTCCTTTATGCTTTCCTGAGCTGCATGCTGAAAGACCTAATCCACTTAATTTTTGTATTTCCTTAACATCATCAAATCTCGAAATATCTCCTATCTCTGCAAGGATTCCGAAAAGTATGTTTTCTCCGATTCCTGATATCTCCAGAATGTTACCGGCATGCGGTATTTCCTGACATTTCTGGTTGATCTGATTCTCTGTGACAGCAGGTTCAGCATCCAGTTCCAGGATTTTCTGTACAAACCACTTTACAGCTGCCTTACCTGCAATGGCTCCATCCTTAATCCCGACACTTACTTTCGCATACTGTAAGATTCCTCCAGCTCTGCTGTAGCCGTGTCCTCTAAACAGGTATGCCGATTGTACTACCGTCTTTTCTGATAAAAATTCCAGAGTATCTAAGAAATGCCATGCTGCCAACATTCACAATTGAAATCCCATACTTTTCCAATGGATAGCCAAGAATATCAGCCAACACTGGGAGTAAGAGGTTTTCTGCATCCCCTTCAACCATACGCCCGAAAATAAAGTTTCAAAGTGTATTTCAAGGAACCATTCTCTTTTGTAAATGTGAGATACTCAATAAAATTTTTTGCTTCATTGTCTGTAAATTTTTCCAACACGCAATCAATTCTAAACTCTGTTACAGAGTTACCTGTCTCATCAGTATAAAAATCATCCTCTGCAGGACGAATATATTCATTGCTCTGCGTAAGTAATACCAATTTTAACGCATCAATAATAGCGGTTTTCCCCCGAATCATTTTCACCAATTAAAGCATTCAATCCTTCGTGAAATGTAATGGAAAGACCTGGCTTTCCATCCATAGACCTGAACCTTCGGAAATTATATATTTGCAATTGCGATACAATCATTACAGAACCTCCTGTGATTTTCGTATG
>VSNY01000027.1 GCA_009774535.1 Lachnospiraceae bacterium
CTAAGACAGTCGGCGTGTGGGCCTCCTGTCTAAGTCTCCGTAAGCGCTGGATTTCACCTCCGCTAAAAGCGCCCCTCCAACGTCCTTCCAGGATGTATCTCCCAGCCTGGCCCCGCCCACCGCCCGCAGTGTCTGGTTGTGGCAGGCTTTACAAGATCTGGCGTCAGTTTTTGTGATTTGGTGTGATATATGAAATCAGACAGTACCAATATTTCAGGTCGGTATTGAATAAAGAAAATAGTTTCTAAATCAGAGTCAGAGAAAGGGTTGCGAAATTCAAAAAATACTTGCCAAAGCTGGTAAATAGAATAATGATTATGGGTATCATATATGAAAACTGATTTATAAGCACAAATAGAAAGCCTTAGAAAATGAATCCCTCTAAGACTTTCTATTGTTGAAATTAAACGATAATTTTCAGGTTCATATTATATTCTATTCACCTGCTGCTACACCTGTACCATTTAGATCCACAGCTTGGGTTGTACTCAAATCCGCTGGAATAGTTATCGTAATTGTATATTTCTTACTATTATTAGCATCAGTAATGTCAAATGTCAATTCTGTACCACTAGCAGGCATATTAAAATCATTAATCTTAAATACTTTCTCACTATATACTACAGCACCACTATCAGATTGAGCATTCGGATTTGCTGGAATATCTACTGTTTCACCATTAACTGTTATAGCACCTGCTGTAACAATTAAAGCTCCACCTGTCACGATGCCTTTAAAACCGGATACAGCTACTCCTGTACTTGTAGATCCATCACCTGAACTTGAGGAGTCACCTTCTGTACCATCCCCTGTACTTGAGGAATCACCTTCTGTACCATCTCCTGTACTTGAGGTATCGCCTTCTGTACCGTCTCCTGTACTTGAAGAATTATCTTCTGTCGGAGGAGTTGTCTCCTCACCGTTATCCGTCATCTCATCATCAGCGCCTTCAACTGGAGGTACTGGTACATCTTCATTCACTTCATCGCTGTCAGCTTTAACTTCACCTTCTGCTCCTGCAGGAATCTCTGTTGTCTGACCGTCTACGATCTTATCAACTTTAACTTCTGTATTGATCAATGTTTTTTCAACATTCGATGCGAACTCCAAAGAACTGCCTTCAGCACCAGCCTTAACCTGAATATTTGAATCATTCTTTGTCAATTTAATCGCTACAGGAATTTTAACAACCAATGTTGCGCCTGCTGCATTCACTGTTACCTCAATTTTGTTCTCTGTTGCAGCACCAACCACATCAACCTGGATTTTAGCATTAACCTGTACGCCGCCTTTAACTTCTGCACCTTCAGCGGTTCTTACGATGATATTTGCGTCTTCTTCATTAGAAGCACAGCTAACACCATTTTCGATTGTACCATGCACTTCTAATTCTGCTTTCTTCACAGAACCTAAGAAGGAAATTTTTCCTACTTTTGCGCCCTTTCCTACAACAAAATGAGGATTCGGAGCTGTAATTGTGAAATTGTTTCTCTGTGCAAATTCACGCCATGTGCTGCTTGCAATATTTAAGATCCGGATACTTCTAAAATCAGAATAGTTCTCAATCGTTGCTTCCGGAGAATCTACAATGAGATCTTTGCTGTAGCTAATATAATTATCATTGCTGTCTTTTGCATTGATATACAGTGTTCCAGTTGCGTTTCTGATTGTAATCTCTTTAATCGCAGAATCTTTTAACGCAGCATCTAACTCTGTCTGATTTGCTACATATGCATAATCCTTTACAGTGTTGGAACCACTGGAGCTTCCGCCGCCGATCCAGCTTCCGCCGCCCCAGCTGCTGCTGCCGCCGGTGCTGCCTGTAGAGGTGCCGGTGGAAGGTTTTACGGTCAGGTTGCCTTTTGCAGCTACGTCGCTCTTGGAATTGTCTGCTTTTGTAACTGTAATTTTCTTTGTTGTGTTGTTCTTAACGGATACTGTCGCGGAAGGGCTTGTTACCTGTACGGTGCTTTCTTCTGCGCCTGCCAGTAAGTCGATGGTTGCGTTCGCTGCTGCCTGAAGGATTACCGGAATTGCGGAGATTAATTCGGAACCGGTTGCTGCTGCTGCAATGGTTACTGGAACTTTTGCGGTAGCGGAGCCTGTCAGGTTCAGTTTTGCTTTTGCACTCACGGTAATGCCTGCAGCTGTACCGTTTACTACAATTGCTATGTCTGCATTTGCAGATGTTACGGTAATGCCTGCTACGCTTGCTGCTGCGTCTACAACAACGCGTGCTTTTAACGCTTCGACACGGAGGCTGTTGCCGCGTGCTTTTTCTGTCCATGTATCATTTTTGATTGCTTTGATTGTGACAGATTTAAAGGTTGCGCTGTTTTCCACGTCTGCGTTTGGCGCATTTACGGTCAGGTCTACGTTGTTGTACTGACCGGACGGGATATTAAAGGAAGCTGCAGCTGTTGTGTCGATGGTAATGCTTGTAACTGCAGTATTTTTCAGCGCTGCGTCCAGCTCTGTCTGTGTCGTTACCTTTGCGGTTGACTGAACCGGGTCTACAGACGGTGTCGTAGGTTCTGGCGTTGTCGGGGTGGTCGTGCTTGTTTCTACTACTTTTACGCGGCAGCGCAGTGTTTTGGTGTTGTTTGTCTTTCTTGCTGCTGTCTTAAGGCTTACGCGGATGGTAGCCCTGCCTGCGCTCTTTCCTTTGAGCGTTACATAGGAAGCTGCTTTTTTCTGCACTGCGACAATGCTCTTGTCCGTGGATACTGCCTTTGTAACTTTCCATCCAATCGTGTTGTTTGTCAGTTTCAACTTGTAGTTGCTCTGTCCTACTTTTAAAGTCTTAAAAGTGGTGTTCAAGCCGACAAATTTCTTTGCTGCTGATGCTGTCTGCATATGCGCTGCGGATGACAGACTGAATGTCATGGCAGTGGAAAGCACAACTGCAAGAGCTTTTTTCACAAATTTCTGTTTCATGATGTCCTCCTCACATTTTTTGATCTATATACAAAAAGCTGTCCCTTTGTTCCGCTGTATGGATGCCCATACAGCTTTCCGGAAACTGGAAAACCGGCTTTAGGTATATCAAGTTTATGCCTGGCCAGGCGTATGTACAAACCTTTACGGGAAATCTTTTACACAATAGCTTTTTCCTGTGTCTTTTTAGACACTTTGTCTGCGAAAAAAACGCCCATCGGGGAATCTAATCCGATATAATCAACGATTTTTTGGATCTCGCTCTGTGTAAACTCTGAGATTCCATTGCATTTCCGATAAAAAGCAGATCTGCTGATGTGCAGTTCCGCGCACATCCGTTCAATCGTAATCCCTCTGGATTTCATTTCGTATTCCAGTTTATATTTGTCCAATCCTGTCCATCTCCTTTCGTGTCATTTAAGACACTATTAGACTATCACATATAATGAATGCTGTCAATATCGTTTTGTCTTTTACGACACTTTTTTTCATCAGAACGCATATAAATGTTGCAAAAAAGACACAACTAGTATATAATGAAGCATCGGAAATGAGGTGTCAACATAGAAGAGGTGTCAACATGAATATGGGCGAAAAGATCTACGATCTGCGTACTCAGAAAGGTTTAACCCTGGAAGAACTCGGAAATATGGTCGGTGTCGGGAAAAGTACGGTGCGAAAATGGGAAAACGGCATGATCGCCAATATGAAACGGGATAAAATATTGAAAGTATCGCAAGCGCTGGAAACATCGCCTGCCTATTTAATGGGATGGAAAGAAGAAGAAAACACTACGGACAGCGCTTGTGATAAATCACCGCTCATTACCTTACTGCCTGACGGCCTGCCCGCCCGGACCGTGAACCTGCTGCCTGCCGTACCAAACAGTCTTGCCGTCAAAGCTGATTTTTGCCTGATCGCTGCCGGGGACAGTATGCAGGGCGCCAGAATCTGCGACGGAGATCTGGTGTGGGTGCAGAAGCAGGACTGGGTTGAAAACGGCGAGATCGCAGCGCTTTTGTTAAATAATGAAAAAAAAGCCGTTCTGCGCAGGCTGTATTATCATAAGGAAAAAAAACTGCTGATCCTCAAGCCGGAGAACTCCGCCTATGAAGACTCTATTTTTGTCAATGAGGAACTGGAACATGTGCAGATCCTTGGCAAAGCCGTCGCATTCCAAAGTCTGATCCGCTAAACCCATAAACCTATTTTGCTATACGCACCTGACATGACAATCTGCCCTTTCCAAATCCTTTCCAAACAGATCCGAAAGATCATCGTCTGCTTCACGAATCAGATCTGCCTTTTGAATAAACCGGCATGCCCATCGAAAACATGCCGGTTCTGATCACTGTTTCTGCAAACAGCATACCGCTTTTACACATCGTATTTCATATCTTTTAAAATACTAAAACAGTCAAACGTCGCAAAATAATCCTTCGGCGTCTGCGCACGGCGGATCAGCTGCGGTGTGCCGTCTTCTTTTAACAATACTTCCGCTGACCAAAGTCTTCCATTATAATTATATCCCATCGCGAATCCATGCGCTCCGGTATCGTGAATCACGAGAAGGTCGCCGACCTTAATTTCCGGCAGCATCCGGTCTACCGCGAATTTATCATTATTTTCACATAAAGAGCCTACTACGTCATATTTATGATCACAAGGCTGGTGCTGCTTGCCCATCACCGTAATATGATGATACGCCCCATACATCGCCGGACGCATCAGGTTTGCCGCGCAGGCATCCACGCCGATATAATCCTTATACGTGTGCTTTTCATGCACAGCTCTTGTTACAAGGCAGCCGTAAGGCCCTGTCATAAAGCGTCCCATCTCCGTATAAATGGCTGTATCCCCAAGACCTGCCGGAACGAGTACTTCATGAAATACTTTGCGCACGCCTTCTCCGATGGCACGGATATCGTTCGGCTGCTGCTCGGGCCTGTACGCGACCCCGACGCCGCCGGACAGATTGATAAAGCTGATGGTAATGCCCAGTGTTTCCTTAATCTCCACTGCCAGTTCAAACAGCGTCTTTGCCAGCGTCGGATAATAATCATTTGTTACCGTATTGCTCACAAGAAACGAATGCAGACCGAATCGTTTTGCCCCCTTCTGCTTTAAGATCCGGTATCCTTCCAGCAGCTGCTTTTTGGTAAAACCATATTTCGCATCCTGCGGGTTGTCCATAATGCCGTTGCTGACCTCATATATGCCGCCCGGATTGTAGCGGCAGCTGATGGTTTCCGGTATCTTCCCGATCGTTTGTTCCAGAAAGTCAATATGCGTAATGTCATCCAGATTAATGACCGCGCCCAGCCGGTCCGCAAGCCGGAACTCTTCAGGCGGCGTCTCATTCGATGAAAACATAATCTGTTCTCCGCGAATCCCAAGCGCATCCGAAAGCATCAGTTCTGTCAGGGAAGAACAGTCGCAGCCGCAGCCATATTCCTGCAGGATTTTTATAATAAACGGATTCGGCTCCGCCTTTACCGCAAAATATTCCCGAAAGCCAGGGTTCCACGAAAAAGCGTCCCGCACTGCCTGGGCATTTTCACGGATGCCTTTTTCATCATACAAATGAAACGGCGTCGGAAACTGCTTTACGATTTCCTGGAGCTGTTCGTTTGTTACAAATGGTTCTTTTTTCATGTGTGTTTCTCCTTCTATATTTAACTTCATCCGTCAAAAATCATCCGCTGCCCTTGCGTACCCCTGACCGTTTCCGTTCTTTCCTGCCTTTCCAGTACATGAACAAAAACAGCCCGGCCAATGTGCCTGCCACAACCCCGCTGCTGTCAATCAGCATATCCGTCAATTCACAGCTCCTGCCTGGCACAAACAGTTGATGCAGTTCATCCGAAACAGCATACAAAGCCCCCAGGATTATTGGAACGCCTGCCTGCAGCAGACGCTTTTTGCTCCTGTCCGCATAGCTCCCGGTCAGCAGAAACCCTAACACCGCATACTCTGTCGCATGCGCCAGCTTACGAATCGGATGGTCCACCAGATCCGCAAAAGAAACCTGCATCTGTGCGTCCATCTCTGCAAAACTTGGCACCACCAGACGCCCGAACAGAATGCCAATCGACATACTGTCCTGTGTGGACAGGTCTGCGTTCCTGGCGGAAAACGCGAAAATAACAACCATCCAGCAGACTGCCAGCGCCCGGCAGATCCTTTTTCTCACCACTGCATTTTGAGGTTGTTCCATGCCTGTATCTCCCTAAGCTTCCTGCGCATGGGAACCCGGGCATCCGTGCTTGTCTTCTCCACAGGAATGCCCGGTACAGTTCCCGCCGTGTCCCTGTGCATGATGACTGCAGCAGACATCCGGCTGATACTCCAGGGTGCCTTCCAAAAACGCACGCACCGCTTCATCCGCACTGCCGGAAACGCCTCCATAAAGACGGATTCCAGCCTCAGCCAGCGCCATCTGCGCGCCGCCGCCGATTCCGCCGCAAATTAATGTATCCGCACCGTTTTCTGTCAGAAAACCAGCTAACGCGCCATGACCGCCTCCTGTTGGGGATATGATTTGTTCCTTTATAATTTCTTTTCCTTCGATATCATAGAATTTGAACTGCTGTGTATGGCCGAAATGCTGGAAGATGCTGCCTTTCTCGTAAGTGACTGCTATTTTCATTTTGGGTTGCTCCTTTCTTTTTTATTCTATTTCTATGATGCATTTTGCTTTTATGCCTGTATTATTGTAACGCGCTGTGTAAGCGCTGTCAAGCTACTGTTCATCTTCCATGTGCCGCATGCTGCAGCTTCCCGGATCCCAGGAAACGATATACACGCAGTACATCGTCCAAGAAGTTTTTCTGTCAGATAATCCCGGTTAGCGTTCCCCGCTTTCTTTTCTAAATTCCGAAAAAATTTCATCCGCGGCATACCCTTTTGCGGCCATCCATTTTATCATATACTGCATTTTGGCTTCATACTCCTGCTGTCTTGCTTCATATTCCTGTTGTCTTGCTTCATATTCCTGTTCTTTTACTTCGTATTCTTGTTGTCTTGCTTCATATTCCTGCTGTTTGGCTTCATATTCCTGTTTTTCTTTTTCATACCGTTTTGCCGCACGTTTCAATTCCCGTTTCTTTTCTTTTTTAAAATTCTTTTCTGCCTCCGCTAACGCCTGCCGCTTTTCTGCCTCACATTCCCGGCGTTCTTCCTGCCGGATCAGCCATTCTACCTTATTCATATGAATGATCTCCTTTATTTTATTTGCCGTCTCCATATCCAGTATTTTATCTGCAAACACTAATAGCCCTGCCATTACAAACAGCTGCTGTTCCCTGTCCTTGATCCGGACTGCCAGTTCCGCCAATTCCGCTGCTTTTTGCCTTTTTTGTTTCTGTGTCTGCAAAGACAGCGGCAGAATCATATATTCCATCAGTTCTTCCTCTGTCAGCTGCCGCCCTGTTTGGATTTTTTCTGTCAATCTGCCGAAAATACCGTCCGCATCCAATTCCGAAAGAAATGCTGCCTCGATCCGCATAGTTAATGCGCCAATCTGATATTCACATGACACCTGTTTTCTTTTCACATCTCCTGTATAAATAACGATCATCCGCAAAGCAGGACACGGTTTCTTTTCGTTGCGGTAACGGTTTGCGATCCCTGCCAGATAGTTCAGGTATTTGATTTTATCTTCCTTTTTATATCTGCTTTCATAATCCACAATGGCTACGGTCTGATCTGCCAGCTCAAAGAGATTGTCCAGCCGCAGTTCATTGGCTGTGATGATCGGAATATTTGTGGGGCCTGCTTTTACGATTTTGGGCAGGTCCAGACCGTATACGCGAAACGTCTTTCCCTGGAAGCGTTCGGCGAGTACTTTACTGGTGATATCCTTGTTCTGATATGCGATATTTTGTCTGCGCGTTTCTTTTTTCATGTTTCCTCCTGTCTGCTTGCGGGGCCGTCTGGTAAACCCCTGCTGTGTATGTTGTTGTTTTTGCATGGATTTTCCTTGATCATGACGAACAGGCGGTATCATCTGCCTTTTGGATCTGTCATTCTGACGGGTTTTGCCCCTTTGGCATGCGGGCGGAATGCCCTGCATGGAGAAAATATGCTTTGAAGAGATTATAACATGTGACTGATGAAAATTCAATTGTAAATTCTATTCTTTTCATATAACTGCCCCCGCTGCCGTCCTTAAGACAGCCGCGAGGGCAGTTTTTTATGCGCTGATCGGTGTATTTGCAGCTATTTTTATCTCATGTTCCTGTTTACAGCTGCCGATTTCCAGATACCATACGACCTGCTGATCATCAATATACGTATAATCTTTCATTTCGCAGAATTTACGGCAGTCTGCCTCGCTTCCATAATAAAGCGGCCTTTGAATCCCGCTCGGGCTTGCCTTGTATACACAATATTCCTGATTCTTATTTGCCATAAATACCTCCATTTCCCCGCCGCAGGCGGTTCAGATTCGCTAAGTGTTGCTTTGGCTTCCGGTCAGTCAGACCGTCCGGATGGTTGACATTATGACATGAAGATACAAAAACGTCAAATTTTACCTGCCCGGATTTGGATGCTTTTTTGATTGAATTTTTCTGCTGTTTGCACAAATTCCGATCCGGCGCCAAAACCACTTTTGTGAAATTGCATGCCGGATCGAACGGTTCCTCCGCATATTGACCAATTTTACGAACTGCCTGCGGAAATCCTTGGTATATTATCCGAAAAAATCCTAAATTTTTATTCCACGCGGCGCAATGCCCCTGATAACCACAGGCCGCATCCGGCCAAAAACAAAATGCCT
The DNA here is from genome assembly GCA_009774535.1 of Lachnospiraceae bacterium. Taxonomy (GTDB): domain Bacteria; phylum Bacillota; class Clostridia; order Lachnospirales; family Lachnospiraceae; genus Eubacterium_J. Next base: position 8,720 of record VSNY01000027.1, read on the forward strand.
GCAGACAAAACTTCGATATAAGGCATACCACTAAAACGGTACAGTTTATTGTCAGAATAAAAAGCGTTTTCCAGCAGTTTGGGACACCATACAGCCAGCGCAACCGCCAGAGGAATGACGCGCAGCAGCATGGAAATATAGTTTCTGCTTTTCTGTGAAAGGAAAAAAACAATGCCTGCTGTCGCAAACGCGGTTAGATAACAAAGCGCCGCCAGCATCAGACACCAGATGCCATGCGTCCAGTCTGGCCAGCAAAACCGCATCATCGTAAACGAATACATGCTGCACGGAAAAAATACAGAGGTGCCATGCCTAAAAAACAAAGCGCCGAATACCGCCAGATCAGCCGTAGTTATCAAAAATGTCGAAAGAACCGCCGCCACAGACTGGCCATAATAAATAGTTCTGCCACGTCTGGAACTGTACTGCAGCGGCTGCACCCGGCATAAGCGGTCACGCACAAGCAGCGGCGATAACAGCAGACAAACAGAAAGGCAAATCAGGACAAGCAGAGCCCCTGCAAATCTGCTGACTGTCTGCGGTAATTCGGGCGGCAGAATCTTTTGCCACAACTGCGTTTCTCCATAACAGAGTGTTTGAATATGTTCTAATTCTTTCGGACTGTTTGCGGCCCCGCTTTGTATCCACAGATCTTTGCGGTATTCCTTTTTTATCTGATAGGTCTGCTCCAGCAGATAAGACGCATACAGCCGTGATTCGATCAAGTCCGTTTCTTCACTGCACAGATCGTTGTGCAGAAGCATCGCATCTGCATACCTTTCATCCTGATCCGCCGAAACTGCCCGAGACGCCGCCTCTTCCACCGCTTGTTTGCAAAATTCCGCATACTGCGCAAATGTTTCCAGGCCATATTTTTTTCCAATACGGCTTTGGGACACATACTGGTCCGCTTGTTTGTGTAGCGCAGGTATATCCGCCTGAAATTGCGTGAATGCTTCTTCTGAAAGGTCTGTCCCGTATGTCTGCACCAGGTCGCTGCACACCTGAACCATTCCGGCAGCTTCCTGGTCAAATGGCGAGTCTGTCGTATAAAATGCCAAAAATAACGTATCGTATACAAATCCCAGAAGCAACACTGCCAGTACTGTCCCGGGCCGCCATATTTTTTTCAATTCTTCCCAAATCATCCTGTCTCCTTTCTGTATCTACGCCAGATCTTTCCGGTAAAAATGCCGGTATCCCAAAGCCAGCAGCAGCCCGCACAAAAGAATGCACAATGCCCCGGCCACACACTCCTGCCACGGAATTACCGCATGAATACCCATATCGGAAAACCACAGCGGCTGCAGCCACCACAGCATCACCGGCGACCATAAGACAACTTCATAAATCGCCCAGTTTCCCGCATTGCCCGCCAGCAGCGCTGCCTCAAACCGCAGCGCCGCCAGAACCAGCAGGATCAAAAACGCGGCATAACCGTTATTTACCAGCAACCCGGCCACATTCCCAAGTATGTAAAACACAACGACCAGAGCCAGGCCAAGTGTCAAAACCGCTGCCAGATAACTGCGCATCTGAAAATCCGCCCACGGCACAAACGGCAGCTTCATTCCCATCGCATAGAAGTTATAAAACTGCGTAGCCATATCGGTATCCCAAATCCCGCCCAGCTGCCAGGCGTTTGCAAAGATCAGGCAGGATACCACAGCCAGAAAACCATATGCCGCCACTGCATACAGCAGCCCGGCGCAACTCTTTTCCCGCTGGATCTGCCTGCCATGTTTCGTCGTATAGACGATCTGCCAGGTTCGTTCCATATGCTCCTTGTGACACAGATACAACGCCGTTAATACCGCCGCAAGCATCCCTTCGGCAAGAATGACCCGGCAAAGTTTCGCAAACAGAGCATCAAACAAAACCGTTGTCATCCCTGCCGCCCCAACATCCATAGAAGCGCCCCGGCGGGCCAGCGCCCGGATTCTGCTTTCCTGTCTTTGGTATTTCCGCTCCAGCGCATCCGCAACCCAGCCTTTCACCCGATACTGTCCAATCATCTGCTGTGCAGTCCTGCCCGTATCATACCCATCCAAAAGATCCCGGGCGCCCTGCGTCTGCTGCAGCAGCCATACTTTCTGTTTACTGTCCTTAAGCCTTGCCGCCTGTCTGGAAAAATCCGCACCCATCCTGCTTCCCGCAAGATCTCTGACCTGTCTGACACAGGCAATCTTGTCCTCCCCATACACGCTGCCCGTTACGAACAATGTATTAAACCCGATGCACAGCAGTACAAACAAATGCAGCGCCCGGATACCGCACAGCTTCTTAAGTTCCCACCAGAACAATCCGCAGCAAAACCATTTTCTGCCAGACATCTTTTTCTGCCGTCTCTTTTTTGACCAGAATCTGATCCCTGTTCCCATATGCACACCACCCCTTTGATCCCATCCTTTTGTTCTGCCTGGATCTCCTTATTCCATTCCACCGCGGTACAGATATAAAAATGCATCTTCCAAATTTGGCTCCGCCTGGCGCGCACCTTCGATATGGACAGCCCGTTCTGGTTTTGTCACAATACGCATCATCGTCCCATACGCTCCCTGACATTCACTAAGCAGATAGTCCTCGTCTCCAAGCGGCGTATCTGCAGGAACCTCGTATACTCTCTGCCGCATTTTTTCACAAATTTCCATCGGCGTTTCACAGGCCGCTATCCTATGATCACGGATCATTACAATCTGACTGGCAATCGTCTCAAGATCTGATACAATATGCGTAGACAGCACAACAATCCGCTCTTTGGAAATCCGATGGATCAGGTTGCGGAAACGCACGCGCTCTTTCGGGTCCAGCCCTGCGGTCGGCTCATCCAGAATCAGCAGCTGCGGATCGTTCAGCATCGCCTGCGCGATTCCAACCCGCTGCAGCATCCCGCCGGAAAATCCGCGCATTTTTTTATTCTTTACTTCTGATAACGCCACCTCTTCCAGCAGAAGGTCTATCCGTTTTTCCGCTTCCTTTTTGCCGATACACTGCAGCGCTGCGAGATAGGTCAGAAACTGCTTTGGAGAGTAATTTTTATAATAGCCTGGCTCCTGCGGCAGATATCCGAGCAGTCCACGGTAATCTTCCCCCATGGCCAGTATTTCTTCCCCATCCCAGCGAATGGTTCCGCTGGTTGGGCGCAGCAGTGTTGCCAGCATTTTCATCAGCGTCGTCTTACCTGCCCCGTTTGGCGCCAGAAGACCATAGACTCCGTTTGTAAATGTTAAGTTTACATCGTTTAGGGCTGTAAAGTTTCCATACTTTTTTGTTACGTGTTCTACTGAAAGCATTGTGTTAGATCCTTTCTTTAATTATAGGAATTTTGGGCTGGGCGGAGACTTCTTTTGGCTGGGCGGACTGCCCTCCCGTTCCGCTGGCACGGTCACGTCCGGATAGCCACCAAACACTCGCTACAACAAATATCCCGTTTCCTCAGCTATACCAGCTTCAAAATAAAATTTTTTCAGCCCCCTGACATACCCCCCGCCACAAACCACCGCGCTAAAAACCAGTAACGCCGCCGGGATCTCCTCCCATAGATACGCTGTCCTGTCACCAAACGCCAGCAGCGCCGCGCCCATCCCACACCAAAGCGCAGGCGCCGCGCCAAGCGCGATCTGGTGTTTGCACTTCCATTCAAAAATCAGCTGCATCCATGCATAAAAAAATAGCGCCGTAAAAGAAATTCCTGCGAGCCGCAGCACCGGCCAGATCTCCTCTGCGTATAATCCCGCCGGGACATGGACGCCGCATAGCAGCAGGGCCGATGCCCCGGCCGACAGCAGCAGACGTAATACGGTCATCTGATGCAGCGACAGCCGGCACACCATCAGCGTCTGATACATGCCTGTCATCTTTTCTTTCCATACCGTCAGCAGATGAAACAGTGCGTAAAATACCGGAGACGCCAAAAATACAAGCAGCCCCGGCAGCTGCGGGCTGTTTTTGGACGCTTCATATACGACTGCCCATATGCTGCCGTCCAACAGCAGCGCCAGCAGCATGCAGTCCCATACGCCAAAAAAAATTCCCCGCAGACCGGCCGCGCTGCAAAGGCTTCGCAGTATACTTCCAAAATGGCGCGGCTGTAACGTGGCTCTGGCTGTGATTTGATGGATCTGCGCTTCTTTCTCCGCTGCATCCGGCCAGTCAATTTCTTCCAGATAATTATGTTTCATTGTTTCGCTCCTTTCTGTCTTGTTCTGCAGACAAAATATTCCGGTTTTGTCCGGATTCAATGTTGTAACCTGGTTAGAACTTTGATTTTTTATTGGCCACTGTACTTTGCATCAGCCGGATAATGCTTTTTTGATCTTTGCGGTCAGGCGATAGTACTGCGCTTTGATTTTGGATTCCGGCTGCGCCAGCGCTTTTGCGATTTCGGCGAACGGATATTCTCCATAGACACGCATCCGGAACACCTCCTGGGCCTGCGGTTCCATGCCGCATACCAATTCTTCTGCTTTTTGCAGCATTTCCCTGTTCTGGATTTCTTCTGTAAAATCCCGGCTGTCCGTAATCGTTTGCTCTTCTACTGGTATAAACTGCATCTTTTGCTTTCTTTTCAGGTCAATGATCTTATGCGAAGCGATATGGTACAGCCAGGTACGAAGCCCGGCTTTTTGCGGCTGATAGGAAGGCAGGGAACGAAATGCAGCCAGAAAGCATTCCTGTGTCAGATCCAGTGCATCTTCCCGGTTGCCTGTCTGCCTGTATACATATGCATAGATATCATCATAATAGGCCCGCACCAGCGCATCCGCAGCCTTGCGGGAACCGTGACGTACGATCTTTTGTACCCACTGCTGTTCTTGTTCCAAGCCTTCACCCCCTGCCTTGCTGAAGTTCTTTGTTTATATATTCGTATAAACATATAAAAAGTTGCAGGAAAAATAAAAAAAAGCAGAACGTTTTCTGGTTCCGCTGAAATGTAAGATGGCAGCCGTTCCACAACTGACCGGAACGGTTGCCTAAGATTCTGCGGGCCGGAAATGCTGATTTCCGGCCGCTTGATTTTTATGGTTCGTTTGGAGTTGCCTGTGCTGATTTTGTGATGTCTGTATTGCCCACTGTCTCGGCAGGTTCCAATACATTTTCATCTGGCATTTGTTTTGTACCTGCAGCCTGCGTGTTCGCACTGGAATTTCTGTTTTCTTTAAACTGTTCCGGCAGATCCTCGTTTTCCGATGAATCTGGCACCAACTTAGTATCCACCGTCGTTTTGCCTGCTATTTTCCCGTCTTCTGTTTCTTGAAATTCCCCGTTTTGAATCTCATACTCTTGTTCATCGTCTAATGGTTCCAGTATATATTTACCATCATCATTGACAGAATAACTGTATAATCCGGTTTTTTCTACTGGTTCGCAGAATGTCACACGAACGTTTTCTTTCAGATCTTTTGCCGCCTCTGCATTCACTTTTGTCAGTACACTGCCCGTATCTGTATGCTTGATTTCTTCGCCGTCGTTTTCCGAAGCTGGCGTTTCTTTTATTTCTGTTTCCGTCAAAAGCTCATTCACCTGATTCGCTTCTGCTTTTGTCCCGGCTGTCTGCTCGTTTGTCGCAAATACAGACGTCGCACCCATAAAAAGTATTCCTGCGCATAAGATACCGGTTGCTGTTAATTTTTTATATTTCATAATAGCCACTATCCTTTCTTTGACCGGATTTTCCCAAAATCCGCTGCAAAACAATGTCGTCTTCTTCTGATTCTTCGCCAGTGTCAAAAGTGTATATGCATACTCCTGTCTGCCCTGCTTGCCGTATGCCGCCAGCACCTGCTCGTCACAGCATAATTCCAGATCCCTTGCAAACAGCACATACATCAGCCACACCGCCGGATTAAACCAATGCACACAGACAGCAGCAGCGCAAAACAGTTTCCGCAGATTGTCATAACGTCTGATATGAACCATTTCATGTGTCAGGATATGCTGCATCTGCGCCTGCTCCAAAGACAGCAGTCCCTTTGGAATGACAATGCGCTGCCGGATCAGCCCAAACACCAGCGGCGAACGGATCTGGTCATGAACGAAAATACGTACGTTCTTTCCCTGTGCACGCATACCTGCCAGCCTGCATGCCGACCGACAGCACTCCTTCATCTGATCGAATTTATGCCAGATAGCATTTTCGGCTCCATCCTGTCTGTCATACTGCATTGTCAGATTCTCCTGACAGACGCCCGGCGCCACGATGCTTTCCAGCGCAAGCGCCTGTGCCAGCAGCCGATATTCTTTCCAATAAGAATAGAAAAAATATACACCAGCGCAGCACATACCTGTCAGCCAGATCCATCCTGCTGCCTGCATCGGATCTGCTCCCCAAAAGCCTGTCTGGCCGCAAGAAGCCGCTTGCGGCACTCCATCTGCAGAGCCTCCTCTGGCTGGATGTCCCGTAACGACCGGGCGCAGGCTGCACATCCGCTGTACGAGTCTGCACACCGGAACCGAAATCCCTTTTTGTATCGGCAGACTGCCCGGCAGCAGCAGCCTTGCCAGCGCGACCATCCACAGCAGCATAACCGCCCGTCTGGAAAGCTTCCATAAACTGCTTCTGCAAACAAACACAATCAGCAGAATCAGCACGCCCGCAGAAACGCTCATTTCCAACAACCTCATACAACCAACCTCACTTTTCCAGCCCGGAAACCATTTCTTTCAGCTGTTTGACTTCCTCCTCCGTCAGCTCACCGTCTGCTAAAAACGACGCAAAAAACTTCTGCCTGGAGCCGTCAAACATCTTGTCAATCAGCTCTCCGGTCTCATAGCTTTGTACCTGCTTTCTCGTAATCAGCGCGTGACACTGGAATTTCGGATCGCTGCGTCTGACCGCTCCTTTTGCAATACACTTTTTGATCACTGTGTACGTGGTATTGCGGTTCCAGCCAGTCTCTTCCTGCAGAATCTTTGCGATTTGCCCTGCCGGAAGGTCGCCGCCTGCTTTCCACAATGTCTCCATCACTTTTAACTCTGAATCAAACAATTTCAGTTCCATAACTTACTTCCCTCCTCGGAAAATGACTATTGCAATAGTGTTTTCATATGTATACTATCACGATAGTCAACCTTTGTCAAGTTAATTTTAAATCTTTTTGCAGTAGCAAAAAACAAGCAACCGCTCCATGAGTAATCCGAACTGTTACAACACAAAAAAGGGGGACACTGCAAATCGTGTCCCCGCTCCATCATCGTGGTTCGCGCTCTGGTAAATTCATCGCCAGCACGCAAACCGCAAACTTTCATTTAGTTATTCTAACTCTGACAACACTCTTTGAATATGCATCGCCAAATATCCGGTCTCTACCTCGTCTACCGGCTGTTTCAGATATTTTTCCAAATGACTGCATAAGACTCCCGCCATACGGAATGCATCCGGAAACTGCTCGAGCATATATTCATTCATGTCCAGCTTTAATTTTTCTCCTTTGGACACGCGTACAGCCATAAATCTCACATGGTTCATCAGCCTGTTATATGACAGCGACATCACATCGATCCGCCTGCCAGTCTGCTCTTCTACCATCTGGATACATTCACGCACGGTGCCTGCGATCTGCATCGACAGCGCAACCGTCTCATTTTCGATCGCAGAATGAATATGCAGGGCAATATAACTGACTTCATGCTCATCAATCTCCACGCCCAGACGTTCTTTTAAAATCGGGCGGATGCATTCCGCAGTCTTGTATTCCATATGAAACAGCGCCTGGATATCTCCGGTCAGCGGATTGCGGATCTGCTCGTCGTTGCGGATACGCTTCACCGCAAATGCGATATGGTCAGCCATCGGAAAGAGTATGCTCCAGTCGACTTTTCCAAAAACATGTTCACTTTCCTTTAATACCTGCTGCGCAATCTCTAAAAAAACCGGGTCCATATCCTTTACCAGTTCCAGGGCGCTTCCACGCTCTGTATGCTCATAAAGGGAATAAATTGCGCATTCTTCGGGCGCTTCCATCCGCTGGCTCACCTTTTTGCCAAAACCGATGCCTTTTCCGATCAAAAGGTATTCGCAGCTGTCCGATTCCCCGATTGCAAGTACGGTATTGTTATTTAATGCCTTCTTCACTCTGAACATACTCTTCTCCCCATTATCCCATGATCCTTCGTATCCGCAGACAGTCACCCATTCCTATTCTTCATACGTATCAATGGCATACAATGCTTCTCCAGCCTTGATGCTGCCTGTTTTTAACAAACGTATTTTCTGATTTTCCGCTAACTCTGTACATAGTACCGGAGATGCAAGCGACGGCGCATGTTCTTTTAAAAATGCCAGATCCAGCTTCATCAAAAGATCGCCTTTTTTTACTTTGTCCCCGTCTTTTACAAGTACCTCAAATCCCTGCCCGTTCAGCTTAACGGTGTCAATGCCCATATGAAGCAGCAGCTCCGTTCCGGATGACGTAACAAACCCAATCGCGTGCTTTGTTTCAAATACAAACCCAATCTCACCGTCCTGCGGCGCTACAACCTTGGCCTCTGACGGCGTTACAATCGCTCCGTCTCCCATCATACGGCCTGCAAACGCTTCATCCGGCGCATCCGATAAATCTGCCGCTATTCCGTCTGCCGGGCTTGCAATAATTTCGGATTTTAATACTTTTCCTTCTGCTTTTTTCTTTGGCGCTTCCTGTGCCTGACCGCCGGCATTCCCGGTTGCCGCGGCTGTCTTTTGATACAGCTCGTTCGGGGCCGTTTCCAGATAATCTTCTAAATTTGCCTTAATAACGGTTACGCGCGGCCCGTAAATAATCTGTACGCCATTTCCTTTGTGTACAACGCCGGACGCTCCGGTTGATTTCAGCATAGCATCGTCTACCAGGCTGGAATCATATACCGTACAGCGTAATCTGGTCGCACAGCAGTCCACATCGGAAATATTTTTCTTTCCTCCCAGTCCGTGGCAGATCGTCTCTGACAGCGCATCTTCTGCAGAAGCTGCTGCTCCCTGACCGGATGCGTCTCCTTTTTTGCGTGCATCCACATCACTTCTGCGGTACAGCTTGACTTCTTCATTGTCGTCCCGTCCTGGTGTCTTAAGATCCATTTTCTGAATCAGGAAAGAGAACAGTAAAAAGTATGCCGCAAAATAGCCAATTCCAACTACAACAATCCAAACCCAGCTCGTCTTTGCATTTCCCTGCAGAATACCAAACAGGAACATATCGATCAGACCGCCGGAGAACGTCATGCCGACACCTACGTTAAACACATGCATCAGCATATATGCCAGACCCGCAAATACACAATGGATCGCATATAATAACGGCGCTACAAATAAGAATGTGAACTCCAGCGGTTCCGTAATACCCGTCAGCATGGACGTCAGAGCTGCCGACATTAAAAGACCGGCAACAGCTTCTTTTTTCTCCGGTTTTGCCGTCTTATACATAGCAAGCGCCGCGCCCGGAAGGCCAAAAATCATTAACGGGAACTTTCCTGACATAAATCTGGTCGCGGATACCGCAAAATGATCGACACTTGGATCTGCCAGCTGTGCGAAGAAAATATTCTGAGCGCCCTCAATCATACGGCCAGCCACTTCCATTGTGCCGCCAAGTCCTGTCTGCCAGAACGGAAGATAAAATACATGATGCAGTCCGAACGGAATCAGCGCACGTTCCATCAGACCATATACCCATGTCCCCGCATAACCGGATTCCAGCACAACGCCGCCTACTGCATAGATGCCCTGCTGGATCACCGGCCAGATAAAGAACATTAAAATACCGACAACCGTATACGTCAGGCCGCTGATAATCGGCACAAACCTTGTACCGCCGAAAAACGAAAGCACCTGCGGCAGCTCGATTTTATAAAACCGGTTATGAAGCGCCGATACGCCAAGCCCGACAATAATACCGCCGAACACGCCCATCTGCAGCGATGTAATACCTACAACCGACGCGGTAGCGCCTTCCAGCATCTGTTCCGGCCCGCCATGATTTGTAATCATTGCTCCGATGGATGCATGCATAATGAAAAAGGCAATCGCTGCAGACAACGCTGCTACGTCTTTTTCCTTTTTTGCCATACCGATGGCGACACCCATTGCAAAGATAATCGGTAAGTTTCCAAACACGATATCTCCGGCTGCGCTCATTACCCGCAGGATCGCGTTCAGCACGGTTCCAGGACCCATAATCCCCATCAGCCCGTAGGTTTCCAGCATCGTCTCGTTCGTAAAGGAACCTCCGACGCCGAGTAACAGGCCTGCCACCGGCAGGATTGCGATTGGCAGCATAAAGGAACGGCCCACACGCTGCAATACGCCAAAAATCTGGTCTTTCATAAAAATTCCCTCCCTGTTTTCCGGTATTTTATGCATATGAGCCTGTTCCTATTCCTGCTTCCGGCAGATTTTTCCCAAAAACCGCCTCCGGTCAGCCGCGGCACAAAAAAGGCATCAATATGCATAAAAATCCTTAGATTCATGCATAGTTAATGCCTGCTTACCAGTTACACACTATATCATCTGAATCAAATTTAACATAGGAAAGACTGTTTGTCAAGGATAAAAATTCCATTAACAAAAGAAAACAGCCAGAAAACTGGCTGTTTTTGATTGAAAATATTATCGAAATAGCCGCTGATACTCTTTCAGCCTGCGCGCCGCGTCTTTTTCCGCCTTTTCAAACAATTGCTCCGCATGATCCGGGAACTGGCGCGCAAGCGCGGAATACCGTACCTGTCCCATCAAAAACTCACGGAAATCGCCTGTCGGATCTTTAGAATCCAAAGTAAACGGCTGCTGTCCTTCTTTGGCCAGATCCGGATGGTAGCGGTACAGATGCCAGTAGCCGGCTTCCACCGCTTTGGCCATATTTTCCATGCTCTTGCCCATACCGCACCGCAGGCCGTGGCTGATACATGGCGCATAAGCGATAATCAGGGAAGGCCCTTTGTAGCTTTCTGCTTCGCGGATGGCTTTAAGCGTCTGATTCTTATCCGCGCCCATAGCGACCTGTGCGACATAGATATTTCCATATGTCATCATCATGCGTCCCAGGTCTTTTTTGCCGGATGTTTTCCCGGATGCCGCGAATTTGGCTACTGCCGCCGCAGGTGTGGATTTGGATGCCTGTCCTCCGGTATTGGAATAGATTTCCGTGTCAAAGACAAGTACATTTACGTCTTCTCCGGATGCAAGGACTTGATCCAATCCGCCGTAACCGATATCGTAAGCCCATCCGTCGCCGCCGATCATCCAGATCGAACGCTTGACCAGATAATCCCTGTGTTTCCAGATCGCACGCAGCAGACGCAGCGTTTCCGGCTCTCCGTCAATAGGCGCATCCTCAGTAAGCACGCTTTCCAGTACTTCCAGCACTTCTTCAGATGCTCCTTTGGAAGCTTCGCCCTCTTCCCGCACCTGTATCCAGTGTAAAAATGCATCGTTTAACATCGGCACGGTTGTTTCCAGATCTTTTTTCAGCAGTTCTCTCATATACTGTTCAATGCCGTCGCGGATCTGACGCACGCCCAGGTACATTCCGTAGCCATATTCGGCATTGTCTTCAAACAGGGAGTTTGCCCAGGATGGCCCATGCCCGTTATGATCGCACGTATAGGCCGTCGTTGGTGCGGAAGCGCCCCAGATCGAAGAGCATCCGGTCGCGTTCGCGATCATCATACGGTCGCCGAACAGCTGTGTGACCAGCTTGATATACGCTGGTTCCCCGCAGCCTGCGCAGGCGCCGGAAAATTCAATAAGAGGCTGCTTAAACTGGCTGTCTTTGACGGTTCTGCCTTCAAACAGATTTCCTTTATCCGCTACCTTGCTGACGGCATAAGCCCAGTTTTGCGTCTGCTCCTGTGTCTGCGTATCCAGCTTTTTCATGACCAGCGCTTTTGGCTTGGCCGGACAGATATCCGCGCAGTTGCCGCAGCCCGTGCAGTCCATTGTGCTGATCTGAATCCGGAACTCATACTCTTCCAGCCCTTTGCCTTTTGCCTTCTGTGTGCGGAAGGATTCCGGCGCGGCCGCTTTTTCCTCCGCCGTCAGAAGGTACGGCCGCACGCAGGCATGCGGACAGATATAAGAACACTGGTTGCACTGGATACAGGTCTCCACATTCCATTCCGGCACATGTACCGCAATGCCGCGTTTTTCATAAGCCGAAGAGCCGTTGGGGAACGTGCCGTCTTCCATGCCCGCAAACGCGCTGACTGCAAGCCGGTCGCCTTCCTGACGGTTCATCGGGCGCATCACTGTGGCTACGAATTCCGGTTCTTTGACGCCGTCGGTTTCCTGCTTCTTTTCTTCCTCCGTAAATGTTTTCCAGTGTTCCGGCACCTGAATCTTTACAAGATCCGTAAAACCATGCTCAATCGCTTCATGATTCATGCGGACGACCTGTTCGCCTTTTTTGCCGTATGCTTTTTGCACAGCGTCTTTTAAATACTGTTTGGCTTCTTCCTGCGGAAGAATATTGGCCAGCTTAAAAAACGCGCCCTGCATAATCATGTTAATACGATTGCCAAGACCGATCTCTTCCGCGATCTTCACCGCATCGATGCAGTAAAAATCGATTTCCCGCTCCGCCAGTTCACGCATCATTTTTTTCGGCAGATGCGCTTCCAGCTGCGCGCTGTCCCACATGCAGTTCAGCACAAACGTACCGCCTTGTCTTAGGCCGTGCAGCAAATCGTAGCTATGCACAAACGACTGGTTATGGCAGGCAATATAATCCGCCTCGTCGATCAGATAAGCGGATTTGATCGGCTGGCTGCCAAAGCGCAGATGCGAAGTCGTAAGCCCGCCGGATTTTTTGGAATCATAAGCAAAATACGCCTGCACAAACTGCTCTGTATGCTCTCCGATAATCTTGACCGCCTGCTTATTCGCGCCTACCGTGCCGTCAGAGCCAAGACCCCAGAATTTGCAGCGCACCGTGCCTGCTTTTGCGGTAATGATCTTCTGGGCAGGCGGCAGCGACGTATGCGTAACGTCGTCATAAATCCCGACCGTAAACCGTTCCTTTGGCGACGCGCTTTTTAAATTGTCAAAAACAGCCGCGATCTGGGCAGGCGTCGTATCCTTGGAGCCAAGTCCGTACCGGCCCCCGATAATTACAGGCGCATGCTCCATTCCATAATAACAGCTGCGCACGTCCAGATACAGCGGCTCGCCTATCGCCCCCGGCTCTTTGGTCCGGTCCAAAACAGCGATTCGCTTTACCGTCTTTGGCATTGCTTTTAAAAAGTGTACCGCAGAAAACGGACGGAACAAGTGTACTTCCAGAACGCCGTATTTTTCCCCTTTCTCATTGAAATAATCTACGGTCTCTTCGATTGTGCCGCACACCGAACCCATCGCAATCACAACATACTCTGCATCCTGCGCGCCGTAATAGCGAAACAGTCCGTACGATCTTCCGGTCAGCGCATTGATCTGATTCATATAATCTTCTACAATCGGAACAATTTGTTGATAAAACGGGTTGCATGCTTCGCGCGTCTGAAAATAAATATCCGGGTTCTGCGCCGTTCCCCTGGTAACCGGATGATTCGGCGACAGCGCCCGGTCGCGGAACTCCTGCAGCGCTTTTTCATCTACCAGTCTGGCAAAATCCTCATAAGAAAGCGCTTCTACTTTCTGCACCTCATGGGAAGTACGAAAGCCGTCGAAGAAATGGATAAACGGCAGCCTTCCTTTGATTGCCGCAAGATGCGCAACCGGAGCCAGATCCACCACTTCCTGCACAGAGCCGGATGCAAGCATGACGCACCCGGTCTGCCTGGCCGCCATAACATCCTGATGATCGCCGAAAATATTCAGCGCCTGCGCCGCAATCGAACGCGCGCTGACATGAAACACACCCGGCAGCAGCTCTCCGGCTGTTTTATACATATTTGGAATCATTAAAAGCAGCCCTTGGGACGCGGTAAATGTCGTCGTCAGCGCGCCCGCCTGGAGCGATCCGTGAAATGCGCCTGCCGCGCCAGCTTCGGACTGCATCTGGGCTACTTTCACCGTCTGTCCGAACATATTTTTCCTTCCATTCGCCGCCCATTCATCGACCACTTCGGCCATCGTGGAAGAGGGCGTAATCGGATAAATCGCCGCTACATCCGTAAATGCATAGGCTGCATAGGCTGCGGCTGTATTGCCGTCAACCGTCATTTTGATCTTTCCCATAATATCCTCCTTACAGCCTGCTTCCGTTGTCAACCCATTCTTTGGCATGCTCCACGGCGCTGGTGTCCGGAATGGATACGTTCGATTTTGGTGCGTGATGATCCGTTCCTGCCCAGGCTGCGGTACACTGGCTGTCTGACTGCGATGTTTTGTCAAGGCGCTGGTTGGAAGCGCCGGTTAATGGATGGACTTTTTGATCGTTCATGTATGATTTCCTCCTATCATGCTGCTGTGCGTTTCTTCATTTCAGGCGAAATGCACATACAGTTGTCTGTTTTTCGTATTACTGTATATAGCTTATCCGAAAAAAAGAGATTCTATACGCGCAGAGCCATATGGTAACGCCTGTTTTGCAGCATAATTTTAGTATTAGGCGACAGATTTTTTCTAAATACCCAATCGTCCCGCTAAATCTTGAAAAAGAAGTACCAATTATAATGATTAGATTTGAAAATAGCGTCTAATCATTTTTTATTTTATAAAAAAATTATAAATCTCATCTCAAATGTCACCATTTCATGGTCTGATGTGTGTTATTATTAGATCAGTATAGCAGCCACATAAGAAATGGGGAAAACTGGTGATCCTAAAACAAATTGATACTGTTTTTGAAAACTATTGGAATATATTGTACCGGACAGCATTCACTATGCTAAAAAATCAATATGATGCAGAAGATGCTGTTCAGGATACGTTTCTCAGGTATATCACAAAAGCTCCTGCTTTTTATGACAACGAACATGAAAAAGCCTGGGTCTTAAAAGTGTGTATGAATATTTGTAAAAATAAATTACGACTTCATCATTTACATATGGCTGTAGACATTGATACAGTAGAAATAAGCGATAATCAGAAAGAAGACGTGGGACTTATGTTCAGCCTGACAGAATTGCCTGCTAAATATAAAGAGGTAATATTACTTTACTATATGGGCGGTTATCCATGTAAGGAGATCAGTAAAATTTTAAGACTGACAGAATCTACGGTAAAAAAAAGATTGGAGCGCGGACGAAATTTATTAAAAAGAAAATTAGAAGAGGAATAATGGACAGGATTCAACGCAGGGTCAGATTCTATAAATAACAGGGTATTATTGCTTCAAATAACATAAATTTTAGAAAGGAGTTACAACTATGTATTAA
The DNA here is from genome assembly GCA_009774535.1 of Lachnospiraceae bacterium. Classification (GTDB taxonomy): domain Bacteria; phylum Bacillota; class Clostridia; order Lachnospirales; family Lachnospiraceae; genus Eubacterium_J. The sequence continues at coordinate 24,011 of VSNY01000027.1, forward strand.
GAGAAAAAAATGTTTATACAGCAAATGCTGCATGGTGTAAATGCTGTAATACTATTCTGCAAACGAATAGCATATAGACATAATCTTATACGCATTATGGATGTATCATGTAGGATAAATGAATTTTAAGCAATGATACCATACCATAAAATAACTTTTATCAGTGAAAAACAAGGAGGCAACTATGAAAAAATTCAAAAAAAGAAGTCTGTTCATTTTAACAACATTGGCGATAGTCATTTTCTCACTGCCTGTGATTGCAGCAGAACAACAGAATACGGACCCGTATCAGCAGGTGATTGATAAGCTTAATGATGAATATTCTACAAACGTCAGGTTTTTAACTCCGGAGGACGGTATTCCGATGCAGAATTACAATGCAAAAATAAATGTGTCGGTTGATGAATTTGAAAAAACTTTGCGGGCAGAAATTCTAGAAAACAATAAAGCGAAAAAAAGGGCTGATGCAGCAATTGCTCGTTTGGAAAATAAAACGATAGAGGAAAGTGGCAGTGGAATATGTACAACTGAAATGCCGGCAGGATTAAGAAGCACTTATTCAGTTAACCGAGAAAAGAAAGTTGAAGGAGCAACCGTCCATTTAAATGCAACTGTCACTAATTAAACGGGATATTGGGTATATGGCAGTATTAATAAGGTATTTACAACTTATCTGGAAGGCGTCAATTCAACTCCACCATTTTATTGTAATAGTTACAATTATGATTTGATCGATGCCAGAAGAACATGCGCTATGCGTCTCTATGGCTATACGCTTGGAAATTATGGAACGATCATTGACAACAATGCATATAGGTATGTCGAATTTTGGGCAGGTAACGGAATGTAACAATATATTTGTCTGAAAAATATATTATGCGCTTCTGATTTGTGGAAACTGAATTGGCAGAGTGCTACGTTTTTGATTGGCTATGGGGACGCCGGGTGAGGGAGGGAACGGCATGGCTTACAGCTCCGGCGTCCAGACTGCCAATCAACTAACGCAGCACTTTGTCAAAAATGTTTCTCTTCTGATTGATCCAAATATGATAAAAATCTGAGATACATTATATAAGAATCCGTTTTCCACTCCCTTTCTTTTTCAGCATTTTTTATACTATTTCAGATCCTTACTGCTGCTCTTTTTGCTAACGGTCATTTTTTTAGATTCTCAAATGGCAGCTTCAAGATTCTACTGCTCCATCCAATACTCCAGCACCTGCTTCACCTTCTGCACCACATATCCGCTTCCGCCGCGTCCTTTTACATCTTCTGTCATGCTGACAAGCAGGATCGGCCGTTCAGCCGTCTTTTCTGCTGTAAATACAGCCATCCATCCAAGCTCGGTACCTGTATGGTCATCCTTAGACGCCTTGATTTCCGCGGTCCCGGTTTTTCCCGCCAGAACCACATCGTCCCGGCGCAGCGCATACCCTGTTCCGTTTGGATCATTTATGACTTTCTTTAGTCCTTCCAATACCCGGTCTGCCGTTTCTGCACGAAAAGCATTTGCGATCCACACGCCAGCCTCTTCCTGCGGATCTGTCTTTGTATTGGTATCTGCATCCTGGCCGGATCTGACGGTCAGGTATGGCTGGATCATGCTGCCTTTGTTGCAAAATGCCGTATAGATCCCCGCCAAATGCAGCGGATTGATTAGAATCTGCCCCTGCCCATACCCGCTGTCCGCCAGCTGTATTTCTGTCTCAAGATGTTCTGTATTTGAAAACTGTGCCTTCGCCATTGTAATTTCAAATGGAATCTTTTTTGTAAAATTTAGTTTTAATAGATGATCTTCCAGGTTTTGGGCTCCGATTTTCAGCGCTGCTTTGGCAAAATAAATATTATCGGACCAGATCAGCGCATTGTCCAGAATGACCGGCTGATAGTCATGCAGTGTCGTCACATGATAGGCGCCCCAGGATGCGTCTTTCTGCCAGCTCAATCCGACATTTCCAAAATCCTCCTGCGGATTCAGCGTCCCCGTTTCCAGACCGATTGCCGCAATCACAGGCTTAAACGTAGAGCCGGGACTCCAAGCCTGCCGGAAACGGTTGTACAGCGGTTTTCTTTCGTCTTCATTTAAGAAGGTCCATTGTTTCGCTGACATTCCTAAGATAAAGTCATTATTATCATAAGAAGGTGTACTGATCAGTGCAAGCACCTCGCCTGTTTGGGGATGCATGGCTACGGAGCAGCTTTTATCGTCCTGGAACTGTTTATATATTTGTTCCTGCAGTTCCGCGTCAATCGTCAGCCGGATCTCTTTCCCGTGCTGCACGTCTACAGATGCCAGTTCCTCTTTTTCCCTGCCATTTTCATCGGTAATATAGATCCTGCAGCCATTCGTTCCTTTCAGTTCTTTTTCAAACAGTCCTTCCATTCCGCTGCGGCCGATCATACTGGACGTGGTATAGCCTTCGCCCGCATGTTCTTCCAAATCCTCCGCCGTTACATTCTGTACATAGCCGACCAGATGCGCCGCTGCCTCCTGGTATGGATATTCCCTTATTTTTACTTCCTGTATCATGACCCCCGGGATCTTTAGCAGCTTCTGCTGGCGCTTATGTTCCTGCTGCATTTTTTCATCTGGTTCTATGGACATCAGCGCAAGCTCGTCGACCGCTGGCAGCGTCCGGATCGGGACAAACGAATCTTTTTTTACCCATTTTGCTTCCAGCTTTTTTATGACTGCCTCCGGCTCCATCTCCAGCAGCTTCGCAATTTTAGCAATCTGTTCAGCCGTCTGTTCCTGCTGCGGCAGCTTGCCAGGGACAATCCCGACCGAAGCCGCACTGCCCCATCCTGCAAGTACCCGGCCTTTCCGGTCTTTGATTTCGCCGCGCCTTGCCTGGATCGTAGATACCCGCACCTTATCCGTTTTTCCAAGCTTCGGAAAGATCATAGCGTCTGACCAGGCCAGGCGATAACCGTCATCGCCCTTATGGAAAAATGCTTCATTTTCAAATTGAATACTGCCTGCTTCGGTATCAAAAGAAGTCTTATATGTTACAATATGCGCTTCCTGGTCATAGTCCGTAACTTTTATTTGCATATCCTGCATACCGATTCCTTCGTAAATTGCCTGATTGCGTTCCACAAAATCCTGCTTTGTAATATTCCCGGAAGCTTCGATATCCAGCATGTCATACATTTTCGCATATTCTTTTTTTGCCGCGCAGTTCATATAGGCAAGCAGCAAAGTATCCGGATTTTCCTGCGCTTTTTCCTTGCGCAAATGAAAGCTAAACTTTTCTTTTTGACCGGACTGCGTGAACAAAAACAATAGAAACAATACCATACAAAAAACTGCTGCCAAAATCAGAAGACAGCTTGCCAGTATGATCTTTTTCCTGTTTTTCATCCTGATTCTTTTCCTGTTCCTTTTCTTGTAAGGCCGCATATCATTACCTCCGTTTTACTTATTTATTAAAAAGTTTTTCTCTGGTTGCATAAATCTTACACTAGTAAGATTTATATGTCAAGTTATTTATAGACGATGACAAACGTTAAAATCAAGCCGCGTAACAGTCCAGATCACCCATGGAACCGTTACGCGGCTTCACCCATAATCCAGTAAAAAGCATTCCTCACGTTAAGAAAATCTCTCTGTATACTCAATACAGACTTTATTTTAAGAAAATTTCTCTGTATACTCAATACAGATTTTATTATCTGTTCATTTGTTTTTACAAACGGGCAGCCGTTTTCTCAATAATTTCAACCGGATCTTTTGACGACTCTTTCATGCGCATCCCAATCATAACATCCATACCGGCAGTATGGCACTCATTACATACATAATGCCCTTCTACGCATCTGGCCTTACTGTTCTCTTTTTTTGACAGATGGCGCATTCCATCCTTTCATCCGCTTCCAAATATTCGAGTGGAGATTGACAGATGAGACATCCTTCTTTCATATCGTATCCCTTCCTAATATTATAATCTTTCACGCTTCGTTCTCTCCATTAGATTCCCTGGAATCAATTCCATCTGGAGATTCTTCCTGCCGTATCGTTATATCTTATTCTTTTATTTAGAATAAATTTTCCTGCCACACCCCGAGCCTGGCAAGCGCTTTCAAAGCAATCTGCGCAGCTGCAGGCCCGTCTGCCTGGTCTTCCTTTTGTATATTCACAGCAAAAAAGCGGTTCCTGCCGTTCGTTTCCACATAACCGACCAGCCAGCCGGATATATTTTTGCCATCTGCGCTTACCGTTCCTGTTTTTCCATAGAGCGTACCGCTGTCCCCGTCTGCAAGGCGGATGGACTGCTTCACCAGATCCATATGTTCCTGCGAAAAACCAAAGGTGTTGTCAGCCAGATTTTTCAGTAATTCCACCTGTTCGACCGGGGAGATTTTCAATCCTCCATCGATCCAGTAATGATCCGTATTCCCGGTTACAACCTGATTGCCATAACGAATCCTGCGGATATGATTTTTAATCCGTGCAAGTCCGACCTTTCGATCCAGCGCTTGAAAATACCAGGTTACTGAATGCTGCATGGCAGAAATCAAATCCTGATCTGCGTTCCATTCCGGATATATATATTCCTGGCCGTCCCATGGAATAACAGATTGTTCCTGCGAAATAACTCCGGTCTCAAGCCCAAGCAGGGCGCTGTAGATTTTATAAGTAGAAGCCGGGGCAGTGCGGGTGAGCGCTTGATCTTTGTTATAAATCTGCCAGGAACTGTCTGCAGAATCATATAAAACAAAACTTCCATTGCAGCTGCCAAACTCACGACGCAGATCCAGTTCTGTTATTTTATCATCGATATAAGAAACATCGGCATGTTCCTGGTCCGAAGCATTTGCAGATAAAACAGGAACAAAACCAAAAAGCAGCGCCGCTGTCAGCGCAAATGCCAATATGCCCTGAATCATGCGTTTCTGGGACGGTGGCCGGTAGCCGGCAATATTCAATACCCGTTTTTTCATCTGCGCCATACCTGCATGGATTCCGGATGCAAACGGGGAGACTGTGGCCGACGCCTGCCTTGCAAGAACGAGCAGCGTATTTCCATAATCTTCATAATCGTCTTCCTGCAGCATATTTAATACAGAAGTATCACAGGCGATCTCCCGGTCTGCGCGCATTTCTTTTAAAATATACCAAACAAACGGATGAAACCAGTAAATGACATTTACCACGTTCATCAGATGGTTTGCCAAGGTATCTTTATGGCGGTAGTGCTGCAGCTCATGCAGGAACATATAACGTAACTGCCGGGAAGAATAACCGCGGGTCAGGTGTGACGGCAAATAAATATATGGCCGGAACAATCCCGTGATAACCGGTGATGAAAAACATGCCGTACTGCGAAGAGGGATACTGCGCTTGATCTGCATTTCTGCCAGGCAGCTGTTGTAAATACGGCGTACCGCAGCATTTTGTACAGGCATCGCAGAGCGGCGGATTTGATGCAGCTGCAGCAGCGTACGCAACAAGGATAAAGCTACAGCGCACATTCCAGCAACCCACATGCAGGATAAAACCATCCAAAGAACAGAAGGCGCTTTTCTGCCGACAGATACACTTATGTCATTTATCCAGCCTGCAGCGCCAGATGGATGTACCGCATTGTTTGGTACCAGCGCCAGATCATTCACAGCGGCAGGAATCTGATTCCAGATTCCAAACAAAGAAAACATCCGCGGCAGGCGCGTGAAAGAAGCCGGCAGAAAAGGAACAGCCAGCAATCCAAGCAGCAAATACCACAGATGATAACGCATACGGTTTGTTAAATAATTATATAATAAATATCTGACAACAAGAAATATTGCAATGATTATACTGATCAAAAGGTTGCAAAGTAAAAAACGGGGCATAAAGTCTGTCATGTCAGCGGCCTCCTTTTTTTGAATTTCGGGAAAGCAGCATTTGCAGCGTATCGATTTCGGCAGCCGTTAACTGGTCACTGTCCAGAAAAGCCGTCAGCATGGAGGTCATGCTGCCATTGTAAAAACGGTCTAAAAACGAATGGCTTTCCTGTCCAATGTAGTCTTTTTGACTAAATAACGGCGTATAGACAAATACCCGGCTTTGTTTTTCATACGTCAGCACCCCCTTATTGACCAGGCGTTTGATCAGTGTCTGGATCGTTTTCGGACTCCAGTCAGTCGTACGGGTCAGACGTTCCGTAATTTCATTCGTATTGATCGGGGCATAGTTCCATATGACTTTCATAACTTCATATTCTGCTTCTGAGATTTTTGGAAGTGGTTTCATAACTAGATCCTCCATTTTGCACGGCAAACAATTTTGGTGTGATGCAGGTAATTATATCATAAGCGCAGACGTACCGCAACGCGGAGAGGAATCATCCGGAAAAGTCCTTTTTCTCCCTGCTTCCCCAGCATCCGGCGTCTGAAAATACCAGAATAACATCACTGCCTTCCAATCAGCGGCGTAAGCGCTCCTTCACAAAACACTCCCAGCCTGTGCAGCGCTCTTGTACTCTCCATATATAAAATCTTCCTGTCATTTTCAGAATAAAAGCTCTTTGCATCCGCATCACAGATCAGCACCGCGTCAAACTCCAGCCCTTTGGCCATATAAGAAGGAAGCAGAAAAACCCCTTCCAGACAATCAATCTCATTGTGCTCCATCCGGTGAAGATCGATCCGGGATTTCAGTTCTTCATACAAAAACGCACATTTTTTCTCCGTCCGGCAAAGCAGACAGACCGTCCGAAACCCCTGGCTCCTGCATGCTTCCGCCTCCATAGCAATCCCCTTTAGATACTGTTCATGCTGGTCAAACGCCCTGACTGCCACCTCGTCCCCCTGCCTGTTAAAACACTGGATCTGCGGCCTATGCTTTATAAACTGCAGGCCAAACTGCAGGATTTCATTGGTACAGCGAAAACTTTTCTCCAAAGTAACCAGCGAAGACCGTTTTTTATGCAACGTATTTTGCACCTGCTCATAAAAAGAAAGATCCTTCTGTCTGGTCAGCGTCTGGTTCACATCACCCAGCACTGTATATTTCGCATTTGGAAAAATCATACGAAAAATCTCGTACTGCAGCAGCGTATAATCCTGCGCCTCATCAATAATAACCTGCCGGATATTGCGAAACCTGCTGCTTCCATAAATTTTCAAATGCAAATATAATACCGCGGCCGCATCTTCAAACGGCATGCATTCAGACTCCATATTTTCCAGTGTCCGCTTCCTGATCCCGCGCATGCAGCCTGCATATGCATCCTCTGCAGACTGTCCCTGCAGATCACAGCCATCCCCCGCAGATTCACTCTTTTTTTCCATATCCCGAAACAGCGCCTTTTTCTCCCATAGTTTCCGATAAAGGTAATATACATTTAACTTCGTACAATTCTGCACTTTCTGCAGCACTTCATTTTTCTCACTGCCGTTTACATGCCCTTTTGACGCTTCCAGATTTTCCAGCACATACTCCCCAAGCTGTTCCAGCCGTTCGGCCAGCGGCGCCTGCGGACGATCCAGCACCCATTGCCGCATCTCTTCTTTTGTAGCTATGCACTGTCCATCCAGGCTGATATCCTCAAACCGGATCTCCGAAAGCGGCAGATCCGCCACAAACTGGTCCATCAGCAGCCGGAATTGCTCAGAACTCTTAAACGACATACTCTTTTTTATAAAATCCGCCTGCGCGTCATCTGTAACAACCGCCTCCAAATACCTGCTTTGCGGCTGAATCTTCCTTTCTTTTAAATACGCATGCAGCAAATCCTCAAACACCATCGAAACCACATTTTCTTCCCCAAGTTCCGGCAGCACATCCGCAATATACTGTTCAAACGCAGCATTTGGAGACAGGATCAAAATATGATTCGCAGACAGCTTCGACTGCAGCCCCTGATACATCAAATACGCCGCCCGGTGCAGCGCAATAGACGTCTTCCCGCTTCCGGCAACTCCCTGAATCATCAAAAGATCACTTTCCATATTGCGGATGATCTCATCCTGATCCCTTTGAATGGTCTCCACAATCGCTTTCATACGCGGCGAAGTATTCCGGCTCAGCAGCTGTTTTAAGATTTCATCATTGATGTTCAGATCCGTGTCAAAAAAATAAAGCAGCTGTCTGTCTTTAATCTCATACTGCCGCTTACATTTGACCTGCCCTTCGATCCTCCCTGCAGGCGCCTCATAATAAGCAGGCCCCGTCATAAATCGGTAAAACACGCTGGCAATCGGAGAACGCCAATCATAGACATAAATATTTCCGGCATTTCCTTCCGACAGCGACGTCCTTCCGATATAAACGTTCTCGGCTTCCTCCTCATCTTCAAAACAAAAGTCAATCCTTGCAAAATAGGGAGTCCGAAGCAGCTGTTCCAGGCGGTGAATCTTTCTTACCGTTTCATCATAATCAGCCGCCAGTTCCGTAATCGGCGAAATGCTCTGACTCAGCTCGACAAGCGCTTCAAATCCATCAGAACTCCAAAGATTCGTAACACCATGCTCCGTATTTTCCCGGATCTCCCGTTTTTCTGCCAGGATTTCCTCCTGCTTTTGTTCCAGCGTTTCCCGGGCCTTGAAAAGCTGTTTTTCTGCCAGCGCCAGCGTTTCTTTTAAATAATTTTCCTCTAAAACTGTTTCCAACTGCTTATTTTC